>DASVWO010000479.1:0-44631 GCA_036393165.1 Polyangiaceae bacterium | reverse complement strand
GGAAATGCACGCGCGCGCACCGGATTCCTCCTGGCGGCGCGGTCCGGCCCGCCGAGCTTCGAGCCGGTGCAGCAGATCACGGCGTACCCCTCGACCGCGCCGGTCATCGGACGACCGGAAGTCATCGTGCGCCGCCGTCCGCGATCTTGTCCCGGACCCCGCCATCGGGACGACGTATCCGATCCTCATCGGCGAGACCGGCGACAACACGTCACCGCCCGACCCATTCCTCCCCGGTTTTCTCAGCTACGCCGACGGCCAGAACTGGACTACCTCGCGTGGACTTGGGATCCCTGGGGCGATTCGCAGAACGTGCTCATCACGGACTGGAACGGTACGCCGAACTCCGGCGAGGGGACCGTCTGGCAGGACCACCTGGCGATGTTCCCGTTCCAGAACTGACAAGCATCGCGTGACAGCGAGGCAGGCCGCCACATCACTCGGCGCGCGCACGCGGATTCGCCGGAGGACATCTCAGGCACGAGCATTGCGAGCCTGTGCTCGAACATGTCGGTCGACGCCAAGGACTCGCGCGACGAGCGGCCCGAGCTGCCGCTGGTCGTTGTCATCGATGACAACGACGACTGCCGGTTGATGCTTCACGCGTGGGTCGAGCAAGCGGGCTTCCGGTGCCTGTCCGCCGCGACGGGCATCGGGGGCTTGGCCCTGGTGGAGAGCGCGCGACCGCAAGTCGCCGTGGTGGACATCGGGTTGCCCGGCCTCGACGGATTGGCGCTCGCCCGTCGTGTGCGTGCGAACGCGGACCTGGCGGGTACGCGCCTCATCGCCCTCACCGGATACGGTCAGGCGGCAGACCGTGCAGCCGCCCGCGAAGCCGGATTCGACGAGCACATGGTCAAGCCCGTGGACCTCGACCGGCTGCTCACGCTGCTCGTCCAGCCGCGGACACGCGACGACCTCTCGAACGACCGACAGGCGGAAGCCGCGTCGCGACTCGTACTCGTCGTCGATGACGATCCAGACGCCTGCGCCGAGTACGCGCAGGCCCTGCGCAGCCTGGGGTCGTTCACCGTCGCGGTCGCGGAGGACGGCCAGCATGGCCTTTCGGTCGCACGCAGCGTTCGTCCCGACGCAATCGTCGCCGATTTCGTGATGCCCGGACTGGATGGGTGCGAGCTCGCCGCGCACTTGGCCCGCGATGCGTTCATCGGGGCGGTCCCCGTCGTCATCGTCTCCGCATTCGTTCATCTGATCCCGGAGAGAGGCCATCGGGCGGTCGCCGCGGTGGTGGCGAAACCCTGCGAGCCGGACCAGCTGGTGCACTTGGTGAACCGGGTCATCGAGCAACAAGCGGCGGGGTAGACCGTCTGCCGCAGCGCGTGCTTCGGCAACCTGCTCTGCAGGGTCAACCCCGATGCAGCCGAAGCGGTTTTGCGCGCGTCGCCCCTCAACTTGCGGACCGTCTCGAACGCGGCGGCCGGCTGGCCGACTCACAGGAACCGGCGAGCTCTCGCTGGAACTCCATCACACCTCGCGCGAGCCGAGCGACGAGGTCGCCCGGTGCACTCCTTCCCTCGGCGCAAGCTGCATCCACCTCGCGCGCGAGACCGACGATCGTTTCCCATCGAATCGACATGCCAACACCTGGATCCCGCGTCCACTTCCCGTGGACATCGCGGACGAGGCCGCGCTTCGGGACTTCGCATCAACCTGGTGGACTCACGCGACGCAACTCCAGCCGCCGCGGATTCCCCCCAAGAGCCGCATCGACACATCGGATGGAACCCGCGAACGTCAAGCAGGCCCGGGCATGGGGTCGGACATCGACGCGGCCCTCTTGTCAGTCCTCGCGCACCCCATCAGCCAACTGCTTCGAGGGTGCGCAGCACCACTCCCCCAAGGGTGTGGTTCGGAACGGCTACGAAGGCCAGCCTCCAGAAGGCGTGGTAGCTCACCATCGTCCGCGAGCCGCGACAGCGCGATCCAGAACGGCGTGCGCAACGATTGATAGACTCGTCGGTGCGGGCGAGCTTTTCGCAGCGAACGATGGGAGCACCCACCATGAAGATCCGCTACCTGACCATTCCGGCGCTGTTCTCGTTTCTCGTCGTCGCTGCCTGCAGCAATGGACCCGGCCCCGGCGGACCTGGCCCCAGCTGCCTTCCCGGAGGGTCGGCGTGTCAGTCGTTTTCCGAGTGCTGCAGCGGCACTTGCAGCAACGGCGTGTGCAAAGGCGGCGGCAGTTGCCTCGCGGGCGGCAACGCGTGCGCGAGCGGCTCCCAATGTTGCAGCGGCTTCTGCAACACCGGCACGTGCGCGTGCGTTGCGAACGGCTTGGGCTGCACGCAAGACAACCAGTGCTGCTCGGGCAACTGCAAGAACGCCGTCTGCGCCCAATGAAGGCTTAGGCCGCGCACTCATCCCTCGCCGGCATCACGTGCATCCTCGCGCGCGGGCGGCTCTGCGGGACCCGACGGCCGTACGCTGTTGCCCATGACGTAGGCGAGATAGCCCATCGTCCAGAGCACGAGCACCGTCAGGGCACTGAGCAAGCGACGATGCACGGTCAGTCCAATGGCCGGACGGTGTCGGGCCTGTCGCAGCCTCCTCCGTCGTCCGGGAACGGCGGTTGCCCTCATCGACGGCATGCTGCAGCGAGAGTCGGAGCTGGCTGAGACGGAGCTCGAGGAGCGCGACGGCCACGTCTGGGTCTCGGGGCTCTGCCCGGGGTGCTGGGAACGGTTCGCCTTCCAGGCTCCGCCGCGTGGCCGCGTGGTCAGAGTGCGGGTGGGTCGTGCCTGGTGCCCAACGGCAGCGCGCACGGCACGTGCGCGTGCGGAAGCGGCTCGTCCAGCGGCGGCTCGTCCTCGAGCAGCGGTTCCGGAAGCTCGTCGGGCAGTCCCTCCGGCGGCTCCGACGCGGGCTGCGCGCTTTACGGGTCAGGTGTGCACGACGTCAGCGCAGTGCTGTTACGGCATTCCGTGCACGATGGGTCACTGCGTCGAACTCGTCCAGTGACGCTGGGCTCACCTCCCGTGGCCATGCTTGCCAGGCGGTGCGGGAGGCATAGGGGCGGGAGCCGGCGAGACGGTCGTTCGTTGGGTCGGTGCGGCGGCGGGGGGCGAGCCGGTCGTGAGAGGCTCGCCGGTCGATCCCGCGCTCGAAAGCGCCGAGGGCGCAGGCGTCACGGAGCTACCCGCGCCGCCAAGGACGAGAAAAGCGACGAGAACGAGCGCCAGCAACGCGGCCGCAGCGACCGCGATCGCGATCCCGGTGCGGAATTGCCGGTGCGGCGGCCGCGCTTCAACCGGTGGCGTCGCGGTCGCGACGGGCGGCGTGACAGCTCGCGTTGCTGCAGTGGGGAACATCGCCGGCACGCTCGCAACCTGCCCGGCCACCGTGGGCACCTGCGACCGGAGGTCGGGTGCAATGCGGGTGGCGGCCTCCATCGGCGCGGCAGGTCGCGGAGCGCGCTCCGCGCGAGTCGGAACCTCGACGGGCGCGGGTGTCAATGAGCGCTCCGGCGCCAGCGCCGCGACCGCGGGAGCCGCCTTCGTCGGAGCACTGGTGTGGAGCGGCGCTTCGCCCCGGGCGGCGGCGCGCACGTCCGTTTGCATCGTCGTCGCGTCCGCGTACCGGCGCTCGCGATCGAACGCGAGCGCGCGATCGACCACCGCGCAAACCTGCGCGGAAGCATGCGGGGCGGCCGAGGCGAGAGGCGGCGCCGGCTCCGACACGACTTTGACGAATCGCTCGGCTTCCGTGTCGGCCTCGTGCACGCGACGCCCGGCGAGCAGCCGGAACATGGTCGCGCCCACGGCATAGACGTCGGCCCGGCCGTCGATGTCGATGCCCTTGGCCTGCTCGGGAGGCATGTACGCGACCGTGCCGAGGGTCGTGCCGGTGCGCGTCTTCATGCCCTCGCCCAGCCCCTCGCGCACGCGTGCGATGCCGAAGTCGAGCACCTTGATGTGCCCATCGGCGAGCCGCAGCAGGTTGTCCGGCTTGATGTCGCGATGGATGATGCCCTGCGCGTGCGCCGCCGCGAGCACGTCGAGCACCTCGTCGGCGATCTGCAGCACCGTCGCCACGTCGAGCGGACCGCCGGTGCGGCGTGCCAGCGCCGACAGGGTCTCGCCCTCGAGCAACTCCATCACGATGAACGGCGCGCCGTCCTCGGTGGTGTCCATGTCCCGCACCTCGACCGCCCCGCGGTGCCGGAAGCGGTTGACGACGCGCGCCTCCTGCTCGAACCGCGCGCGCAGCTGGGGCGTCGCCGCCAGCGCCGGATGCAGGATCTTGATCGCATCGAGCCGGCCGATGGTGTGTCGGGCCACGTACACGCTCGCCATTCCGCCCTCGCCGAGCAGTTTCTCGAGTGTCCACTTGCCGCGCAGCGTGGAGCCGATGCGCGTCGAGGAGGAGGAGGGGGATGAAGAGGCGGTGTTCACTGGAACTAGCGACTCGGCGGCGCGCTGTGATCGTGCGCTTCGGCGCGACCGCGCGTCAACGGCTGCGCGTGTGGTCGTACAGGCGACCAGGAGCTCTCGAGCCGCAACCGGTCACGGAGCACGTGAGGATGTAGGGGTAGCGAGCGCTCGCGGACGTGAAGACGACGTGACACTCCTCTACCTCGGATCGTAGCAACCTCGCGGCGCACGAACCGACGGATCAGCGAGGGAGCAGATCGAAGCTCGTCCCCAGGCTCAGCTCGAAGAGCGCCGGATAGTCGTAGCTTGCTCCCTGCGTGTCGTGCACGACCGGGAAGCGGGCGCCGCCCTCGACCGTCCAGGGAGGCGCGAAGCGCCAGGCGAGCCCGCCTCCGATGAGCAGATCGGTGATGGCGTAGCTCTCCCCGCCGTAGAGCCCCTGCCAGACCTCGCGACCGGTGTGCGTCACGTCGGTCGCCAGGTATGGCCGCAGCGCGCCACCGAGCAGCGGCAGCGTCCCGCGAGCCGACACGAACCAGTGCGAGGGCGCGCGGTAGCCGTATCCGTCTGCGTACGAAGGGAAGAACGCCATCGCCGAGAGCGAGAGCTGCACCAAGTCGGCGTCGTACGCGAGTCCTCCGCCCACGATCGGCACGACGGTGCCCGTGCCGAACTGGATGTGCTCGTGCGGCAGTCCCTCGCGTCCGAGAACGTACGGGTCCGGCACCGTGCTGCCGAGCGGCACGGTGACTCCCACGCGAGCCGCGGTGACCAGCTTGCCCGTGGACGCGCCCACGCGAGCCACGAGCCAGGGATCGCCGGGACCAAAGAGCGTCTCCTCGCGGTGATGGATGTCGGTGAAGCCCACCATCTGCTGTCCCGCGAGCGTGAAGTACGTGGGGTGCTCGTGCACGACGCGAAGCGGGAAGCGGATCTCGGCGGCGAGCCACGTCGTCACACCGTAGGCCGCGTCGAGGTCCGTCTCTTCGGACTGCAGCTCGACGTGGTGGATGTACGGAGTCGGCGGCGGCGAGCGCGCGCACTGCGGCCCGATGTCGGGGCAGTCCTCCTCATGCTGGCTGACGGCATCGAGGTAGAAGGCCGACAGGTGCAGCTCGAGCCGCCCCGGGACGATCGCGCTCGTTTCCAACCCGCCGACCGGCAGGTTCGGGTTCGATCAGGCGCCTCAGGCCTCGGCGTAGCTCAGGGTCGGCCATGCCACGGCGACCGCGACGACCGAGAGCTGGAGAAACCTCACTGCGCGCCTCGGTCGATGTCGGCGTCGAGGCGCTTCAGGTCCAGGCCGGCGAAGGCATCGAGGCGCTGTCCCGACTTCGAGTACACGATGACGTAGGGGAGCGAGGGCACCTGGGCGAGGTAGTGACGCGCGAGCGGCGAGTCCCAGTCGCCAACGTCGAGCTTGCGGTACGCGAGGTCCTGCCGCTTCGCCGCCAGAGCGCCGACGTGCTCCTCGAGCGAGCGGCAGGGCTCGCACCAGATGGCCGAGAAGTCGACGAGCGTCACCTTGCCCGGGACGACGAGGCTCCCGAGGTCGGCCACATCGGCCCCGTCGGTGACGGCGACCTTCATGTCGGCACCAGCGGGCGGCAGGCTCCACGCGACGTAGCTGCCACGACCTGGGCCCGGGAGGATGTCGAAAGGTTCATCCTTCGGCATCGACTGCGCGAGCGTCATTGCGTCCACCGACGGCGAGGCCACGACCGTGAGCTCGGCACGCCGTCGGTCGAACGTCGCCCTCCGAACGCCGCTCTGGTGCGACAGCTCCTTGGCGAGGGAGTCGGCGCACGTGGCGCACTGCAAGCGGGCAAGCGAGAGCACCGTGGTGCGGGACGACGCGCACGAGGCGAGCGCGAGGGGGGTCACGACCAGGAGCCATGCAACACGAGACCGGATCACGACCGTGTACTAGCAACCGAAGGGAGGATCGTGACCGTCGATCCTCCCGATTTCACTCACCCGGCTTCGGCTCTGCGCCCTCGATGCGCGGACCTGCCGGCGTACGGTTGGACCACACTTTCCAGAGCAGCGGCGCGAGGGCCACGACGAGCTGCGCGAAGAGCCCGATGCGGTCGGGGTAGATGCCCAGGAACTCGACCGGCGACAGTGGCAGCGGCCGAGAAGGCAGCAGCCCCACCTCCTCGAACGAGTGCACGCCCTGACCGACCAGCACGACCGCCGTGACCAAGAGGACGACGGTCGACACCTTGAACAGGGACGTCATGGGCAGCCGCAGGCCGAGGCGGCTCACCGAGAAGACGAGCCCGAGCAGCACCGCGGCTCCCGTCAAGCTGCCCCAGATGACGGCCGTGCGTGCGTCGATGGAGAGGGCCTCCAGGAAGACCGCCGTCTCGAAGCTCTCGCGGAACATCGCGAGGAACGCGATTCCGAAGAGGGCGAGACCACCTCGATCCAGGGCTCCGCGGGTGCGTTCGCGGAGCGACCCCATCGTGCGACGCGTGGTCGAGCGCGCGTTGAGCCACAGCGCTGCGTGCAGCAACATCGCCGTGGCGACGAAGGCGAGGCAGCCCTCGAGCTTCTCGTTCATGGCGCCCGCCAGCACCTTCCGGCCGAGCACGAAGAGGATGGCCCCGACGACCAGGGCCGACACCCATCCCGCGTGCACGAGACGCGCGCGCGCCGTCTCCTTGCGCTTCTTCACGACGGCCAGCAGGGCCGCGATGATCACGGCGGCCTCGAAGCCCTCACGCACGATGACGAGCGCGGAGAATCCGAACGCTGAGGCGGCGGTCGTCTTGGCGTGCGGCCCCGCAGCTCGGTCGAGCAGCGTCACCAAGCGCACCGCCTCCTGATGCGCGGCCGGATCGCGTCGCTGCAGCGCGGCCCTCGTCGTCGTGAACGACGACTCGAGCTGCGTCACGAGCTGCGCATCCCGGGCGCGCAGCCACGCCTCGGCGGGTTCGACGTCGGTCAGGTACGCGTCGAGCACCATGCCCTCTGCCTGTGCCGGATCGCCGCCGTCGGCGATGCGCGAGGCTTGCTCGACGCGTGCGCGCGCCGCGGCGAGTAGACCCGGCGCATCCAGCTCGGGCAGGTTGCGTCGAAGGCAGGCCACCTGCGAGGCGCCCAGCGCGTTCCCGAGGTCTGCGTCGGAGCGATTCGCGAGATCGTCGAGAGATGCGCGCGGCGCGGCGTGATCGCAGGAAGGCTGCCGAAGCGTGAACAGGTAGAAGGCCAGTGCCCAGCGCTGCCGCTCGTCGAGCGCCGTGAACGGGGTCATCGCGGTTCCGCGGACTCCGAAGCGGATCACGTTGAACGCCTTGAACGGCGTGAGGCTCGACATCACCTCGTCGGCGTGGAAGTCCGCGGGCCTGGGCTTGAGCGCGGCCGCAGCGGGGCCATCTCCGCGGCCGCTCGCTCCGTGGCACGAGGCGCAGTTTTCGGCGTAGAGCGCAGAGCCCTGTTTCAGGTCCGGAGCGGCCAGCGGCGCTCGCGCGATGCCGTTCGCTGTCACCAGGTCGTCCACGAGCGCCGCGCAGTCGGCGCTCACGCCGGCGGCGTCGCGACCCTCGCGCACGCGCGCGTTGATCGATCCCACGCGATCCGCGAAGGCGCGGGGATCGGGCAGGTGCGCTGCTTCGGCCGCAGCTTCCGCCGAGAGCGATCGCTGCTCGGCGAGCTCGGAGGCATCTCCGGTTGCCACGGCCGCCGGGTAGTCGCTCTCCAGGTACTGGAGGATGGCGACCAGGCGCTGGGCGTTGCCGACTTCGGGTGCAGTTGCCACTTGCGCCGCGGGCGCGGGCGAACGCCAGGCAAGGAACGCCAGGACCACCGCGGCAGCGGGCAAAAGGAGAAGGAGGCCGCGGCCGATGTTGAAAGTCGCTTTCAAGATCGCCAAAGGAGTATGAGGTGCGACAGTCGTGCTGGCAACCGCTCAGCTAAGTCCGCTCAGAAACAGCGCTTTTCCACGGCGACCCGCTCAGTCAGCCGAGTCGTCGTCGTCGTCCCCCCTCCTCCTCCTCATTCTTCCTCGCCGGCCGCTTCCCCGAGGGCATCGCGCCCTTCTCGAACGAGCAACGAGCACGGTCGCCGACAGGATGGCGCAGGAGAAGGTGGCGGCGAGGCACGTCACGAAGTCCCCATCGCGCGCGCGGATGATGTGCGGCCCGCCCTGGTCGGCCGTGAGCGCGAACGCGACCCGGTCGAGTCGCGTGAGGAATTCGTGTACGGGCTCGGGATGTCATTGGTCGCGGTCGCCGGTGCCGCGTCTTGCGGGTCGCGTGCCTGACGTGCACCCTGGGGCCCATGACCGGGGAAGGGGATAGGCGCCTCGCCCAGCTGAGCCGCGCCTACGCCGTGGTGAGCGCGGTGCGCAGGGTTATCGTCCACGCAGCAGGCGAGAAGGAGCTCTTCGATCGCGCCTGCCGCATCGCCGTCGAAGAGGGCCGTTTTCGTTTCGCGTGGATCGGCTTCGTCGATCGGGCCGCCTCGCGCGTGTTGCCAGTTGCCTCCGCCGGACACGACGAAGGTTACCTGGACCAGATCCGCATCGATCTCGGAGAGACCCCCTACGGGCGCGGCCCCTCCGGGACCGCCGTGCACGAGCGCCGGCCATGCGTCGCGAACGATCTGGCGCGAGATCTCCACGTCTCGCCTTGGCGGGACGCCGCGCTCGCCCGGGGCTATCGCTCCAGCGCGGGGTTCCCGGTGCATCGCGCCGGCGACGTCGTGGCGGTCCTGAGTCTCTACTCGAGCGAGGTGAACAGCTTCGATCCCGACGAGGTTGCCCTCTTCGGCGACCTGGCCGTGGACATCGGGTTCGCGCTCGACGCCATCGACGCCGCGGAGCGTAGGCGCGCCGCCGAGGAGCGCCTGCGCGAAAGCGAGGAGCGCTACCGCACGCTCGTCGAGCAAGCAGAGGACGCCATCTTCCTCAGCGACGAGACGACGCGCTACATCGATGCCAACGAAGCTGCGTGCAAGCTGCTCGGGTACACCCGCGAGGAGCTGTGCCGGATGCGCATCGCGGACGTCTATGACCCGTCCGAGCTGTCCAGCGAGCTCCCCAGGCGGGTGCACAACCTGATGCTGACGGGCACCCTCACGGGCGAGCGCCGCCTGCGGCGCAAGGACGGCACGCTCGTGTCGGTGGAGTTGAGCGGCAGACGCATGACCAACGGGCAACTCCAGGCCATCGTGCGCGACATCACCGAGCGCAAGCAGCTCCAGGCGCAGCTGCTGCTCGCGGATCGCATGGCGTCGATGGGTCGGCTGGCCGCCGGCACGGCGCACGAGATCAACAACCCCCTCGCCTACCTGTTGTTGAACCTCGAGCTCGTCGCGAAGTGTCTCTCGAAGAGCGAGCCTCTCGACCAGCGGTCGCGCGTCGACGTGCTTCAGGCCTTGGAGCGAGCGCGCGAGGGGGGCGAACGCGTCCGACAGATCGTGCGTGCCCTGAGCTCGTTCAGTCGGGGAGACGAGACGCCGGTGGGGGCTGTCGACGTCGATCGTGCGCTCGATGCGGCGATCGACGTCGCCGCCGCCAAGCTGCGACACCGCGCGACCGTCGTCCGGGACTACCAAGCGTCGCGGCCCGCCCGCGCCAACGAGTTCCGGCTGGGGCAGGTGCTGGTCAACCTCCTTTGCAACGCCGCGGACGCCATGGCCGAGGACGCGCCGGACCGCAACACGATCACCGTGCGGACCTACTCCGAGCGAGAACGCGTCTTCGTCGAGATCGCAGACACGGGCGTGGGGATCCCGGCAGAGGTCAGAGACAAGATCTTCGACCCGTTCTTCACGACGAAGCCTGTCGGCATGGGCACGGGCCTCGGTCTTGCCGTTTGCCACGGGATCGTGACTGCGTACGGCGGCGAGATCTCGGTCGAGAGCGACATGGGGCTCGGCGCGCGTGTGCGGTTCTGGCTACCGGCGGCCGATCGACCTTCGCAACGGGCGGAGCGGGAACCGGAGTCCACGTCGAGCTTCGTCGGCGCACGGGTGCTCGTCGTCGACGACGAGGTGGCGATCGGCGCGACCATCCGAAACGCCCTGAGCGAGCATGACGTGACGGTGGTCCAGAGCGCGCGGGAGGCGCTGGATCTCTGCGCCGCCGCGGAGTTCGACTGCATCCTCTCCGACGTGTCGATGCCCGGGATGAGTGGGCTCGAGCTCTACGAGGCGATCGCGCATGCGGGAAAAGGGCACGCTCGCCGCCTCGTCTTCATCACCGGCGGGGCCCTCGGCGAGCCTCAGCGCGCGGCTTTGGCGGCGCTCGACGCTCCGTGTCTCGAAAAGCCGTTCAGCCTCGCCGCGCTGGCCGACGCGGTCCGGAGGACCGCTCTTCGCTGACAGCCGGGCACGCCCCCTTTCTTCTGCGGCTTCGGCCGTGGCCATCGACCTGCACGTACTCGCAAGGCTCCGCGAATCCCGAGAAACCCAGCGAATCCCCGACCAGAGCCAGCTGACGGCGATCAAGACTACGGTACGGGTACGCTCGACGTGGAGATGCCGGTGCTGACCGGGCCGGAGGTGGCGTACGCGATGTTCCTGCACGACGCGGGCATGGAGGAGGTTCCGATCGTGCTCATCTCGGGCGTACTCGGTCTGACCCAGGTCGCTGCCGCCGTCGGTACGCCCTACTTCCTCGCAAAGCCTTACGACCTGGCGCGCCTGTATGGGCTCATCGGCGAGGCCCTGGTCGAACGAGTGCCCCCGCACCCTCGGACGCGGCCCAGCGCCCACGCCTGACTCCTCCGCGAAGATGAGCACGGGCTTCAGTTCTGCCACGTGCCCGCGTACAGGCCGCCGACGGCAGGAGTCGCGTAGGAGCGATTGCCGCCGCCCTCCCAAACGACATTGCCCGAGCCGTCGATCTTGATGAACTTGAAGCTCATCGAGGACCCCTGCGGTAGGGCGATCGTCCCCATCCATGACGGGTAAGCCGTCGGCGCGAGCTTCAGGGCCTTCTGCGGGTTCCACGCCCCGAGCTCCGGGCGATCGCCCACCACGTAGACGTTCTGGCCCCAGCTGGTCGTCGCGCTGTCGGCCTCGAACTGCACCGATACCGCGGAGCCGACGAAGTCGAGCGCCGCGTCGGGCACGACAGGGCTCACCCACTCCTCGGTGCACACGTCCTGCGCCTGCTGGAAGAAGTACCAGTGGTAGTTGGCCTGGTCCCAGGGCTGGCCTTGCGCGTCGGTGACCGCGCCGCCGCGGGGCGTGATGAACGCCTCGCCCGGATGAACGAAGCGCACCGTGGCGATGTCGGTGAGCCCGTAGGAGTAGCCGCCGGTCGGAAGCATCGACGCCGGCAGCGGGTTGGCTTGCGCCGCGCCGAGCGCGACCGGGCCCGCCTCGAGATCGTTGAGTACCGTCTCCGCCGGATCGGTGATCTTGTGCCAGCCGCCGCCGCTCGGAACGCCCCCGTCTTGCGCGGTCGCTTCCGCGCTCGGAGTGCGCTGCTGGAAGCAGGTGTACATGATCTTGAACGGCGTGCGGCTCTGGTCCGCGACCCACGTCCAGCCCTGCCCGACGCCCGTTACGTAGTTGTGGCCCTGGAACGGGAAGATGGCGTGAACGTCTTGCGGGTTGAAGTAGCTGTAGTTCGTCGCGCCGAACTGGTGGCTCTGCAGGCGCAAGCGCACGTTGGCTGTCGAGCCGCCGTTCGCCGCCGAGCCCACGCGCTCGTGGTCCTGAATGTCCCCGCCATCTGCGAACGTCTGCATCGATTGCGGCACCGTCGCCTTGAAGGCGGCGATGGACCTCACAGGGAAGTGGAACCAGACGGGGAACCAATCGTTCCAGCCTTGCGGGTGCACGAGGACGACCGTCTTGTTCAGAGGATTGTCGAGGCCGAGGCTCGACGGAGGATCCCACTCGGCCGTCAGATCTCCCGACGCGTCTGGCGTCGCGTTCAGCGTGGCGGTCTGCGTGCTTCCGTTCTCGGTGACCTGCAGCGCGAAGGTGCTCGTGCCGGCGGGCAGGTTGGCATTGAACCTGAAGAAGATCTTCGACGCCGATCCCGAGTAGCGCACGAGCGTCGCGACGACGGGGGGACGCGCGCCTCCGTTCCACCACCCGAAGGATGGCGCCGCGTTCGACTGCCCATCGCCGAACTCGAAGAAGTTGCTCGACTGCATCGCCACCGGCACGGCGACGACCGCATCGGCCGCTCCCGGCTGCGCCCAAGCAGCGTTGAGCGCCTCGGACACCGCGTTGGCGAGTATCGCCTCCGGTCGCCACTTCGCCGGGTCCGTTCCTCCCCATGGAGTCAACGCGCCGGTTCCGCCCGCCCAGGGGAGCTGCCGGACCGCCGACGTGGGAACGCCGGTCGCCGTCGCGCTCGATGAGGAGCTCTGAAAGCTCTCGCCTTCGTGCCCGCGCCCGCCGCTGCACGCCGCCATCAACGTCAAAGAGGCCCCGAGCCATGCGAATCGCTGGACCGTCATGGGTGTGCTCCGTGTTGGACGCCGCCGCTTTGCACGGCTGGAGCCACCTTTGCCTACACGCGCACCTCGATGAAATCGTTGGAGTCTGGCACTTCGAGTGGACCGTCGATGCGGCTCAGAATGGGCCAGAGCCACTCCGGAGTGGCCCATTCTCGGCCGGTGGCCGACGGCGTACGATCGCGTCGTGCCGGCGCTCGGAGACATCGGAGGGCTCGTTCGGCACCTCTCGGACGTCGTTCTCGTGTTCGACGTCGAGTCGCTGCGCGTCGTGGACGTCAACCGAGGGGACGAGGGGGCGTTCGGGTTCTCGCATGAAGAGCTGCTGGCGCGCGACGCCTTCGCGCTCTTCCCGCGCTGGTGGGATGCGGCCAAGACACTCGAGCCCGGCGCCGCCGTCGCGACCTATGTGAAGCACGCCGACGGAACCGAGTCGCCCGTCGACATGCGGCTCGCTCGCGCGCGTCACGGCGACCGCGACGTGATCCTCGCGTCGGTGCGCACCGACCGGCCCCTCTCGGACGTCGACCGTGAGCTCGCCGACGTCAGCACGTACCTGCACGCCATCGTCGAGAACATCCCCGACATGATCTTCGTGAAGGACGCGGCGACGCATGCCTTCCGGAGGTTCAACCGCGCGGGCGAGGAGCTCCTCGGCTTCACCCGCGGCGAGCTTCTCGGCAAAACCGATCACGACTTCTATCCCCGCGAGCAGGCCGACTTCTTCCACGCGAAGGACCGCGACACGTTCGCGTCGCGCACCATCGTGGACATCCCCGTCGAGCCCATCCAGACGAAGTACAAGGGCGAGCGGCTGCTCCACACACGCAAGATCCCCATCTACGACGAGCGCGGAAAGCCCCTCTACCTGCTCGGCATCTCGGAGGACATCACCGAACGCCTGAAGACCGAGCAGCAGGCGCGCGAGCTGGCCGACGTCGTTCGCAACCTTCGCGACGCGGTCATCACGTGGAAGCCCCGCGGCGCCATCGTCTCGTTCAACCCGGGCGCCGAGCGGCTCTACGCCATTACGGCGTCCCACGCGATCGGCGCGTCCTTCGAGCGCTTCGTGCCGGATACCGAGCTCGCAGTTTTCCGCGAGCGCGAGGGGCGGCTGCTCGCGGGTGGCGACCCCGACGCGGTGGAGGTGGCACGTGTGCGCCGCGACGGACGTGATGTCGAGGTCGAGGAGACCCTCTTCCGCGTCGTCGACGCGCAGGGGCAGCTTCAGCGCATCGCCTGCGTCCAACGCGATCTGACGGAGCTCGGGAGGTGGCGACGCGCCACGCAGGTGCTCAATGCCGTGAGCGCGCCCCAGAGCGAGACGGCCTCGGGACTGTCGAAGAATGTGGCCGAGGCGCTCGCCCACGCCGACCTCGCCGCGGTGGATCGAGACGCCACCGTGCTGCTGCTCGGTGAGACCGGAGTGGGCAAGTCGTGGGTCGCGCGCCGCATCCACCAGCACAGTCCGCGCGCCGATCGACCGTTCTTCGAGATCAACTGCGCGAGCCTCGCGCCGCAGCTCGTCGAGTCGGAGCTGTTCGGACACGAGCGCGGGGCCTTCACCGGCGCGTCCGCGCAGAAGCGCGGGCTCGTGGAGACGGCCGAGGGCGGGACGCTGTTCCTCGACGAGATCGGCGAGCTCACGCCCTCGGTGCAGGCCCAGCTCCTGACCTTCATCGACACGCGGTCGTTCCGTCGGGTCGGCGGCAATCGGACCCTCTCGGCCGACGTGAGGCTCGTTGCTGCGACGAACGTCGACTTGCGCGTGGCGGCGGACCAGGGGCGCTTCAGGCGTGATCTTTACTACCGGCTGAGCGTCATTCCGGTGCTCTTACCCCCGCTCCGGGAGCGCCGCGAGGAGATCCCGCTCCTTCTCGAGACCCTGCTCGCTCGACTGGCGCGCAGCCCGGGTCCGCTGCGCGTGACCGAGCGCGCCCTCGCTGCGATGAAGCGCTACGAATGGCCGGGCAACATCCGCGAGCTGCGCAACGCGCTCGAGCGTGCGCTGATCCTCGGTCGCGGGGCCACCATCGACCTCGAGCACCTGCCTCCGGAGCTGGGGGACGCGCGCCCCTCGAGACCGGGGACCGCCACGCGGACCACGCCGACGCGAGGGGATGGCCCGTCATCTCTCGACGAGATGCAGGACGCGCATATCCGGCGAGTGCTCGAGGAAGTCGGCGGCAACCGCACCCGCGCTGCGGAGCGACTCGGCATCAGCCGCTCGACGCTGAAGCGCAAGCTCGCGCAGATGCGCGGACCTTAGGACTTGTTGGAGAGAGGAGGCGACGCGCGCATGTGGGCACGCGATCACGGCTTACGAGCAGGTGCGCGGAGACGGTCCGAGCGTCGTACCGCAGGAGGATCTCTGATGACGAGCAAGCCGGATGTGAAGGCGTTCTACAAGATCGCCGAGCTGTGCAAGTTCGCAGGGATGTCGCGCTACCGGTTGCGGCGCCTGCTCGAACAGCGCGGTGTGAAGTGCATCTCGGTAGGTGAAGCGCCTTAAGTTCCATTGTCGGAGATCTAGGAGAGAATTCCCGAGCTCTGGCGAAGCCTGTGCTCGGCAATCTCAGCACGGCGTCACGATGAACGATTGTCGCGGACGACGGAATCGTCTGCGCGGATGGAGTCTCTCGCGAATCGCGAACGCTATCGAACAGTTCGACGATGAAAGTCGTGAACGTCAACCGTCGAGTCGTGAATGTCGCCGGTACTCTTGTGACGTCGGCTCGTATTCTCAGCACGTCGGCTGGGCTCTTTCGCACAGCGACGTTGCCGACTGGATCGTGGCGTGTGCTCGTTCGCAAGGGTCGAGGGATCCCTTGCTCGGCGCCTGTGCGAATTGTGCAAGGAGCGTCGATCGAACGCACGGATCCTGTGCGAACTGTCACGCTCGACGGCATTCATGGACGAGACGACGTGCTTGCTTCACCGGCGTCTGTGAAAGTCATGCACGTGCACGTGCAAGGTCGACCGTTCGACGTGCATGGGATCACAGCGCCTCTGCAGGTCGTCCAAGGCGACGTGCAAGAGGAACACGCAGCTAGCATTGCTTGCACGCTCGACGTGCAAGGTGGACCGGACGCCATGATCGCTCGCACGGTGCGCGTGCTCGCTCCCACAGGCGCCCTGCGAGCTCTACGAGCTCGGTTCACAAAGATCACAGCACGGTTCACGACTCGATCCGTCGCTTTCACGACGATCCGAGGCGACGTCCCCGCTTGCGCGCTCGACGCGCGAGCTGTCATGGCGCTCGCGAGTCTTGCGGGTGAGCCCTGGTCTCAGGGGTGGTGGCCGTCCCACGATGTC
The DNA here is from genome assembly GCA_036393165.1 of Polyangiaceae bacterium. GTDB lineage: Bacteria > Myxococcota_A > Polyangia > Polyangiales > Polyangiaceae > Palsa-1150. The sequence goes on along the minus strand of DASVWO010000479.1, from coordinate 28,499 downwards.
AGCGAGACGGCCTGCTTCACGGTCTGCGCGAGATCGCCCGCGGGCCCGCGCCCCCAGTAGTGCAGGAACAACATGCGTGGTGTCTCGCCCATCGTATGAGAGTGGATCGCCACGATGTTGATCCCCCCGTGACGAAGCGCCAGGAGAACGGTGCGGAGTTCGTCCTCCGTGATGGCGAAGTCGCCATCGACCACGGCGTCGTCGTCAGTTCCTGCGAACGCCGCCCACGTGTTGATGCCCATGGCACTGCCGACCGTGCAGCCGCCGCACATGGACGACGTCGCTTTGCGCCCGAACGTCGCCTTGTACATGCCGTCTTGCGTCTTCCCCTTGACTCCCAGGATACCGTCGAGCTTCCCCGCATCGATCCGACTCGGGCCGCTCACGGGGGCGCCGAACGACTGGCGCGGCAGCGAAGCGCCGTGGCGGACGGTTGCGGCTGCGTGGAGAGCCGCGCTGACCCCCGTGGCCACTTCATTGACGTTCCCCTTGCCGCCGATGTGCATGAAGTAGACGGCCGGCTTGGCGAAGAAGAAGTGGTTGTGAAGCGCCGTGACGTCGAGCCCAGCGTCGAGCGCCGCGCTCATGACCGGATTGACCTCGTCCTCGAAGACCACGAGGTCGCCCATCGCCATCACGCCACCGCTGTCGAGCGGCATGAACGACGCGTACGACGTGAGGCCCATGAACGGCGGCACGTCGTTCCACCCGTCGATCTGGACCGGCACGTCCTTGCGCGGGAAGCTCACCTTGACCACGTTGCCGGAGACCTCCGGACTGCCGCCCGTGATCGAGGTGATTGTCCTCGGATCGAGTGCGGTCGCAACCGAAGCGCCGGCGGAGTTCCCGACCCCTGCCGCCTCGCTCGCCCCTTGGCCGCTGCCCGCCGAGACCTGAACGACGGCGGCCGGCGCGAGCAAGCCGGCGACCAGCCCGACCATGGTGCAACGGCGACGAAGAGTGTGGAACTTCATGGGTGGACCTCGGCTCGTCGACAAGCAGCCGGCGCGCCGCCTCGCGAAAGCGTCGTATGGGGCATGCGCCTTGCTGCCCCACGCCACGGAGGTGCTGTGATGAAGCGTTGGATGTGGCTCGTGGCTGCGGCGCTGGCGACGGCAGGGACCGTGGCGACGGCGACGACGGTCCAGGCGGACGAAAAGAACGAAGGGAACGAGAACGAGACGCCGGTATCGCTGGACAAGATCCCGAAGGCGGCGGCAGACGCGCTGACGCGCGAGGCTGGTGGTGCGCGCATCCTCGACGTCGTGCAGGAAACCGAGAACGGCCAGACCGTCTACGAGGCGCACGTCCAGAGCGGCAACCAGGTTTTGGGGATCGAGGTCGACGCGACCGGCAAGGTGCTCAAGCGAGAGAACGAGAGCAACGAGAAGCATCACAAGTGAGCGGTGCGCCGCTGCAGCGCTGATCCGTCGTACCGCTGAGCCCTCACAACTGTGTCACCGTCGTCGCCAGCTGTGACAACCGCGTCAGCGCTCGATGGGTCAGCGGTGTACGGCAAATCCGATGAGCCCTGCGGTCAGGATGAGGACGGGCTCCGGCGCACGCTTCGTCGCGAGCAGCGCGACCAGGGTCGCCGCTGCGACGAGTGCAGTCGTCCCATCCACGATGGCGCGCCTTCCCAGGACGAACGAGGCACCTGCGATCGCACCGGCGCGGCGAACGTTCTTCGCCGCGAGGACGACGACCAGATAGGGAGGCACGAAGGTGCCGACGGCCGCGAGGGCGGCTCCGGCAGGCCCGGCGGCGAGGTAACCGACGAAGCCCGCCGTCATGACGACGGGGCCGGGGGTGATCATGGCGACGGCGACGGCGTCACGGAACTGCTGATCGTCGAGCCACTGGTAGTCCTTCACGACTCCCGAGTAGAGAAAGGGAACGATCGCCAGACCGCTGCCGAAGACGAAGGCGCCCGCCTTCGTGAAGAATCAGGCGATGCGGCCGAGGGTCGCGCCGCTCGCGGGTCCGTGCAGGCCCGTCCAGAGGAACGCCGGCAACCCGCTACGCCCGCGGCCGTCGCGCCGGAGACGCCGCCGCGGATCCAGCCGAGATACATCGCGAGCTGGGCCGCCAGCGGTCCGGGCGACAGTTGCGCGAGCGCCAGCCCTTCGACGTAGTCCTTGCGACCGATCCACCGTCGCTTCTCGACCAGATCGCGCTGCATGTGGCCGGCCAGCGCGATCGGGGCCGCCGAAGCCCGTCGCGCCGAGCCGGAGGAAGTAGAGCGCCAGCTCCCGTACCGTGCACGGTACGAGCGATTCGCTCACGTGCTCTGTGTCTTGCCGTCCCATGCGGTCAGGTCGACGGCCTGCTTCACCGCGCGAGCCAGATCGGCGGCCTTGCCGCGCCCCCAGTAGTGCAGGAACAGGATGCGCGGACTCTCGCCCGTCATGTGCGAGTGGATCGCAACGATGTTCACGCCCGAGCCGCGGAGCGACTTGAGCACCGGCTGGAGCTCGTTCTCGGCGACGGCGAAGTCGCCGTCGACCACCGCATCGGCATCCGTGCCCCCGAACGCCGCCCACGTGTTGACGCCCATCGCCTTGCCGATGGTGCAGCCGCACTCGGCCTGCGTCTTGCGACCCATCGTGGCCTTGTACATGCCGTCCTTGGACGCGCCCTTCATGCCGAAGATCTCGTCGAGCTTCGCCGCGTCGATCTTGCTCGGGGATGGAGGTGGCGCGCCGAATGCGTTCGCGGGCCGCGCGGCCTTGGCGCGAACGGCGTGCTGCGCGTCGAGCGTCGCACGGACGCCCTTCGCGAGCTGGTCGAGTGAGCCCTCCCCACCGATGTGCATGAAGTAGACGTGCGGCTTGTCGAAGAAGAAGTGGTTGTGGAGCGCAGTCACCTCGAGGCCACCGTCCAGGGCGGCGCTCATCGCGGGGTTCACCTCGTCTTCGAAGAGCACGATGTCGCCCATCACCATCGCCTCGACGCCGGGCTTCTGGCCAGGAACGAACGCGGCCCATGATGTCAGGCCCATGAAGGGCGGCATCTTTGCCCAGCCATCGACGTCTACCTTCACGTCGTCGCGGGGGAGCGAGACCTTCACGACGTCGCCCGTCGTCTCGGGCTTTCCGCCAGTGATCGAGCCGACGCGGTTCGAATCCACGGGCGCGCTTGGCGTTGCGGGAGCCGACGCCGCAGCCGGCGCGGCGGGAGCCGCCGCGGTGGCTACCGGGGGTGCGGCAGGCGAAGCAGGCGCGGGTGGAACTGCCGCCGTCGCCACTGGAGCGGCCGGCGCGGGCTCGGCACCGCCGCATGCAAGGCCCGACAGGGACACAAGGAACATCAGCGAACCGACCAAGAACGGCTTCATCCTTCCTCCTTTCAGTGTGCGGAGCCGGCCGGAGCCGGCGCGTGAACCTCGACGCGGGTGCCGTCACGCAGCTCCTCGGAGCCACGCTTGGCGACCGTGTCACCATCGGCGAGCGCGCCGAAGACCTCGACGAGATCTCCTTGCGTCGCTCCGCGCTGCACCGGCACCTGCTCGACGACGCCATCGCGGATCCTGGCGACGAACGTGCGCTCGGTGGACTGCACGATCGCCCAGGCCGGTACGAAGAGCGAAGGCGTGGTGCGCTTTACCGGCCAGAGCACGTCGGCGAACATTCCCGGCGCAAGCCGCCCGTCGGTGTTGTCCACGTCGAGCTCTACGGGCATCGACCGCGTCGCCGGGTCGACCGAGTGCGAGATACGTCGGATGGTGCCCGTGAACGTGACCGCCGGGAAGGCGCGCACGGTGAACGACACGGTGGCCCCTTCCGCGATCGCGCCGGCGAGTCCTTCCGGTACCGCCACGGTGAGACGCAGGGTGCTCACCTGCTGGAGCCGAAGCATCGGAGTCGAGTCCCCGGACCCCTGCGGGCCGACGAGCGCGCCGGGGTGAATGTTGCGCTCGGTGATGACGCCCTCGAACGGCGCCGTGACCGTGAGGTATTGCTCGGCCGTGCGTAGGGAGTCGAGGCGGGCCTTGTCCGCGTCCACCTTCGCGCGCGCCACATCCACCTCCTCCTGGGCGACTGCACCAGGGGTCTGCGCAGCCGCGCTCAGGCGCTCGAGCGTCAGCTTGTCGCCATCGAGCTTCGCCTGCGCCTCGGCGCGCTGGGCCCCGAGCTCCGGGGCCACGACGGATACGAGAAGGTCGCCCTTCTTGACGCGGCTGCCCCGATCGACGGGCACCCGCGAGACGAACCCGCTCGCACGCGCGAAGAGTGCCACGTTCTCGTACGGCGTGAGCTCTCCTTCCAGGTGCGTCGTCGTGTCGAGGGGCTTCGATACGACGCGCGCCGTCTCGACGATCGGGGCCGCCGCGGCCGTGCTCGCGCTTGCAGCCGGAGCAGGGGTATCGCCGCGGCTCGTGTTGCAAGAGCAGAGCGCCAGCCCGAGGGCGAACATCAGGGGGACGGGCCTCATGCGCGCGCCTCCTGCATGGCCGGACTCGGTTCGTCGTCCGGATCGAGCGAAGGCGACCGCGCCTCACCCCTCCTTGCGACAATCACGTAGACCGCCGGTAGGAACACGAGCGTTGCCAGCGTCGAGGCGATGAGCCCTCCGATGACCGCTCGCCCCAGCGGCGCCGCCTGCTGCCCGCCCTCGCCAATCGCCAGCGCCGTCGGGACCATGCCGAAGGCCATGGCCAGGCTCGTCATCAGGATCGGCCGCACGCGGCGGCGCGCCGACTCGACGATGGACTCGGTCTGCGGCCGACCCTCGATCCATCGCTCCTTCGCGAAGGTCACGAGGAGCACGGCGTTCGCGACCGAGACGCCGATGGCCATGATGGCGCCCATGAGCGACTGCACGTTGATCGTCGTGTGGGTGATTGCGAGAGCGAGGAGCACGCCCGCCAGCACGGCTGGCGTGGTCGAGATGACGACGAGCGGCTCGCGGATGGACTGGTAGTTGGCCGCCAGGAGCAGCAGCACGACGATCACGGCGAGACCGAGCCCGTCGCGCAGGCTCGCGAGCGTCACCTGCATCTGCTCGGCCTGGCCGCGCATCGCCACGGTGGTCCCCTTGGGCGGCGGACCCAGAGACGCGATGGCCCTCTCGACGTCGGCCGCGGCCTTTCCGAGATCGTCTCCCGCGAGGTTTGCCGTGACGTGGATGGCGCGCTGGCTGTTGTAGTGGTCGATCTCGCCAGGCGTGGTCCCCGGGTGGACCGAGGCGACGTCGCGCAGAAAGACACTCGCCGATTCATCCTGCATGACCGGGAGGTTCTCCAGGTCGTCGACCGACTGGACGCGGTTCTCCGGCACACGGACCCCCACGCGATAGCCGACACCGGTCTTCGGATCGGTCCAGAAGATGGGCGTCGTGAGCACGCTCGACGACGTGGCCGAGACGATCGACTTCCCGAGGCGGTCGACGGTCAGCCCGAGCTGACCGGCGCGCTCGCGGTCGATCGTCACGTCCAGCGTCGGATAGTCGAGCGCCAGGGGAATGCGGACGTCTCGGAGCTCCGGCAGGCGTTCGAGCGACGCCGTGAGGCGCTCGGCAAATTTCCGCGTGTCCGACAGATTCTTGCCGGACACGTTGACCTCGATGGGAGTGGGAGCGCCGAAGTTCAGGATCTGCGACACGATGTCGCCGGCCTCGAAGGAGAAGTGCACGCCGGGGAACGTGCGGGCGAGCCGGTCGCGCAACCGCTCCTGCAGCTGGTCCATCGGCATGCGGTCCTTGCCGCGCAGCTGAGCGAGAAGCACCGCGTCCTGTGGGCCGGTGTTGAAGACGTAGACGGCGTTGACCGGGTAGGTCCATGCGGGGTTGCCGATGTTGGCGAGCGTCATGGCCACGTGGTCCGCGCCCACCTCCTCCCGGATGGCCTTGTCCACACCGCGCGTCAGCCCGACGGTGCGCTCGAGGCGTGTGCCGTCGGGGGCCTGGATGCGAAGCTGGAATTGCCCCGTGTCGACGCGCGGGAACAGCTCGGTGCCGATGCTGCGCACGAGCAGCAGCGCCGGCACGCAGAGCGCGAGGTAGGCGCCCACGACGGCCCACCGGAAGCGAACGACCCCGGAGACGAACCGCACGTACCCCTCGAGCAGGCGCGCGAAGAACCCGTGCGACCGGCCGTGCGTGTGCGCGGGGTGGCTCGCGCCGCGAAACAGCCGGGCCGACAGCACGGGCACGAGCGTCGTGGAGATGAGAAACGAGGCGATCATCGAGAAGCCGACCGCCAGCGCCAGGGGCGGAAACAGGGCGCGGCTGATGCCGACGAGGAAGAATGTCGGGATGAAGACGGCCAGGATGCACAGCATCGCCAGCAGGCGCGGCTGCATCACCTCGTGCATGGCGTCCACGACCGCGCGCCCGGCCGGCTTGTCCATCCCGAGGTGCGTGTGGATGTTCTCGATCGCCACTGTCGCCTCGTCGACGAGGATGCCGACCGCCAGCGCCAGGCCGCTCAAGGTCATGATGTTGACCGTCTGCCCCGCGAGGCGCAGCGCGACGAGGGCCGAGAAGATCGACAGCGGGATCGTCAGCACGACGATGAGCGCCGACCTCCAGCTCCGGAGGAACGCGAGCACGGTCAGTGCCGTCAGCAGTGCTCCGAGCGCGCCCTCGATCGCCAGGCTGCGGATGGCGGTCGTCACGTAGACGGACTGGTCGAAGACGAAATCGACGTGGACATCGTCCGGCACCTGCGCGCGCATGTTGGGCAGCGCCTTCTTGATGGCCGCCACGACTTCCAGCGTCGACGCATCGGGCAGCTTCGTGATGGGCATGTAGACGGTGTCGCGACCGTTCACGAGCGCCACGTTGGAGACGACATCGCCGCTGTCCTCGACCCGCGCGACGTCGCGCAGGAGGACCGTAGGGCCCGCCCCGAGACGCAGCGGCAGCATCTCGAGCTCCCTGGTGCTCGTGACCATCGCGTTGGTCGAGGCGATCGTCGTGAGGTCCCCGATGCGGACGTTGCCCGCGGGCAGCGTGACGTTGCCGCGCGCGATCGCGGTGGCCACCTCGTCGGTGGAGAGGCCGTACGAGCGCAGCCGGTCGGGATCGACGTAGGCGACGATCATGCGGACCTTGCCGCCCGACGGCGGCGGGGCCGACACGCCGCGCAGCGTCGCCAGCAGCGGTCGCACCTTGTAGAGCGCCAGGTCCTGCACCTCGCCCCCGCTCCGGGTGTCGCTCGAGAAGACGAGCTGCCCCACGGGGACCGACCCGACGTCGAAGCGCACGATGAAGGGCGGGACGGTCCCCGTCGGCATGAACGACGTCGCGCGGAATGCCATCGCGGTCACCTGCGCGAGCGACTGCGCGATGTCCGTCCCGGGGTGGAAGTACAGCTTGAGCATCGCCATCCCCTGGATGGACTCGGACTCGATGTGCTCGATGCCGTTGATGTAGAGGAAGTGGTACTCGTAGTAGCCGACGAGCTGGCCCTCCATCTGCGTCGGCGACATTCCGCCGTAGGGCTGCACGACGTAGATCACCGGGACGCCGAGGCTCGGGAAGATGTCGGCCGGCGCGCGCCGGAGCGACAGGACCGCCCCGGCGACGATCGCGACCCCGAGCACGAGGATCGTCAGCGGTCGACGGAGCGCGAGATGGACGAGCCACATGGTCTCAGCTCCCGGCGCGCACCGCGGAGAAGAAGGGGCCGAGGTCGCCCGCGGCCCTCGCGACGGCGAGCATCGCCCGGCGGACCTCGAGGCGCGCGACCGCGTCGTCGATCTCGGCCTGCGTGAGGACGCGTTCGGCATCGGCCACGTCGATGACCGGCGCGAGCCCGGCGCGGTAGCGAGCCACGATCTGCGCCTCGGCGGCCCGTGCTGCCGCCAGCGTGGCCGGCGTCTGGTTGGCGACCGCGCGTGCGCCATCGAGAGCGGCGGTAGCGCTCGTGAGCTGCGCGCGGACCGCGAGGTACGTTTCGTCGCGGTGGGCTGAGGCGGCCTCGGTCGATGCAGAAGCCGCGCGCGCGCGAGCGCGGATGGTCGGGATGTCGAGGATGGACCAGGTGAGGACCGCACCGGCGGCCCAGTTGGGAATGTCGGGCACCAGGCCGTCGGCAGGGCTCTGCAGGTAGCCGCTGCCGCGCACCCAAAGCGCTGCAACGAGGTCGAGCCTCGGCAGGTACTGGACGTCCACCGCGGACTCCTGCTGCTTGGCGCGCGAGACCGCGGCGTCGCTCCGTACGAGCTCGGGATGCGTCGGGGAAGGGGACTGGGGGCGGGGCGTCCGGTCGCTCACCGGTCCCGTGAGGGATCCCGGCTCCGCGTCGACGCGAAGGCTCGCGTCTCCCATGACCTCGGCGAGCCGTGCGCGGCGGACCTCGACTGCCTGCTGCACGCGCGCGAGCGCCGTGCGCGCCGCCGCCAGCTCCGCCTGCGCGCGGGCGGCGTCGGCGCCGGGGCGCAGGTTCTGATCGACCAGCGGCTGGGTCATCGTGACGAGGACCTGGGCGCGGTCGACGCTCACTTTCGCGGCGCGCACCGTCTCCTCGGCTTCGACGAGCTCGATGAAGGCGTCGGCCGCTTCGTAGGCGATTTCCAGCCGGTCAGCCTGGGTCGCGGCCCCGGCCTCGTTCCGCCCTGCCAGCGCCACGTCGATGGCAGCCGCCTGCCGCTGGAACGCCAGCACATCCCAGCTCCCCCACGCGCTCGCGCCGGTCTGCCACACGCCTTCGTCGAGTGACTTGCCGCGGGGAGCGCCGGCGACGGGAGGGAATCCCGTGGTGTTGAACCACGCGCCCGGAGGCGTGTTCCCGGTGGAGCGATTGATCTGCGCGCTGATCCCCAGCTCGGGGAGCTGCGACGTACGCGCCTCGTCGACGCGCGCGTCGGATGTGCGTTCATCGGCCTGTCCGGATCGGATGCGAGGGTGTTTCGCGAGTGCGGTCGCGACCACCTGGTCGAGCGTCATCGTGCTCGCGGCAGCGGTCTGCGCATCCGCGCGCGTGGCGAGAAGGACCGCCGCGGCGATACAACCCACGACGGCCGCGGGCAGCGCACGCATCTCAACCGCCTCCCGGCACTAGCTTCGGCTGCATGATCCGCATCACCGGCTTGCCGTTCGGGCCGCTCATGAGCGGAAAGAACACGCGGTGCGTCGTCGGGTCGACGGCCACAGAGTGCGAGTTGTCTCCCGGGTGCTCCTGGTCGATGGTCACCAGCCCCGGCTTGCCGATGTCGAAGACGACCAGGTCGCCGCTCTCCGCGGCGACGTAAAGCCAGCCGAGCCCCGGATCGATCGCCATGACGTCGGGCCCCGCGCCCGTCGGCGCACTGGCGAGCACGCGCGCCGCGCCGAGGTCCACGCGGACCAGCACATTGTTGTCCTCGCAGGCCACGAAGGCCGTCTTGCCGTCCGGGTGCAGCCGCATGCCGTGAGCGCCGCTGCACCCCGGCAGATCGATGCGCGCCGTGACCTTCTTGGCGACCGGGCCGATCTGCACGAGCTGGTCGGGAGGCGACGCGTTGACGACGGCCGCCCAGAAGACGCCGCGACCCGGGTCGTAGATGACGTTGCCCGTCTCCTTGCCGAGCGGAACGTCCGTCCGCTGGCCCTGTCCCATGTTCGGAATGAGGGACGCGGCCCCCTCCTGCTGGGCGGAGACGCCGGCGATGTGGTTCACAGGGTCGTAGCCGACGCCGTCGGGCGCGGGGCCCGTGGGCACCCGCGCGATCTCGCTGAGCGCGGTCCCGTCGATGAGAACCAGCTGCGAAGGGCTGCTCGTGATGAAGATGCGCCCGTCGCCGACCGCAACGCCGCGCGGGGTAGGGATGTTCGGGAGCAGCTTGGCGACTGAGGCGTCCGCCAGATTGAGCACCAGCACCGACGCGTCGTTCATGTGAGCCACCACGAGGTGGCCCTTGGACGGGTCGATCTCCTGGTAGTCGAAGCGGGTGCTGCCGCCGGGGAGGGGGGCGTCGGACACGAGCGTGAGCGGGAGCTCTGGGACGCTGCTCACCGGTGCGGAGGGGCCGCTGCCGCTGTTGCGCCCGCAAGCGCCGCAAGCCGACAGGACGAGGGCCGATGCAATCGTCGCCTGGGAAGCTCTCATCCTCGATCTCCTCGTGCGCCTTTGCGCGAATACAGGTCGAGCAGCGCGTCGAGCAGGCCGCCGCCGACTTCGATGCGGCGCTCGTCTTCGCGGTGAAGGGTGGCGATCCCCGCGATCATCGCGGCGATCCCGGGCGCTTCGGCTCGCCCGAACTTGCCGTCCTTCACGTCGATGTCGTGCACGATCTCCGCGATCGCCGTCAGGCCCGGCTGCGTCAGGCCAAAGCGATTGACCAGCGTCTCGAAGGTGCACGCGTCGCCGACGTGCGTGAACGTGCCCTCGTACATGTCGAACGTCAGTTCGTCGTCGGCAGCCTTGTAACCCTGACCCGGCACGAACTTGAACCTCGCGTCGGCATCGATGAAGCGCCGAATGAGCCACGCGCTCGCGATGCGATCGACGTGCACGTTCTTGCGTGTCACCCAGGTGCGGCCCCGGTAGTCCACGGCCCCCAGCTCGGGCGACTCGGCCGGCGCCTTCTCGTTGCGCCGCAGCCTCCGCTCGAGCACGTCGATGGCCGTTTCGGCGTTGACCCGGCCGGACCCCGAGAAGAAGTCGATGTTCGCGATCTCGCCGGCGCGCTTCCGGAGCCGCGCGAGGTCCGCCTCGAGCTGCGGCCGCCGCTCGTCGTCGCGCGCCAAACGCGAGGGAAGCTCGCGCGCGATCTCCCGTGCCTCCTCGGCGAGCTGCGCGTAGTCGGCATCACGCGCCGCGAGAAACAGCGCCTCGACCTGATCGTCCCTCAGCCCCTCGATGAAGCTGGCCGTGCACAGGGTGGCCTCGCCGCCTTCGCCGGCGATCTCGCGGGCGATCCATTGGAAGTCCTCGCGCGTCTGCTCGTTGGCGGGCAGGACGTAGACCGAGTTCTTGATGGCGACCGCGCCGAGCTTCTGCAGGCGCCGGCCGACCTTCGCCCGGAAGTACGCCGGCGTCGGCGGGATCTGGTGGATCAGGAGCAGCCAGCGGCTGCCCTCCTCGGCCGACTTCGCCATCGCCTCTTGCTATAGCAATTGTGATACGAGCGCAACGTGTGCAACACGGTTGCGATACTGCCGTGACCGCTGCCTCCGTCGACCGCCGCATCCTCTACACGACCGCGTTCCTTCGGGCCGTGGCGACGGGGATGATCGCGGTCCTGCTCGCGGCATACCTGGCCGTTCTGCACTTTCCGGCGGACGTCGTGGGCTGGGTGGTCGCGGCGGGACTGGCCGGCAACGCCGCGGCGCTCGCGCTGACCACCGTCGGCGGTGACCGCATCGATCGGAAGCGCGTCCTCCTCGCGCTCGCTGCGCTCGGGGCTGCTGGCGCCGCGCTGGCGTGGTTCTCCCGCAGTCCCGCGGCTCTCGCCGCCTCCGCGTTCGTGGGGATGCTCAACGGGATGGGGCGCGACCGCGGCGCGGCCCTCGCGCTCGAGCAAGCGATTCTTCCCGCCACGACGACCGAGGGAGGACGGACGCAGGCGTTCGCCTGGTACAACGCGCTGCAGGACACCGGCCATGCGCTCGGCGCGCTCGCGGCCGGTCTTCCGGCGCTCCTCGAGCACAGCACCTGGAACCTGTCGCCAGGGACGTCGCACCGTTTGGGCCTGGCGTTCTACGGCTGCCTCGCTCTCGTCTGCGTCGCGCTCTACGCGCGCCTGTCGCCGTCCTTGGCAGGAACGACGCGCGCAGCGCCGCTCTCGCCGCAGAGCCGACGCGTGCTGGGCCGGATCTGCGCGCTGTTTGCGCTCGACAGCGCGGGCGGCGGCTTCCTCACCACAGCCCTCGTGACCTACTTCTTCTTCGAGCGCTTCGGCGCAGGCGAGGGGGTCGTCGCACTGCTCTTCTTCGGCGCCCGTATCGCCAACGTCGTGTCGCACTTCGGGGCCGCGCGGCTCGCGCGCCGCTACGGCCTGGTCAACACGATGGTCTTCACCCACGCCCCCTCGAGCCTGCTGCTCGTGACGGTGGCATTCGCCCCTAGCTTCGCCGTTGCCGCAGTCCTCTTCCTGCTCCGCGAAGGGCTCGTGGAGATGGACGTCCCGACGCGGCAATCGTACGTGATGGCGCTGGTCGGCCCGGAGGAGCGGGGTCGCGCGTCGAGCGCCACGAACCTCGTGCGCATGGCGGGCTGGCCGATCACGGCGCTCGCGGGAGGCTTTCTCATGGCGCGGACGTCGATCGTCGCGCCGCTCGTCATCGGTGCGGGCATGAAGCTCGCGTACGACGCCATCCTCTATCGCGCCTTTCGCCGCATCCAGCCGCCAGAGGAACAGGGCTCAGAACACCACGCCCGCCCGAATGCCAAATGACAGCCAGGCATGCGGGGACCGCCAGGGAACGTCCCCGGAGAACGACTGCGCGGTCGTGCGCAGGCCGAAGGACGTGAAGGTGCCGTACGAGCCGTCGAGGACCGGGCCGAGGCTCCACCGCTCACCGAGAGCCACGGGGGCCACCAGGCGCGCGGCCACGAACACCGGCCCCGAATACGACCGCGACGACTCTGCGCCGCTGTCGACGAGGCGCGTCGTGAGCCACTCGTAGCCCATGCCCACGTCGACCAGCGGTGCGAACGGCCCCATTCGCGGCGGGTAAAAGCGCGCGACCAGCTCGAGCCCGACGTCGCTGCCCAGGCTCGCCTCGCAATCGGACGCGGTCGCGCAGAGCGTCGGGATGGCGATCCCGTAGTGCGCGTGCACCGCGATACCCACCCGACGCGTCAGACGGTAGCCAGCGTCCACGGCGAGCAGCAGGTCGCCGAAGGTCGTGTCGCTCACCCGCGAGCCGCGCTCCGCATCGCCGAGCGGCAGTCCGTACCCGAGGGATGCGCCGAGCTCGACACGCCGTGCCGGCGCATCGCCCGCCGCGGGAGACGCGTGCATGCAGGAGGCGACGGCCACGGCTGCCGAGAGCGCGCGATGCCGCATCACCAGCTCGCGGGGTACGGATCGTCGATCCGCAGCAAGCGCCCGCCGTCCGGGTCGCAGACCCACGCGTGGCCTGCGTCGTCGGCCGCAGCGCAGTGCGTGGAGGGAGTTGCCACGAACCTGCCGAGGAAGGAGAGCACTCCGGCCGACGAGACGCCGAGGACCACGAGGCAGGAGCACGCCGCGCCGGCGAGGTAGAGGTGACCGAGCGCGGGCGCGTACCCGATGACGTCGTAGCCCGCGCCACGCGCCATCGACGAGAGAAGCCGGCCGCCGTGCGCGGCATCGAGAACCGAGACCGTTCCCTCGTCGCAGCCCGCGTAGAAGAAGCCGCGGGCCTCGTCGACGGCCAGGCCCCGCGAAGCCGCACACCCGTTGGGCCACTCGCCGAGCACTGCGCGCGTGCGAACATCGAGAACGACGGTGCTCGACTGCCATCGGTGCGAGTAGGCCCGCCCTGCGCGCTGGTCGATGACGAGCGACTCGGGGCCATTGGTCACTGCGATGACGCCGACGGATGCGACCGCGGGCGGTGTGTCGCGCGAGACCGAGAAGATCTCGATGCGCGAGGCGGAGGGCTCGGTCACCCACACCTCGTTGGTCACGGCCACGAAGCGCACGTAGTCGGGGCTGTCGCCGAGGCCGGTCCCGGCGACGATGGTCCCTGCCTTCGGATCGACGACGTCGAGCCGCAGCGACGTGCGATCCGTGACGAAGAGCAGGCCGCCGCCCTCGTCGACGGATGTGGCTCCGAAGTCGTGGCCGCCGTCGTAGCCGTCCGTGGCGCTGAAACCGCGGACGGTGCTCACGGCGAGCGAGTCCGGATCGATCAGGTCCAGCGTGCCCGTGCGTCCGGCCGGCGCGAGCACCCGATGGAGCGATGCCGAGTAGCGGAGATCGTCGAAGCCGATTCCTGCCGCTGCGTTCGGGAGGCTCACGTGCGCGCCGTCCGGCAAGCCGCGGCACGAACCGCACGCCAGCACGACGAGAGCCAACCTTGGACGAGGATTGCGCATTGGCACCGGTCAATCCGCGGGCGGGGCGTCGACACTTCGTATGGCAGCTGTGATAGAAGCGCAAACGTCCGAGTACGGCTGCGAGATCGTCCGTGATCGCGCCCCTTCTCCTCGCCTGGCCCGGCCTCACCGCGGGGCCGCCGCACATGACGGCGGCGCGCACGAGCACGCCTCCGGTCATCGACGGTCGGCTCGACGACGCCGTCTGGCAAAAGGCGCCTCCGTCGGAGGCGTTCACGCAGAAGTTTCCGCACGAGGGCGCGCCGCCATCGGACCGCACCACGGTACGGGTGCTCTACGACGATCAGGCGATCTACATCGGCATCGAGTGCGACCAGGTTCACGCGCCCGTCGTGCAGCACCTGTCGCGTCGAGATCGCCTCGTCGAAGCCGACCGGGTCGAGGTGGACCTCGGCACGCGCGGCGACCACAAGAGCGCCTTCCAGTTCACGGTGAACGCGGGCGGCGTGCTCACCGACGCGGTGCTCTTCAACGACACCGACTCTTCATCCGACTGGGACGAGAACTGGGACGCCAGCGTCGCGCGCTTCCCGGGCGGCTGGTCCGCGGAGATCATGATCCCGCTGCGCATCCTGCGCTTCTCGGCGCTGCCGGAGCAGTCGTGGGACCTGCAGGTGCGCCGCTTCGTGTCGGACCTGCAGGAGCAGGACGAGTGGTCGCTCATTCCGCGCGACGCGGCGGGCGAGGTGTCGCGTTACGGCACGCTCGACGGGCTGCGCGGCCTGCGCCCGGGCGCGCCCCTCGAGCTGCGCCCCTTCGTGCTCGGGCGCTTCCGGCGGCGCGACGCGGCGACGACGCAGCTCGCGAGCGGCACGGACGTCGGTGGCTCGGCGGGCCTCGACCTCAAGTGGCACCCCACGCAGTCGCTCACCCTCGACGCGACGTTCAACCCGGACTTCGCGCAGGTGGAGGCCGACCAGCTGGTGCTCAACCTCAACAAGTACGAGCAGTACTACCCCGAGAAGCGGCCGTTCTTCCTCGAAGGCATCGACATGTTCGCGACGCCGCGGCAGCTGCTCTACACGCGGCGCATCGGACGCGGGGCACCGCCGCCGGCGCTCCGGACGAGCGCGCCCTTCGGCGAGCAGCTCGTGGATGTCCCTACGCCAGCGACCATCTACGGCGCGAGCAAGATCACCGGGCAGCTCACCGACGGCTGGAGCATCGGAACGCTCCAGGCCATCACGGCGGAGAACGACGTGACCGTGCAACTGGCCGACGGTTCGCGCCAGCGGCGGCTCATCGATCCGCTCACCGCTTTCGACGTCCTGCGCATCAAGCGAGCGCTCCCCGGCAACGGCTACGTCGGCGCCATGTTCACCGCGACCAACCGGGCCGAGAGCGTCGCCGGGTACCCCACGGTCGCGCCCGGGACGACCATCGCCACGCCGTCCGAGTCGAACAACGCGGCGCTGGTGTATTCGCGAACGGGCATCGGCCCGACGATGCAGCTCTGTCCCAACGCGAATACCGTCAACCCGCTGACCCGCTGCTTCAACGACGCGTACGTCGGCGCCCTCGACTGGAAGTGGCGATCGCCCGACGGCGATTGGGTCACCGGAGGGCAGGGGACCGCGACGATGCTCTCCAAAGGCCCTGCGCGGGCCGTGCCCGATGGCACCGTGATCAACCCCGGCGACATTGGCCCCAGCATCTTCACGTACCTGAACAAGGAAGGGGGCGCCCATTGGGTGGGCGACGCGCAGTTCGAGTACGAAGGGCGCAAGCTCGATTACACGGACCTCGGGTACAACCAGCGCGCCAACGACTATCGCTGGAGCTTCGACGGCGAGTGGCGCGACATGAAGCCGTCGGGGATCTTCCTCGAGCGGCATGCCCGCTTCGAGTACTTCGGCCGCACCAACCTGGACGGCCTGTGGATTGGCAGCGGCTATCAGCTCAACGTGTCGGGCACGTTCGAGAACTTCTGGTCGTTCTTCACCGAGGTGCACTGGCGCCCGACCCGCTACGACGATCGCGAGGTTGGCGACGGCACGGCGCTCGAGCGCGCGGGTCTCGTCGGCTGGGAGGCGGAGCTCTACAGCAACCCGGCCAAGCCGGTGAGCTTCAACTTCCAGACGCAGACGCAGTGGCTCTACGACGGCTTCTACTTCAACGGGGCGGGCGGCCTGCTCTTTCGGGCGCTTCCACAGCTCGATCTGGAGGTGCTGCCGACTGCCATCTACACGTTCGGTGAGCCGCGCTTCGCGGAGTTCGGGCCCGTGGCGGGGCAGTACGTCTTCGGCAAGCTCGATGCGAAGAGCATCGGCACGACCCTGCGCGCGACGTACACGTTCGCGCCGCGCCTGACGCTGCAGGCGTACGGGCAGCTGTTTCTGGCCTCGGGGCACTACTACGACTTCTCGTCTTTCCAGTCGGCCGCGCCCGGCGCGGTGGTCCACTTGAGCGATCTGCAGTCGCTGGTTGCGCCGCTGGCCACCAATCCGGATTTCCAGGAGGGCGTCCTCAACACGACCGTCGTGCTGCGCTGGGAGTACATGCTCGGGTCGACGCTGTTCCTCGTGTACACACGCTCGCAGGTGCCGGCGATCGCGCTCACGCCGGGCGAGAGCGCCAGCTTGAGCCTCTCCTCGGTGAGCCGCGCACCCGCGGCGGACGTCATCTTGCTGAAGCTGACCTACTTCTGGGCCGGTTAGGACGGGGTAGCCGATAGGACCAGCGCGGATGCGATGCACGCGGTCGCACGTCTCACCCACGCGCGCAGGCGGGGCAGACACTCGTCACTCCTTGAAGCGAATCGCGGTGCCCCACACCTTCGTGGGCTCGCTGCCGCCCTCGCCGTGCTCGAAGCCGATGTCGATGACGAGGTCCGCGTGCATGGCGCTGGCGCGCTCGAGCAGCTCCTTGTCTGCTTCGTCTTCCTCCCCCATCTTGCCGTTCACCTCGATGTGGCCGATGACGTCGTACTGACGGCCCTGCAGCAAGTCCTTGCAGCGCACGGCCATGCCTGACAGGTGCGTCGGCTCCTCTCCCGGCTCCCCGTGGTGGAACTCGACCCCCACGACTTCCTCGGCGCCCATCTTGGCCGCCTTGCGCCGCAACACCTCGAGGGCGCGGTCGACGCTCTCGACCGGTTCGTGGATGTCGACCAGCCCCACGAGCTCCGTCGGACAATCGGCCTCTGCGTTCTGGATGACCTTCACTTTCTGGGCGGCGGCGATCACCGCGGGGTCGTTGACGATTGCTTTCTCCTCGGCCACTTCGTCCTCCTCGGGAGCATCACCTTGCTCTCCAGCGGTCGGAGTTGGCGAGACGCCGGTCGGATAGGCCGCATCGGGCAGCGGCGTGGCGCCGCCACAGCCGGCGCCGCCGGTGAAGACGAGAAACGCGAGGGCGAGAGAGCGATGCATGGCGAGCCTCCAGCGAAGGGGTCAGTGATCGACGCGGTACGGAACGGACGGAAGGAAGCGCACGGCGAGTCCCGAGAGATGCGTCGGCTGCCCCTCGCCTTCGCCGTGGTGGAACTCGACGCCGACGACCGCATCGGCACCGATGGCGACCGCGCGCCTGCGCAGCACGTCGAGGGCCCGGTCGTGACTGCCCATCGGTACGTGCGCATCGACGACGCCCACGACTTCAGCGGGGCGATCCAGATGCGTCGACTGCAGGACGAGGACACGTGACTCGGCGTCCGCCTGCTCACTCGTGACGCCCGAGAGGTCCCCCGGCGCGGCGCTCGTCACCGCGAACACGGTGGTGGTCGGATACGAGATGTTCTGCTCGTAGGTGGTCGCCGTCTCCGGGTGGTACTCGGGGTGGTACTCGTTCGCGCACGCGGCGAGCGGCACGGCGGCGAGCGTGAGCGAGAGGCCCAACAGTGCGGTGCGCATGGCTCACTCGTCCGGCCACGCCGACCAAGGCGCGGGCGTCGGCGGTTGCTGCGGCGGTGGCGCGCGGAACACCGGCCCGGGCTGCTGCGCGCCGGCAGCGCCACCCGGCGCGCCGGTGACGTGCTGCTCGTAGCTCGTCACGGTGACCGGGTGATACTCGGGGTGGTACGTGTTGCCGCAGGCGGCGACGAGGAGCGGGGCGAGGGCGAACGCGAAGAGACGCACGGGCGGCCTCCTTCCTGGAGTCCGCACTCGGTGATTCACGCTGCGTGCCACGGCGGAGTCGCTCCTCACTTCCGGTAGCGAATGGCGATGGCCGTCAGCTTCGTCGCGCCGCCGTTGCCCTCGCCGTGATGGAACTGCACGTCGAGCATCGCGTCGGCATTCATGTCGCTGCCCTTTTCGCGAAGCGCGCGCAGCCCGTCGTCCTCGTGCTCCATCGCCGCTTCCACCTGAACCGGACCGAGCACCTCGTAAGGCCGGTCCTGCAGGACGGGACGGAAGCGCACCGCGAGCCCCGAGAGGTGCGTCGCGATGCCCTTGTCGTCGGGGTGATCGTCCTCGTGGTGGAACTCGACGCCGAGCAACGCATCGGCGCCGATGAGCGCAGCCCGCTCGCGCAGCGTCTGGAGAGCGGCGTCGTGCTCTCCGGTGGGTTCGTGGACGTCGATGACGCCGATGACCTCCGTGGGGCGGCCGGCGTCGCCAGCCTGCAGGACGAGCATCTTCTTGGCGGCTTCGGCGAGCCGTGGGTCGCGGAAGCTTCCGGCTTCGAGCGGAATGGGACGCGAAGACGCGCACCCGGCGACGAGCAGCGGGGCGACGAGAAGCACGCGAGCGAGGGATGTGCGCATTGTTGGGACCTCCACGGCCCCGCAGTGCATGCGGCGTGCGCGAGTAGCGCGTGAGCAGATCGAAGCTGGTCTGCAGACTCAGCTCGAAGAGCGCGGGGTAGTCGTAGCTGGCTCTGGGTCTCGTGCACGACGGGGAAACGCGCCCCGGCTTCCACGGACCACGGGGGCAGGAAGCGCCACGCCACTCCGCCGCCGAGGAGCAGGTCGGTGACCGCGTAGCTCTCGTCCCCGTACAGTCCCTGCCAGATCTCGCGACCCGAGTGGAGGACGTCGGCTGCGACGTAGGGACGCAGCGCGCCGTTCAAGAACGGGAACGTCCCGCGCCCCGACGCGAACCGGTGCGACGAGGCGCGCTAGCCGTAGCCATCGGCATACAGGCTGAAGAACGCCATGGCCGAGAGCGAGAGCTGGACCCAATCGGCGTCGTATGCGAGGCCACCGCCGACGAGGCCACGAGGGACAGCTGCACGAATCTTTACTAGCAACGAGCCGGCGGTTCGTGACCGCCGATTTTCTGGCAAGCGAGTCCCTCGGCCGTCGTGTAGTGAGGAATCGGTCATGATGCGCGCGGGAAGGATTCTGATGGGCACTTGGCTCGCCATTTCGTGCGCCGCTGCTGCAGTCGCGTGTGCCGCGGAGGCCGTGTCGATGCCGCCGTCGTCGCTCGCGAACCCTGGTGCCCCGGAGGCTCCGTGGCAGCCCCCCGCTCCCCCTTCGGCAGCGCCGACGACGAGCGCATCGGCCGGAGTCGTGTACGTGTGCCCGATGCATCCGGATGTGACGTCGCCGTCCCCCGGTCGCTGTCCGAAGTGCGGAATGGTGCTGCAGCCGCGCGCTGCTGCCGACGGCGGAGTGCGATGAGAGGTTGGGCACTCGCGACCTTGATGCTCGGAGCCGCGGGCTGCGCTTCGACGTCGCCCGCGGCTGCGTTCCACGACGTCGCTGCGGCAGTGGATCAACGCTCCGGACACCGCGTGGCATGGGACGCCGGCACTGGCGAAGACACTCAGGTCGAGCGGGCCGTCGAACAGATGCTCGCGCACGAGCTCACCGTCGACGAAGCGGTGCAGATTGCGCTCCTGAGGCACGAGTCGCTGCTGGCCATGTACGAAGAGCTGGGCGTCGGGCAGGCGGATCTCGTGCAGGCCGGCCTCCTCAAGAACCCGGTGTTCGGCGTGTCGCTCGCGCCCTCCGAGTACGACACCCTGCAGCCGCCTGTCATCGGCAGCGTGGCGATGGACTTCCTCGACCTGTTCACGCTGCCGGCGAGGAAGAAGATCGCGGCGACCGAGCTCGAGGCGGTGAAGATGCGCGTCGGCGACGCCGTGCTCGACTTGGCCGCACGGGTGCGCACGGCCTACTTCGCAGTGCTGAGCGCGCAGCAGGTCGTCGCCATGCGCCGCACCATCCTCGAAGCGGCCGACGCCGCAGCCGAGATGGCGACCCGTCAACACGACGCGGGCAACATGAACGACCTGGATCTGGCGAACGAGCAGGCGCTCGAGGCCCAGGTCCGCCTCGATCTCACGCGGGCCGAGGGCGATGCGCTCGCTGCGCGCGAGCAGCTCACGCAGCTCATGGGGCTCTGGGGCACGCAGACACTGTGGCGGACGCCAGATCGTCTGCCGGAGCTGCCGCCGGCCGAGGGCTCGCTCGAGCACCTCGAGTCGCTCGCCGTCGCGCAGCGCCTGGACCTCGCAGCGCGACGCCGCGAGTTCGAGGCGCTCTCGCGAATCGAGTCATTCGTGCAGTCGACGCGATGGACCGGAACGCTGCAGGCGCAGCTCGAGGTGGACCCCACCATCTCCGGAGGGCACAACCCGCTCGGGCCCGGGGTGGCGCTCTCGCTTCCGATCTTCGATCAGGGGCAGGCTTCGGTCGCGCGGGTCCGCGCGCTCCGGCGCCAGAGCGAGCACCGCCTGAATGCGCTTGCCGTGGAGGTGCGCTCCCAGGTCCGCATCGCGCGAGACCGCGTGGTGCTGACGCGCCAGCTGGCCGAAGGCTACCGGTCCGGGCTCGTCCCCTTGCGCGAGCGCGTCGTGGCCCTCTCGCAGCAGCAGTACGACGCCATGCTGCTCGGCGTCTACCAGCTCATCGCGGCCAAGCAGAACGAGGTGGACGCGTACCGAGAGTACATCGAGGCGGTGCGCGACTACTGGGTGGCGCGCTCGGACCTCGAAAGAGCCGTGGGAGGCCGCATCGGCCGCCCGCCCGCCCCTCCGCCAGGCACCGCGGCTGAGCCGGCAGCTCCCCCACCGTTGGATCACTCCAAGATGCACATGTAGAGGCAAGCCATGATGAACCGACGCAAGGCACTGCTCAGCGGAGCCGCCGTCCTCGGCGGGGCCGTGCTGGCACAGGCGCGCAAGGCGTTCGCCGACGAGGCTCCGGCGCCGGTGCCCCCCTCGCCCATGCCCAGGCGCGCGGCCGAGGGCTACATGCCCGTCGTCATGCCAAATGGCGCCACGCTGCCGTGGCGCATGGAGAACGGCGCGAAGGCGTTTCACCTCGTCGCCGAGCCGGTGAAACGCGAGTTCGCGCGGGGCATGGTCGTCGACTGCTGGGGCTACAACGGGATGTCGCCCGGGCCGACGATAGAGGTGGTCGAGGGCGACCGGGTGCGCATCTACGTCACCAACAAGCTGCCCGAGCGCACCAGCGTTCACTGGCACGGCGTGCTGCTGCCCAACGGCATGGACGGCGTGTCAGGGCTGACGCAGCCGCACATCGAACCGGGCGAGACGTATGTCTACGAGTTCACGCTGCGCCAGAACGGCACGCAGATGTACCACCCGCACTCCGACGAGATGGTGCAGATGGCGCTCGGGATGATGGGCTTCTTCATCATCCACCCGCGAGCGCCCGAAGCCCCGCGCGTCGACCGCGACTTCTGCATGATGCTGCACGAGTGGGCCATCCCGCCTGGCACGTCCCGCCCGAACCCCGCGGTGATGACCGACTTCAACATCTTCTCGTTCAACAGCCGCGTGTGGCCGGGCACCGATCCGCTCGTCGTGAAGAAAGGCGACCGCGTGCGGGTGCGCCTCGGGAACCTGAGCATGGATAGCCACCCCATTCACCTCCACGGCTACCGCTTCGAGGTCACGGGGACCGACGGCGGACGCGTGCCCGAGGGCGCCCGTCTTCCCGAGACGACGGTGAACGTGCCGGTCGGCGCGACGCGCGACGTCGAGTGGGTCGCCGACGAGCCGGGCGACTGGATCTTCCACTGCCACAAGTCGCACCACACGATGAACGCCATGAGCCATGACCTTCCCAACATGGTCGGCGTGGACCAGCGGTCGGTCGAAGAGAAGGTGCGCGCAGTGCTGCCCGGCTACATGGCGATGGGCTCGAACGGCATGGGCAACATGATGGACATGGGCCGGCCGAAGAACACGCTGCCCATGATGACGGGCACCGGCCCCTTCGGGCCCATCGAGATGGGCGGCATGTTCACCGTGCTCAAGGTGCGCGAGGGCATCACGAGCTACGAGGATCCGGGCTGGTACAAGCAGCCCGCCGGTACTCAGGCGCGCAAGGTCTCGACAGGCTGAACTCTCGGCGCGTCATTGCGTCCGGACGAGTCGCGCTGGCCTTGGGCTTGCGAAAGTCTCGCAGCGAGAGGGTGCTCGAGATGAAGAGACGCAGCTTGCTCTTGCTCGGTGTTTGGGCCCTTGCGCTGGGATGCGGCACTTCCGCTCCGAGCGCATCGGCGGCACAGTCAGCGCCTGAAGGCTGCGATACGGGCGCTGTAGCACCG
The DNA here is from genome assembly GCA_036393165.1 of Polyangiaceae bacterium. Taxonomy (GTDB): domain Bacteria; phylum Myxococcota_A; class Polyangia; order Polyangiales; family Polyangiaceae; genus Palsa-1150. The sequence goes on along the minus strand of DASVWO010000479.1, from coordinate 6,056 downwards.
GCGCAGCTGGTGGTGGATGGCCACTACGCGGACGCCCGCTTCGTCGACATGATGTCGGCGCATCACGCCGTGGCGATCCGTATGGCCCAGGACGAGGCTGAGCGAGGGAAGCGACCCGAGCTGGTCCAGCTTGCGCGCGGCATCATCACGTCCCAGGGTGCGGAGATCGACAAGATGCGGCAGCTCAAGCAGCAAGAGTGCGGCACGTCGCAAGTGACCCTGCGGGTGAACCCCATCGAGGACGAAAACAGCGGAATGGCCGATCAGCTGCCCGCGCAGAACGTGGACCTCGCCTTCATCGATTCGATGATCCCCCATCACGCCGGTGCCATCCGCATGGCTGGCGTGGCGCGGCTGCGCAGCCAAGACAAGACCATCCTCGACATGGCGCGCGGAATCATCGACGCGCAGGCCCGAGAGATCGGCGAGATGATCGCCTGGCGTCACCAGTGGTTCGGCGACGCTTCGTGACGAGCCCTCACCGAACGTTCGCTCCGGTCCGGCGTGACGCTCGCAGCCGCCTTACAATGCGCGTGTGGATGATCGCGAGCCAATCTCAGGGGACGCGCTGGCGCTCCTCGTCGCGGGCCATGCCGAGTTCCGGGCGTTCCTCGAGCGGCGGGTGGGCTCGCGCGAGGTTGCGGAGGAGTTGTTGCAGCAGGCCTACGTGCGCGGCATCGAGCGCGGAGGCGCCATCGAGGACAACGCCAGTGCCGTCGCGTGGTTCTATCGCCTGCTGCGCAACGCGGTGGTCGACCACGCGCGCCGCACCGGAGCGGCCGATCGTGCGCTTCGCCGGTGGGCCGACGAGCTGGCGGGCTCGGAGCACGTGGATGAGTCCTTGCATCGAAGCGTCTGCGCATGCGTGTCGAAGCTGCTCGGCACCCTCAAGCCGGAGTACGCGGACGCCTTGCGCGCGGTCGAGCTCGAAGGGATGAAGCTCGTCGACTTCGCGAAGCAGGCGGGTATCACCTCCAACAACGCTGCCGTCCGTCTGCATCGGGCTCGAGCTGCCCTCGGCGAGCGACTCCGGACGTCCTGCGGGACCTGCGCGACGCACGGCTGCCTCGACTGTACTTGCGTGTAATGGCCGGGGGCCACATGCGTCTGCACGGGTGAAGGGAGACTGATCATGCACGCCCGACGAAGTGCCGACGCTCCGGCCACGCAGGGCTCCTGCTGCCACCACCACGAGCATCAGGGGCCCAATCCGAAGCACACGACGCCCTCCGCGGCCCCGGCTCCCCGCGCGGGACCGACCAAGTGGACCTGCCCGATGCACCCGCAGATCGTGCGCGACGGTCCGGGGAGCTGCCCCATCTGCGGGATGGCTCTCGAGCCGATGACGCCGACGGCGCAGCCGGCCGAGAACCCCGAGCTGCGCGACATGACGTGGCGCCTGTGGATTGCGGCGGCGCTGTCGTCGCCGCTGCTGGTCGTCGCCATGGGGCAGCTGCTGCCGGCCGGGTGGCGCGACTTCGTCGAGCTCGCGCTGGCAACGCCCGTCTGCCTGTGGGCGGCCTGGCCCTTCTACGGGCGCGCCGTCTCCTCCCTCCGTGGCGGCCACACGAACATGTTCACGCTCATCGGCCTGGGCGTGGGCGTCGCCTATGGCTACAGCCTCGTCGCGACCCTGGCGCCGGCCGTCTTCCCGGCGGAGCTGCGCGACGCGTCCGGCCACGTCGCGGTGTACTTCGAGGCCGCAGCCGTCATCGTCACGCTCGTCCTGGTCGGTCAGGTCCTTGAGCTTCGCGCTCGCAGCCGCACGAGCAAGGCCCTCGAGGAGCTGCTCGGGCTTGCGCCCAAGACGGCCCGGCGCATCTCCTCCGACGGCAGCGAGGAAGACGTCCCGCTCGATTCGGTGCAGCCTGGCGATCGGCTTCGCGTGCGGCCGGGCGAGAAGGTGCCCGTGGATGGAGTCGTGCTCGAGGGGTCGAGCGCGGTCGACGAATCGATGGTCTCCGGCGAGCCGATGCCGGTGGAGAAGGCTCCCGGCTCGAAGGTGGTCGGCGCCACCATCAACGGCACGGGGTCGCTCGTGATGCAGGCCGAGAAGGTCGGTGCCGACACGCTGCTCGCGCGCATCGTCGCGATGGTCTCGGAGGCGCAGCGCAGCCGGGCGCCGATCCAGAAGCTGGCGGACATCGTGGCCGGCTACTTCGTGCCTGCCGTCGTCCTGGTCGCGATCGTCACGTTCGCCGTCTGGGCGCTCGTGGGCCCGAGCCCGCGCGTGGCCCACGCGATCGTCAACTCGGTCGCTGTGCTCATCGTTGCGTGCCCGTGCGCGCTCGGCCTCGCGACCCCGATGTCCATCATGGTCGCCATGGGTCGCGGCGCGACCGCCGGCATCCTCTTCAGGGATGCTGAAGCCATCGAGGTGATGCGCTCGGTGGACACGCTGGTCGTCGACAAGACGGGCACGCTCACCGAGGGCAAGCCGCGTCTGGTCTCCGTCGTCGCCGGCGCGGGTCAGGACGAGGCTCGTCTGCTGCACATGGCAGCGAGCCTGGAGCGCGGGAGCGAGCACCCGCTCGCTTCTGCGATCGTGCAGGGAGCGACCGAGCGCGGGCTGACGCTGGCGACAGCGACTGAATTCGAATCGCGCACCGGCAAGGGCGTCGTCGGGCAGGTGGAAGGCGCCCGCGTCGCGCTCGGCAATCCGATGCTCATGGCGGATCTCGGCGTGGACGTTTCCGCCTTGGCTCCGCGAGGCGAAGCGCTGCGTGCGCAGGGCGAGACGGTCATGTTCGTCGCGATCGACGGCGCCGCGGCAGGCCTGGTCGGCGTGGCCGATCCCGTCAAGCCGACGTCCGTGGAGGCGGTTCGCGGCCTGCACGCCGACGGCGTGCGCGTGGTGATGCTGACCGGCGACAGCCGCGCGACCGCCGAAGCGGTGGGTCGCAAGCTCGGCATCGACGAAATCGTCGCCGAGGTGCTGCCCGACCAGAAGGTGGCAGCCGTGAAGCGCTTCCAGTCGGAGGGTCACATCGTCGCGATGGCGGGCGACGGCATCAACGACGCGCCGGCGCTCGCGCAAGCGCAGGTGGGGATCGCCATGGGCACGGGGACCGACGTCGCCATGGAGAGCGCCGGCGTGACGCTCGTGAAAGGAGACCTCCGAGGCATCCTGCGCGCGCGCCGACTGAGCCACGCGACGATGGGCAACATCCGCCAGAACCTCTTCTTCGCCTTCCTCTACAACACGGCCGGCGTCCCCATCGCCGCGGGCATTCTCTATCCGTTCTTCGGTCTGCTCCTCAGCCCCATGATCGCCGCCGCCGCCATGAGCCTCAGCTCCGTGTCGGTGGTCGGCAACGCGCTCCGGCTGCGGCGAACGTCTCTGTGAGGCGGGCGGGGCCGACGTCGACGCCGAGCTCCTCGAAGCCGGGAAGGATGACGTCGACCAGCGTCCGCGCGTACACGTCGGCGGCCGCACGCGTGCCCAACCAGGCGCACCTCTCGAGCCTCGCGTCGTCGTCCGCCCGCTTGCGAACCGCTGCGCCCAGAACCTGGCCGAAGGTTCGGTCGAGCATCGCCGGGAGCTGCTTCGCCAGGCCACCGAGGCGTCGCTCGCGTGCGCGCTCGGCGAGGTACGCCCAGCCCACACGTCCGTGGTCGATCTCGTCCTCCAGCAGCGATTCCACCGCCTCGCGAGCCACCGGATCCGTCGTGCGCGCGATCATCTCGGTGAAGAAGACGCCCGTGAGCGTCTCGCTCAGGCAGCACATCTCGACCACGTGGTAGAGCGCGCGCTCCGGGCGGGTCGCGTCCTCGTGCATCGGGACGCGTGGCAGACCCCGGAGGCGGGCGGGCACTTCGCGCTCCCCCAGAAGCGCGACGGCGAACATGCGGCAGATCTCGGCGTGCCGCACCTCGTCCGATGCCGCGCGCGTGACGAGCGAGAGCACCACCGAGCTGCACCCTTCCTCGGCGAGCTCGCGTGCGAGCAGCGCGAAGGCGCCCACGGCCAGGTGCTCCTGGCGCATCCGCTCGCGCCAGCTCGCGCCGACGACGGCGCGGCCGCGCGGGCCGAGCGCCCGCGCATCGAGCTGATCCCACGCGATGGCGCGTCGTGCTCCGCTCATCAGTCGCCCTGCGGGGTGATGCAGCCGGCGTCAGCCAGCGCGGTCTCCGCCGGGAAGCATGGCACGTCCTGGCCGACGTCGGTCGATCCGGAGTCGATCATCGCGGGGCCCTCCGTCGGGAAGACGTCCGAGCCCGTGTCCTGGCCCGCATCCTGGCCTGCATCGAAGGGCACGAACGCGTCGACCTGCTGCGCCGTCTCCGACGGGAAGGCATCGACCTGCGCAGGGCCCTCCTGGGGAAAACCATCGCTGCCCGAATCGGTGCCGTTGCCCGGTGTCGTCGTCGCTCCCCCGCACGCGGTCAGCGCGATTCCCCCCAGGACGAGGACGCGAAACATGCGGTCGCCGCTCTTCATGGGGCCCGCCTCTGCACGCGGGGTGCCGCCACAACTGCGCGGAATCGCTGGCTTCCGATGTGCCGGCGCGTGCCAGTTGCCGCCGATGCCGCCGGTACTGCCGCTACTTGCAGAAGCCCTTCGGCGTGCAGGTGCCCGTCGTCGGAGGGACCGGGCAGTCTGCGCTCGTGGTGCAGGCCTTCGTGCAGACGAGGACCATCATGACGTTCTGGCACTCGTTGTAGGTCGGGTCGGTGCAGTCGGCGTTCGTCGCGCAGGCGGAGCCGAACGTCGCCGCTGTGCCCGTGCCGGAGCTCGATCCGCTGGCGCTTCCGCTGCTCGATCCCGAGCTCGAGCCACTCGACGTGCTTCCGGAGCCGCTGCCGCTGGAGCCGCTCGACGAGGAGCTGCCGGAGCTGCCCGACGCGCTCCCCGAGGACCCGCCGCTCGAGGGCGCGCCGCTGCTGCTCCCCGAGGTACTCCCGCTGCTGCTTCCCGAGGAGCTGCTTCCGCCCGACGACGAGGAGCCGCCGCTGGAGCCCGAGCCTGCAGGGACGCCCGGTGACGTCTGACCCGCGGGGCTGCCCTGGGAGACTGGCGTCCCTCCACCGGTGTCCTCGGAGCTGCAGGCACAGAAGCAGAGGACGAGAGCCGCGATGGCAGCGGCGGTGGGCGTTCGGCGCATCATGCGTGCACGCATTGCATCGACGGGACCACGCGCCGTTGTTGGGACGGTGCTGGACGCGTGCAGTGACGCTGCGGATTCGCCGGACGATGACCTCGCGCTGTCACTCGGGGGTAACGCGCCGCTGGATCACTTGCTCCGTTACTTGCAGAAGCCCTTCGGCGTGCACATGCCGGTCGTCGGCGGGTTCGGGCAGTCGGCGCTCGACTGACAGAGCTTGGTGCAGATCATCATCATCTGATCCATCTCGCACTGGTTGTACGTGGGATCGGTGCAATCGGCGCTCGTCGTGCACATCTTGCCGTAGCCCGTCGCGCCGCCGTCACCGCCGCTGCTCGAACCGGAGCTGCTCCCGCTCGACGAGCCGCTGCTCGATCCGCTGGAGCTCCCGGAGCTCGAGCCGCTGGAGCTGCTGGCGGTGCCGCTGCTGCTCCCGCTGCTGGAGCTGCCGCTGCTCGATCCGCTCGATCCACTCGAGCTTCCCGAGCTGCCCCCGCTGCCGGAGCCGCTGTCGTCCCCTCCGGAGCTGGAGCTGCTGCCGCCTCCCGTCCCTCCGGACGAGCTGGAGCAGGCCGCGGGCATGGCGATGGCGAGAAGCGTCGAGGCAGCGAGAGTGAGCGTACGGACCAGTTTCATACGACCCAGGATGACCGGTCCGTCGCCGTTGAAAAGGGCGTTTCGTGCGGCCTTGTAACTTGTTTCACCGGTGTACGAGCCGTGTGACAACTCGGCGCGCCGCCCTGGGGTCATTTGTGACCAGGCTCACACGCTCTCACTGCGAGAGCGCGTCGATCATCTGCTGCTTCTCGCCGTCGGTGATCGTGCGGAACAGCACCGGGGGCATGTGCAGGCGGTTGCCGCTCGGCAGCTGCAGGCGCTGGATCGCGATGTCCTTCTCGCCACGGCTCATCCGGTCCAGCCCGTCGACGAGGAAGCGCTCGCGCGAGATCG
>DASVWO010000478.1:0-7585 GCA_036393165.1 Polyangiaceae bacterium | reverse complement strand
CTCGTCGTCTTCCTGTGCGTGACGGGGCTGATCCTGATCCTCGCTGCCACGGTCGAAGCCGTGGCGCCGTTCATCTACACGATCTTCTGATGGCCGCCGTTCCGTCGCATCCACGGGCGCGCCTGGTCGCCGAGCTGCTCGTCGGCGGGCTCGGGGTGATGTTCCTCGCGTGGGCCTGGCACGCCGACTTTCGTTACTGCGAGCGCCACTTCTGCGCCGAGTGCTGGGCGTACGACTCGTACCAGGTCAACGCCGCCCACGCGTGGCGGGCCGGAGGGGCGCTCATCGGGGTCGCGCTGCTCTTCCTCTTGCGACCGCTCGCGGGGCGATGGGCAGGGAGCCGTCCGCCGGGCCAGAGCATCGCCGCGTGCGGGCGCATCGCTCTCGCGCTCGCTCTCTCCGTCGTGGCGAGCGAGATCGGCCTGCGCGTGCTGCACCTGCCCCACCCGAAGGACAAGTCGCACACCATCGAGGTCGCCATCGGCGAGCCGAACGCGCGCTACGGATGGCTCTTCACCGCGTCGAAGGCGACTGTGCTCCCGCACGCCGGCAATCGCCACGTCGAGTACGCGATCAACGCGGAGCACAACCGCGCGCCCAGCGTGGACGCGCAGCCGGATCACGCGAAGCCGTCGATCCTCTTCGTGGGCGAGTCGCTCACGGCGGGCCACGGACTGCCATGGGGGGAGACGTATCCGGCGCTCGTCGGCGATGCGCTCGGTCTCCAGGTCGTCAACCTCGCCGTCCACGGGTACGGGTTCGATCAGCAGTTCCTGCGCCTCTACGACGCGCTGCCCACGTTCGAGCACCCCGTTGCGATCGTGACCATCTACCTGCCGCTGATGATCGACCGCGCGTCCGAGGAGACGCACGCACACCTCGAGTTCATTGGGCACGAGCCGGTGGTCGAACCCCTCGACGGCTTCTGGCACCACTCGGCGCTCGTGCGCGCGTGGTGGCTCGCGCGCCCCTACCGCAGCGATCATCCCCTTGAGCTCGCCGCCCAGATCTTCCGCGAGACCGACCGCATGGCGCGCGAGCGCGGTGCGAGGGCCATCTTCCTCGCGCCGAACCAGAACTACGGCTCGCCGCGCGGCGACCAGTACGTGATGGACGAGCTATTCACCCGCCAGGGCCTCACGGTCATCGACGCCGACTTCGGGTACCACCCTCTGCAAGACGACGTGCACCCGGACGCCGCCTCGACGCGTCGTCTCGCGGACCTGGTCATCGCTTCCCTCCGCACCGAGCTCGCCCGGCGCTGACTGGACCGCGGGCGTCAGGCGCTCTTGCGCTCGTCGCCCCGTGCCAGAAGCTCGTCGTAGGTTCCGCCGAACTCGAGCACGTCGCATCCGGGGCGGGTGTCTCCCGCCGGCCGGTCGCGAAGCTCCAGGATGCGCGTCGCCAGCCGGGCCACGAAGTGGTGGTCGTGGCTCACGAAGAGCACCGTGCCTTCGAACGCCTGCACCCCCTGGAGGAGGCCCTCGATCGACTCGATGTCCAGGTGGTTCGTCGGCTCGTCGAGGACGAGCACGTTGTGCCGGCCGAGGACCATCTTGCCGAGGAGCAGCCGCGCCGCCTCGCCTCCGGAGAGAGCCTCGGTGGGCTTGAGCGCCGCGTCGCCGCTGAAGAGGAGCCGACCCAGGATCGCGCGGATCTCCTCCTGCGGGCGCAGCTTGTCGAAGCGGTGCAGCCACTGGTAGGGCGTCGTGCCCTTGCCGGTGGCGCCGAGCGCCTCGTGATGGTCCTGCGCGAAGTAGCCGACGCTCGCGTCGTGCCCCCAGCGCACCTCGCCCGCGTCGGGCGCGAGGACGTAGGGCCGCGTCTCGGCGTCGAGCGCCTTGTACGCGCCCACCAGGAGCTTGAGCAGGGTGCTCTTGCCGATGCCGCTCCGCCCGATGAGGGCGATGCGCTCGCCGCGGTTGAAGTTGAGGCTCACACCGTCGAGCACCACCTTGTCGCCGAAAGCCTTGCGCGCCCCCTCGACGCGCAGCACGTCGCGCCCGCTCGGCTTGGCCATGTCGAACCGCACGTATGGCCGGACGAGGCTCGAGCGCTTGGCGCCCTTGGTCTCGACGACCTCCTCGAGCTTCTCGATCTGCTTCAGGCGGCTCTGCGCCTGCTTGCTCTTGGCGGCGTGCGAGCCGAAGCGCTGCACGAAGTCCTGCAGCTCCCCGATCTTCTTCTTGGCGCTCTGCGCGACGGCCTCCGCGCGCTGCTGGTTCTCGTACTTCGCGGCGACGAACTCGGCGTAGTTGCCCGTGTAGATGGTGATGGTGCGGTAGTCGATGTCCGCGATGTGGGTGGCCACCGAGTTGAGGAAGTGCCGGTCGTGCGAGACGACGAGCAGCGTCCCGCGGAACTCGTCGACGAGGAACCGCGTGAGCCAGTGGATGGACTCGAGGTCGAGGTGGTTGGTCGGCTCGTCGAGCAGCATCACGTCGGGCCGCCCGAAGAGCGCCTTCGCGAGCAGGACGCGGAGCTTGTACCCGCTCGGCAGCGACCGCATCGGATCCGTGTGGCGCTCGGCCGGGATCCCGAGCCCTGCGAGCAGCTCTGCCGCCTCGCTCTCGGCCGTGTAGCCGTCGTGCTCCGCGATGACCCCCTCGAGCTCGGCCAGGCGAACCCCCACCGCGTCGTCCACGTCGCCGGCGAGCAGCTTTTCCTTCTCGACCATGGCCGCCCAGAGCTCGGTCCGCCCGGCCATCACCGTGTCGATGATGCGCTGCTCCTCGTAGAGGAAGTGGTTCTGCTCGAGCACCCCCAGGCGCAGGCCGCCGGGTATCTCGACCGTGCCGGCGTCCCAGTCCTCCTGCCCGGCAATGATGCGGAGGAGGGTGGACTTGCCCGCGCCATTGGCGCCGACCAGGCCATAGCGCTTGCCGGGGTCGAACTGGACGCTCGTGTTCTCGAAGAGGATCTTCGAGCCGAAACGCTTGGTGGCCTTCTCGAGGACGATCATCGGAGGATCCGGCGGTTTAGCACGGCGCGGTTAGATTGACCGGGAATGCCTCACACCCTCGAAGATCACGTCGGGGAGGTACAGCTGCGGCTGGGGGCCGCCTCTCTGCCGGGGGTGTTCGAGGAGGCGGCCCGTGCGCTCGCGGAGCTGATGTGCGCCGAGGGGGGCGAGCCCGAGGGAGAGCCCGTGCCGGTGCGAATAGGCGCCCCCGATCGCGAAGCATTGCTCGCGGCGTGGATCGACGAGCTCGTGTTCCTGTCCGAGACGCACAAGCGCGTGTGGGTCGAGGCGCGGATCGAGCGCCTGACCGACCGGGAGCTCGTCGCGGTCGTGCGAGGCTTCGAGCCGGCCGCGCTGCGCACGCAGGTGAAGGCCGCGACGTTGCATGGCTTGACCATCCGAGAGACCGACGACGGACGGTGCGAAGCGACGGTGGTCCTCGATGTCTGACGAGCTGAAAAGGGTCGGCGACGTGGTCTGGGAGCTCGAGGCTTCCCACCGCGCCGACATGCGCGTGCCGGTGAGGGTGCTCGCGGACGAGGTGCTGCTCGAGCAGGTGCGGCGCGATCACAGCCTGCAGCAGCTCGTGAACGTCGCGACGCTCCCGGGGCTCGAGCGCTTCGCGATGGGCATGCCGGACATGCACGAGGGGTACGGGTTCCCGGTCGGCGGGGTCGCCGCGACGCAATGGCCCGACGGGGTCGTGTCGCCGGGCGGCATCGGCTTCGACGTCAACTGCGGCGTGCGCCTCTTGGCGACGGACCTGGCGCGCGACCAGGTCGACTCGGTCGAGCGACTCGTGCACGAGCTGAGTCGCTCGGTGCCCACCGGGTACGGACGACACGGGCGGCTCGAGCTCTCGGGCGACGAGCTGGATCGCGTGCTGAACGAGGGATGCTCGTGGGTCGTGCGTGCGCGCGGCCTCGGGCGCGAGGAGGACCTCGCGCACATCGAGTCGCGCGGCTCGCTGGCGGACGCGGACGCCTCGAAGGTGTCGGATCGGGCGAAGCAGCGCGGCCGCGATCAACTGGGCACGCTGGGAGGCGGCAACCATTTCCTCGAGGTGCAGGTCGTCGAGGAGCTCTTCGACGCCGAGGCCGCCGCCGCGCTCGGGATGCGCGTGGGGGAGCTGACGGTGCTTCTCCACACGGGTTCGCGCGGGCTCGGTCACCAGGTGTGCACGGATCACGTGCGCGTCATGGACTCGGTCCGCGCGCGTTACGGCATCGAGCTTCCCGACCGGCAGCTCGCGTGCGCGCCGCTGTCGTCGCCCGAGGGGCGCGCGTACTTCGGCGCGATGTGCGCGGCTGCGAACTTCGCGTGGGCGAATCGCCAGGTGCTCACGCACACCGTGAGGTCGGTCTTCACGCGCATTCTCGGCCGCGGGACGGAGCTGCGGGTCGTCTACGACGTGGCGCACAACATCGCCAAGATCGAGACGGTGGGCGGGCGGAAGGCGTGCATCCACCGCAAGGGAGCGACGCGCGCCTTCGGCCCGTCGAGCGACGAGCTGCCCGAGGCGTACCGCGGCGTCGGGCAGCCCGTGTTCGTCCCCGGAAGCATGGGCACGGCGTCGTACGTCATGGTGGGCCTCGACGCGTCGTCCGACGTGTCGTTCGGCAGCGCGTGCCACGGCGCCGGGCGCGCCCTCAGTCGCTCGGCGGCGAAGCATCGCGTGACCGGAGCGTCCTTGAGGCGAGAGCTGGAGGCGGCGGGCATCGTCATCCGGTGCGCATCGAACGAGGAGCTCGCGGAGGAGGCGCCCCTCGCCTACAAGGATGTCGATCGCGTCGTCGACGTCGTCGCGCGGGCGGGCATCGCGAAGAAGGTCGCACGCCTCAAGCCGATCGGCGTGCTCAAGGGCTAGCGGGTTGGGGGACGGCGTGGATCGACTCGCCGAGAGCCGTCGCGGTGATGCCGTTGACGACCGCGTAGAAGGCGAGGAAGCCACGCAGCATTCCGACGCCGTCGAGGGCAAAGTGGATCGCGGTGATCCCGAGCCCGAAGGAGACGGCGCCCGCCAGCATGAAGCCGACTGCCTTGGGCACCTTCGACCACGTGCGCGTGCCGAAGACCATCTCGAACACCCCGGTGCCGATCCCCCAGATGCTGACGAGCACCCAGAGCGCGGTCGTGGTGGCCATCGGCTGAGCGAGCGCACACGCTCCGACGAGCAGACCGAGCACGCCTCGCCCGATGTACGCGTTGGTCTCGAACCCGCGCGCCCCTCTCACGAAAGCGAGCGCCCCTGCGCCGTCGACGAGGGCGTAGACGCCGAAGGCCATGGCGAGGACGCGGCTCGAGCCCCAATCTGGCCCGAGGAGCAGGAGGACGGCGAACGCGAAGCTCGCCATGCCGCGCACGACGAACATCCACCAGCGACGAGAAACGGTGTCCATGCCGTGCCCCGGTGCAAACCTCGAACCGGAGCCCGTTGCGCCGAAAGTCCTGCGGAATCCCGCGGAATCGGGCGACCGCGACGCCGTCAGGCGCAAGTTTCACGCGACGTGAGCAAACGGTGCGCTGGCGCGCGTGTGCTAGAGCCCCGTCCCGGGCAGGTTCGTGAACACGATCCCCGCCCCCTGACTCTTGTAGGTGCGATTCAGATGGATGAGCACGGGCGTGAGCGACTCCAGCGCGATGGCGTTCACGAGCGGCCCCGCGTCGAGCCCGCGCAGACCGAGGTCGCGCACGAGCTGCAGCGTGGTGCTCTTGGCGCGCGCGTCGTCGGCGGCGACGAGCACGTCGCACTCGATCGGATGATCCGGGTCGGCCAGGTGTGTGGCGCTCACGTTGTGAAGAGCTGCAGCGACCGGCGTCGCCGCGCCGACGATGGCCTGCGCCTCGAGCGCTGCGGCCTGTCCGGCCGGGATGTGCACGCGGCTCACCTTCGGAGGGACGAGGGGGACGGTCATGTCGACGAGCACCTTGCCGGCCGCCGCCGACACGATCGCACGGAGGGTCTCGGCGTGCGCCGAGTAGGGCACCGAGAGCAGCACGACGTCCGCGCCGGTGACCGCCCAGACGTTGTCGCCTCCCTCGACGTTCGCCTCGCCGACCTCGGCCACGTGCGCGCGGGCTTTTGCCGGATCGCGCGAACCGATGGCGATCGAGTGGCCGGCGCGCGCCCAGCGACGCGAGAGGCCGGTGCCCTGCTTGCCCGTTCCGCCGACGATTCCGATGCGCATCTCGTGCCTCCGGAGCGACGGGTAGCATGATCGCGTGCGGTGCTCGCCTCGAAGTCATCGCCGTGCCGGGCATTCCGCTCGTCGGCACCGGTGACGACGTGCCCGGCCTCGTGGTCCGCGCCATCCGTGATGCGGGGATCGTGCTCGCGCACGGCGATGTCCTCGTGGTCACCTCGAAGCTGCTCTCGCGCGCCGAGGGGCGCTTCGTCGATCTCTCGCGCGTGGAGCCGACGGCGCTGGCGACCGACCTGGCGAGGGCGGTGTGCAAGGACCCGCGTGTGGTCGAGCTCATCCTGCGCGAATCGATGGCGATCTCTCGCCAGGCGCCTAACGTGCTCATCGTGCGTCACCGACTCGGATTCGTCGTCGCCAACGCCGGAATCGATGCGAGCAATGCCGTGCCTCCCGGAGCACCCGCGGGGAGCGGACCGTGGGCGCTGCTGTTGCCCGAAGCTCCCGATGCCTCGGCGGCTGCGATTCGCGCGCGTGTGGAGTCCGAGTCGCCCGAAGGCACGCGCGTCGGCGTCGTGATCACCGACTCGTTCGGGCGTCCGTTCCGCCTGGGGACGGTCGGCGTCGCCATCGGCGTCGCCGGCCTGCCGCCGCTCTGGGACAGGCGAGGGGAGCCGGACCTCTTCGGGAGGACGCTGGAGCAGACGATCACGGCACTCGCGGATCAGGTGGCGGCCGTGGCCGATCTGGTCGCCGGCCAGGCCGCCGAGGGACGCCCGCTGGTGCTCGTGCGCGGGCTTCGCTTCGATCCGACGACGCAACCGGCGAGCGCGCTGCTGCGGAAGCCGGAGGAGGATCTCTACGCATGAAGGTGGTCGCCCTTTCCGGCGGGGTCGGCGGAGCACGGCTCCTCGACGGGCTGGCGCGCGCGCTTCCGCCCGAGGCGCTGACGGCGATCGTCAACACGGGCGACGACTTCGTGCACCTGGGGCTGAACGTGTCGCCCGACGTCGACACGGTCATGTACACGCTGGCTGGTCTTTCGCACGAGGAGCGCGGATGGGGGCTGGCGGAGGAATCGTTCGCCGGGCTCTCGATGGTGAAGCGCTACGGAGGGCCCGATTGGTTCGCCCTGGGCGACCGGGATCTCGCGACGCATTTGCTCCGCACCGAAGCGCTGCGTGCCGGCGAGCCGCTGAGCGCGGTGACATCGCGGCTGTGCAAGGCGCTCGGGGTCGAGCAGCGGATCCTCCCGATGAGCGACCGTCCGGTCGTCACGCTCATCGAGACGGAGAAGGACGGGACGCTGCCGTTCCAGCAGTGGTTCGTTCGACGGCGTGCCGAGCCGCGCGTGCGTCGCGTCCGGTTCGAGGGCGATCTCGTGCCCGCACCCGGCGTGATCGAGACGATCGACGCGTGCGATCTCGTCGTGGTGGGGCCCTCGAACCCCTACGTGTCGGTGGATCCGATCCTCGCGCTGCGG
>DASVWO010000477.1:0-56075 GCA_036393165.1 Polyangiaceae bacterium | reverse complement strand
CCTTCTCTTCACTGGCCCGGTCATGAGGTTCATGACCGCTGTCCTTTGCTTCACTGGCACGGTCTCGAGCTTTATCACCGCAGTCCTTTGCCTCACTGGCCCGGTCTTCAGCTTCATCACCGCGGTCCTTCACTTCACTGGCCCGGTCCTGAGCTTCATGACTGCAGTCCTTCGCTTCACCGGTGCGGTCTTGAGCTTCATGACCGCGGTCCTTGGCGTGACCGGTGCGGTCCTGAGCTTCAGGACCGCGGTCCTTGGCGTGACCGGTGCGGTCTTGAGCTTCAGGACCGCGGTCCTCGGCGTGACCGGTGCGGTCTTGAGCTTCATGACTGCAGTCATGAGCGTGACGGGTGCACTCCTCCGTTTCGTGGGCGTCTTCATGAGCCTCGAGGCCGCGTCGGTCCGCGTAAGAACCGCGGTCCTCAGCGTCACGGCCGTCCGGATGAGCGAAAAGGCCTGCCCTGTTCGCGAGATGGGCCCGTCCCTCAGCGAGACGCGCCTGGCCCTGAGCCTGATCGCCGCGTAGAGTGCACCCGCTCGAGCCCCCCCGATGTTCGTCGATTCGATCCAGTTCTACGTGGCGTTCGTCGCGATCTTCGTCGCCGTGTGCGTCTCGTCCGTGCTCGTCTTCCAGAGGCAGACGCCCCGCACCCTGACGCGCAAGTGGGCGACCATCGTCCTCTGCGTCTGCGCCACGGTCGCCGTCGTGTCCTGGGCCCGCTTCGGCGACCTTCACTCCATCTTCGTCGATGCGCCCGACGCGCAGGCCGGGCAGCCGCACCGTCACAAGATCGAGAAGCACCAGGCGTTCCACTTCCACGAGTTCTTCCACTACTACCTGGGCGCCAAGTACTTCGGCTCCTTCGGCTACGAGGGCCTCTACGACTGCACCGCCCTCGCCGACAAGGAGAACGCCGAGGAGATCGGCGTGAAGCCGCACGTGACGAGCGGCTGGGTGCGCGATCTCGACGACGTGCTGCGCGACAAGACGTACGACGACGCGCTCGCGCACTGCGAGAACGACTTCAAGGCGCACATGTCGGCGGGACGCTGGGCCACGTTCCGCGCCGACCTCCGCGAGCTGCAGCGTCTCGTGCCCGACGACTGGTGGAACGACGTCGTCTACGACGCCGGATTCAACCCGCCGCCGAGCTGGTGCCTGCTGGGCGGGCTGATCTCGAACGTCATCCCGATCCGCTTCGCCGGACTACCCACGTACCTCGTCTCGACGTGGCTCGACATGGTGCTGCTCGTGACGTGCTTCGTCGCGCTGCGCACGCGCTTCGGCCTCGCCGCCGCCGCCACGGCCGGCGTGTACTTCGGCGCCAGCTTCATCGCGAGCTACGGCTGGAACGGCGGCGCCTTCCTCCGCTACACGTGGGTCACCGCCGTCGTCCTCGGCATCGCCTTCGCGCGCGACGGCAAGTGGGTCCTCGCCGGCGCCTTCATGGGCGCGGCCGCGTGCGACCGCCTCTTCCCGGCGGGCTTCGCCGTCGGCGCCGCCATCCCGCTCGCGTGGCGCGCGTTCATGGAGAAGTCGCAGGAGGATCGCAAGCGCCTGCTCCGCTACGGCATGGGCTTCGGCGGAACCATCGCGGCGCTCGTCCTGGTGAGCACCGTCGTCTACGGCGTGGGCGCGTGGCGCGTCTTCTTCGAGCGCATCCTGAAGCACGGCGACGTCTACTACGTGATGCACATCGGCCTGAAGAAGGTCATCACGTGGCGCGACTGGGTGCCGTCGCAGAACTTCCACGGACACAACGGGCTGCAGCACTTCCACGACTGGAACATGCACCTGCACGCGACATGGCTGGAGTCGCGCTGGATCGCGATGCCCGTGCAGCTCGTCGCCGGCGTCGGCGCGGCGGCGGCGTGCATCAAGCGGCGCCCGTACGAGGCGGCGCTCATCCTCGGAAGCGTCGCGATGTTCTGCTTCAGCCTCCCGGCCAACTACTACTACGTGGTGCTCGCCCTCGTGCCGGCGCTGCTCGTGCGCGCCGCGATGACCGCCCCGCGCCTGGCCGGCCGGCTGCGCGACTGGGGCGTGCTCATGGCGTTCGGGCTCTTCTGGATCACCACGTGGCTCGCGCCGCGCATGTACCAGGACGACATCGTGTACGACCACTTCATCTGCTGCGCGCTCCTCGCCTTCTACGGCGTGTGGATCGCCGCGTGGCTCCCGTGGGCGAGGCTGCGCCAGCTCGTGACGAAGCGATCAGCCCAGCCCACCGCCGCGCAGGCCTAAGCCAGCGGAATCATTGGTGCGGGCAGGCTGGGTCCTGACTTGCAGATCAGTCGTGTTCGCTTGAGATACCCTAGAAGAATGCGGGGGATAGCGATCGCTTGCTTCGTCGCCGTCGTCGCGGCCTGCAGCAGTAGCAGCAGCGGCGGGGGCGACGGCGGGCTCCAGTGCCCGAGCGGCTCGGTGGTGTGCGGCTCGGTGTGCGCGAACCTGCAGGGCGACCCCCAGAACTGCGGCCACTGCGGCGTCGTCTGCCAGCACGGGCAGATCTGCGACCTCGGGAGCTGCACGACGGGTGTCTCGGACGCCGCTCGCGAGACGGCCACCGACGCTCCTGCCGACGGCACGTCCGCCGACGCCATGGCCGCCGACGGCATGGCCGCCGACGGCATGGCCGATGCCCCTGACGACGCCTCCGACTCGGGAGGCAACGACGCCTCCACAGACTGAAGGACCGACCATGAACCTCGCTTCACGCGCCCTCGGACTCACGAGCCTCGCCTTCATCGCGCTGCTCTGGAACGGATGCTCGAGCAGCAGCACGGGCACCACGCAGCAGGCGGAGGTCACGGACCCCGCCAAGCTGGCCGCACCGCCGTCCGGCCAGGGCGTGCAGCTGAAGACGGACCTGTTCACCGTCCCGCCGGGGACCGAGGTGCAGGCTTGCTACTTCTTCAAGGTCGCCGACCTGCTGAAGGAGGGCGGCATGGACCCGACCAAGCCGCTCGAGCTGCACCGGGTGCAGATGGTGATCCGGAGCGGCTCGCACCACACGAGCCTCTTCCGGGTGCGCACCATCTCGGGCCTCGACCCGGCCAATGGCGCCGTGCAGGTCGGCACGAACGGCACGGGCCAGTGCTTCGTCAGCTCCAACTGGTCGGACTGGCCGCTCGTCTCGAACACCCAGGAGCAGGGCGACATCGACTGGTCGTATCCCGACGGCGTGGCCAACGAGATCGATCCGACCGAGACCCTGATGCTGCAGACCCACTACGTGAATGCCGCGACGCAGCAGACCGCCGGCGGCAGCGGGCAGGCCGCCATCGACCTGTGGAGCATGGACGCGTCCGCGGTGAAGTACCAGCTGGGCACCGTCTTCGCGACCAACCAGGCCATCCGCATCTGCGAGCACAACCCCACGCCCACCTTCGGCGCCGGCTGCCAGTTCAACAGCGGCCAGCCGGTGACCATCGTGGGGGCCAACGGGCACTTCCACTCACGCGGAAAGGAGTTCGACATCTACACCTGGGACGGCAAGACCACGACGACACCCCCGGAGTCGGACCGCTTCTACCAGTCCGTGGACTGGGCCAGCCCCCCGATGCTCCACTCCCCGGACCTGTCGGTCCCGGTCTCCGCCGGCGGCGGCTTCTGGTGGACCTGCTCCTACGACTGGCAGGACCCCAGCCAGCTGACGGGAGGAAAGGACACCTGTCAGACCCTGAACGCGGTGGATGCCAAGAAGTACATGACCCCGCCCGCGAAGCAGGACTGCTGCTACACGTTCGGCGGTCAGGTCGACCTGAACGAGCACTGCAACGCGTTCGTCTACTACTACCCAAAGCAGGACAACGTGAATTGCTTCTGAGCCGATTGGGGGAGGGGCCCCAATCAATCCACATCAAATACCGGGCGAAACGGCGGTTTCCAGCTGGGCGCGTTCTGCTAGGGTAGGCCGATGTTTGCAGCACGGATGTGGTGGGTGGTCGCGGCCCTCGCGCCCCTGGGAATGGTGGTCGGCGAGAAGGCGGCGAGCGCCGCGGGCCCGCTGAACCTCGGGCCACACCAGTGGGTGGACGAGTACGGGCGCGTCGTCGAGGACGCGTGCCCCAACAACGGGCCCGGACATGCGCGCTGCTTCCTGCACTGGGTGCTGCAGCAGGACAAGGTCACGGCCGGTACCTCCCTCGGCGCCGACGGCATCGTGGCCGCGTACGGCCTCGGGAGCTTGCCGCCGAGCGGCGGGGCCATCGTCGCGACGATCCTCGCGTACGGCAACAGCACGGCCCTCAACGACGTGCAGGCGTATCGCACGGCGTACAACATCACGCCGCAGATGACGGCCTGCAGCGGCACCCTCCCGACGCCGGGTGGGCCGCCTTGTCTCTCGGTCGTCAACGAGAACGGGGCGACGTCACCGCTCCCCGCGGACGACGCGGGGTGGGCGGGAGAGTCGTCGCTCGACATCGAGATGATCAGCGCGGCCTGCCCCGACTGCAGCATCGTCATCGTCGAGGCCAGCAACGATTTCCCGGGCGACCTCGGCAACGCGGTCAACTTCGCGGCGACCATCCCCGGCGTCGTGGCCATCAACAACAGCTACGGCATCGCCGAAGGCGGCAACGACGACGGGCCCTACACGCATCCGGGGATCCTCATCGCCGCTTCGGCGGGCGACTCGGACTACGCGGACGAGGGCGCCTGCTACATGTCGCCGTGCCCGCCGCCTTCGCCCACGGGCCCGGTGTTCCCCGCGGCGTCGCCGCACGTGCTCGCCGTCGGCGGCACCATGCTCCACGAGCTCACGGCCGGAAAGCGCGGCTACGCCGAGGCCGTCTGGAACAAGGGCATCTACAACAACGGGATGGGGCCCGACGCCTTCGGAACCGGCAGCGGCTGCAGCACGCAGTACATGCAGCCGGCGTGGCAGAGCATGGTCACCGCCGGTCACTGCTCCATGCGCGCCGGGAACGACGTGTCCGCGGCCGCGGACTTCACCAACTCCTTCGGCAACGTCAGCGACATCGCCGAGATCTGCGGTGCCTGCGGGCATGGGTCGTCCCCGGTCTTCGGAACGAGCGCGTCGTCGCCCATGGTCGCCGGCATCTTCGCCCGCCTGAAGCTCGCCACGACCATCGGGGGTGACCTCAGCTGGCCGTACCGCAACGCGCAGTCGTTCTACGACGTGAGCACCGGCGGCAACGACGTGATGACCCCGAACTGCGGGAACCTGATGTGCATCGCCGGATGCGGGTGGGACGGGCCCACCGGCGTCGGAACGCCGAGCGGACCCGACCTCCTGAACGCCGAGGCGGACGCCGGGACGAACCCCAACGGGCCGTGCACCTCGTCGAGCAGCTCCGGATCGAGCAGCGGTTCGAGCTCCGGATCGAGCAGCGGGTCGAGCTCGAGCAGCGGGTCCAGCTCCGGCAGCAGCGGCGGGTCGAGTGGATCGAGCTCCGGAAGCGTCGGCGACGACTCGGGCAGCGATGCGTCCGTCGGCGACGACGCGGGTGACGACGCGAGCGCCGACGCCGCTGTCGAGGGCGGGAGCATGGGTGACGGCGGCACCGGCGCGCAGCCCGGCAAGAGCAGCGGCTGCGGGTGCTACGCCGTGTCGAGCGACGCGGCGACGAACGGCGCGATCTTCGTGCTGTCGGCCGCGGGCCTGGTCCTCGTTTCGCGGCGGCGCAAGCAGCGCAAGTGAGGATGGAGCGGCGGGCGCGGGCGCTGAACGTCGTCGGACTCGCGCTCGCGCTGCTCGCTTCAGCGGCGTGCAGCAGCCCGTCGAGCGGCTCGCAGGACGCGGGACCGAACACGTGTCCGGTCGGCTTCCTCGGCGACGGGGGCGCGCCGGACTTCACCGTGACGGTGCTGCGCGCGGACGACTCGGTCGTTCCCGTCGCGCAGGGCGACATGGTGCCCATGCTCTTCCCGCCGCAGGGAGGGCGCGTCATCTTCGTGGGCGTCGACGCGACCAACGTCGACGGCTGCGCCCTGCAGCTCACCGGCGCCGTGCGGGACCTGAAGACGCAGGAGGTGCGGGTGGACTCGCGGACGATCAACCTGATCCCCACCGGCGGAGGGCACGGGGTGAGCGGCAACACGGGCGAGTCGGTCGCGGCGGCGATCGCGAACTTCGCGAACGTGGCGGTGTGCCCGAACGAGTGGTCGTCGACCAACCTGTACGGCACGCTCTACGGGCTGGAGGTCACCGTGAAGGACAAGGAGGGGCGGCAGCTCACGAAGAAGCTGCAGGTGACGCCGGTGTGCGACGAGCCGGGGCGCGTCGCCGAGTGCGAATGCATCTGCCAGGGCGGCTACGTGCTCGGGCAGGAGTGCGACGGGGGGAGTGACCAATGAAGCGTGGAGCGTGGCTCGTGTTGCTGGCGCTGTCGTGCAGCGCGTCGTCGTCGCCGCCGGGACCGCAGGAGGCCGGCAACGCGTCGTGGCACTTGGTGCTGCAGGGGCTCGAGTCGTCCCTGCTCTGCGTGTGGGGCACGTCGCCGACCGACGTGTTCACCGTCGGCGGGTCGCTCGGCAACGGGAACCCCGCGACGATGCTCCACTACGACGGCACGGCGTGGAAGGACCTCGCGCCCGGCAGCAACGAGACGCTCTGGTGGACGCACGGCACGTCGGACAAGGACGTGTGGGCCGTCGGGACCAACGGGCACATCGTGCACTGGGACGGCGCGCACTTCGCCGACCACTCGGCGATGACGACGGCGACGCTCTACGGCGTGTGGGCCGCGGCGGCGAACGACGTGTGGGTCGTCGGCGGCACGCCCGAGGGCGGGACGAAGATGCCGAACGACGTGCTGCTGCACTGGGACGGGACGAGCTTCACGCCGTCGCCGCTGCCGATGACGATCGGGCGCACCTTCTTCAAGGTGTGGGGCACGTCGTCGAGCAACCTCTACGTCGTCGGCGAGTTCGGGACCATCTGGCACCGCGTCGGCACGGCGTGGACGCTCGAGGGGGCCACGCCGAAGCCCGTCGCGACCGGGAACCTCACGACGGTGTTCGGCTGCAGCGCGCAGCAGGTGTACGTCGTCGGCGGACAGGACGTGCTCCTCAGCACCGACGGCAAGACGTGGACGCGGCAGGGCGTCACCGTGGAGAACGGCGGCGTCAACGGCGTCTCGTGCGCGGGCTCGCGCGTCTTCATCGACGGGTTCGGCGGCTTCAAGCAGCGGCTCGTCGGCGGTCAGTGGATCGACGACACGACGCAGCCGCCGAGCAACGACTTCCACGGCGCGTGGTCCGACGCGAGCGGCGGCGACTGGGCGGCCGGCGGAGACTTCGTCAGCGTCGCGACGCCCGGCGCCTCACGCGCCGGGGTGCTCGCGTACTACGGCGTCTCGCCGCCTTCGTCGACGGTGAGCAAGTAGCGAAGGACCTCACCAGTCGATCGAGAAGCTGCCGTAGTCGGCGGCGCTGTCGCTGTGCGTCTGGTCTCCGTCGCTCATGATGCCGATGCCGACGAAGTCGGGCACGTCGGCGTCCATGTGCCCGTCCTCGAAGTGACGCCGGAACTCGGACTTGAGGTCCACTTCCTCGGTGCGCCACTGATCGGCGGCGCCGCCGCTCTCGAGGATGACCGTGTCCTGCGCGCTGAAGGGGTTGCGATGCTTGTCGCAGACGTTGCCCTTGCCGCCGACGGTGCTCCACACGTACTTGATCGTGTACCACTTGAGGCCGCGCTTCCACGTGGCGTAGACGACGGCGGGCGAATCGGTGCGGCCGCTCGCGCACTCGTCGGCGTCCTTCGGGAAGGCCTCGACGCGCCAGCGCCAGCGGAGCGTCTGCGCGCTCGCGCGCACGTTGTCCGGCGTCTGCCAGCCGAGCACCGTCGTCTCCATGCCGGCGCGGAAGTAACCGCGGAGGTACGAGCCGGCGCCGTCGTGGACGACCACGTAGTAGTTGGTCGGGCCGGACTCGCGCTCGATGACGCGCCACTGGCCGACGTCCGCGGCGACCTGACGGCCGCCGTCAGCAGCCGCGTCGCTCGCGCAGAAAGCGACGGAAGCAAGCGCCGCACACGCCGCGGCAGAAAGCAAAGAGAGCTTCATCCCTGGCTCCTTGTACCGAGTGAGACGGGCCAGGAGCAAAAGTCATGCAAGGCTAGCCAAGTTCGCGGCAAACAGCGTCGGCGAAGGCGTCCGTGGTCGCGCTGCCGCCGAGATCCTGAGTGCGTACCTGGCCTTGCCGGTACACGGCGACGAGGGCCTTCTCGATGCGGGATGCTGCGGATTCCTCGCCGATGTGGTGAAGCATCATGACGGCACTCTGGACGAGTGCAGTCGGGTTGGCGACACCCCTGCCAGCGATGTCAGGGGCGCTCCCGTGGACCGCCTCGAAGACGGCGGCGTGCGCACCGATGTTCGCGCCGGGCACGATGCCCAGGCCGCCGACCAGACCCGCGGCGAGATCGGACAGAATGTCCCCGTAGAGGTTGGTCGTGACGACGACGTCCAGCTTGTTCGCGTTGCGCACCATCTGCATCGCGCAGGCGTCGACGATCTGCTCGGCGGGCTCGATGCGCGGGTGCTGCTGAGCGATGCGCCGGAAGGTCTCGAGGAACAGACCGTCCGAGAGCTTCATGATGTTCGCCTTGTGGACGCACGTGACGCGCTTGCGGCCCATGCGTTCGGCGTAGGCGAAGGCGTACTCGCAGATGCGAGCGCTCGACTTCTCGGTGACGAGCTTCACCGACTGCGCGATGCCCGGCAGGATCATCAGCTCGAGCCCCGCGTAGAGGTCCTCGGTGTTCTCGCGGACGATCGTGATGTCGGTGCCCTCGAAGCGGGGCTCGACGCCCGGGAGCGAGCGGACGGGGCGGACGTTGGCGTAGAGATCGAGCGACTGGCGGAGGGTGACGTTGACGGAGCGGAAGCCCTTGCCGATGGGCGTACCGATCGGGCCCTTGAGGGCGATGCGGTTGCGGCGGATGGACTCGAGGACCTCGTCGGGGAGCGTCGTGCCCCGCTTCTCGGCGACGGCCGCGCCGGCGTCGTGGACTTCCCACTCGATGCGGACGCCCGCGGCGTCGAGGACGCGCCGGGTCGCGGCGCAGACCTCGGGGCCGATGCCGTCGCCGGGGATCAGCGTGATCACGTGGGGCATCGAAGATGCGAGACTAGTGCAGACGCGAGGGTCGTGACAGCGGAACCGTAGAGCTCAGGTCCACTCGAAGGTCGCGACGAAGTCGGTGCCGGCTTCGTCGTGGCGCTTCGCGCGGACGTCGCGGACGCGGGCATGGCTCAGGATGTGGCGCAGGGCCTCCATCTGCCCGTGGTGCATGATGCTCTCGCGAGGGTACGGATAGCCCTTGATGCGCACGGTGCCGGAGGTCTCGCGAAAGTCGACGAGGAGCTCTCCGTGGGAGTGGTCGTGGCGCCAGAGATCCGGAGCACGGCGAGCCAGACGCTGCGGCGTCGCGAACCGCATGACCGCGCGGTGCACGACGGTCCAGCCGGAGTCGATGCTCCGGTGGACGAAGTCGAAGAACCGTCCGTTCTGCTCCCGCGCGAGATGCCGCCACACGATGTTGCAGCAGGCCTCGAAGTGCGTCTCCGGGTACCACGCCACGGGAAGCACGATCTCGTCGCAGAGGGCGCGGCGCGCGTCGGGCGGCAGGTGCTCTCGCAACGCGGCGAGGCCCGCTTCGCCCCAGATGTCTCTCACGGCGGTGAGCGCACCGACGACCAGCGTCCCGCGTGCGTGAGGCACATCCCGCGGAGGTGCAGACACCGGACGAGCGTACCACCCGCGCCAAACGGTCCCGGTGCGGCAGTCGCCGTGGGGTGCCGAGTCCCGTGAACTCCCAGTTGCGAGAGCGTGTAAACGCTCGGCCACCAAGTCGCTCGATTTCGGCCGACGCAACCGGCGACAGGTCGTGGCACATCGCGTGCTCCCGCAGCTCTGGCGATGCGTTTCCCTCTTTCTTCCTCCATCGGCGCGATCTTCTTCGTCCTGACGATCGGATTTTCGACAGCGGCGTGGGCGGACGACGACGCAGGCAGCACGTCCGACACGACCGAGACCGGCCCCCACCGACACGGCTTCACCCTGGAGCTCGGCATCGGCGTCGGCGGTACCGACGTCTCGTACGGCTCGAACAGTGCCGGGCCCCGCTACGGCGGGGGCGGGCCCGGCCTGTCGGGGCTCTCGCTCAGTCTGGGCGGATACATCACGCCGGACATCGCGATCGTGGCGCGCGCCGCCGGCACTTCCTACTGGAGCGACTTCGGCCAGGGGACGAAGCAGATCGTCAGCGGCGTCTATGGAGCGAGCGTCATCGGATGGATCGGAGACTTCTACTTGAGCGGTGGGCCGGGGCTGGCCGTCTTCGTCCCGGCCGACGCCGTCTCGGTCGATCTCATGGAGGGCTTCGGCCTCGACCTCCGTGCGGGATACGCCTTCCTCGACACCAAGCACAACGCCCTCACGCTGGGACTCGAGGCGCTGCCCGCGTTCTACAGCGGTACCACCGTCGTCGGCGGTGCCCTCAACTTCGAGTGGCACTACTTCTGACGCTCACTTGAACCACTCGCTCGGGGGCGGGATGTAGAGGCCCTTGCTCTTTCCCGCGTCCGAGGCGCTCGAGTCCGAGTCGTGGAGCGCCTGGGGAAGCATGTTCTCGATCACCACGAGAGCGACGACCTCGAGGGTGCGCCAGGCGTGCTGGTCCCACCGGCCGGGGCCGTCCGGCGTGAAGGTCATGACGTCCTGGTGGCGCCACGCGCCGCCCATCGCGCGAACGCCGCCGTCCGGGGAAATGCGGACGCCGTTGCCCGCGTCGTCCACGAGCTCGCCCGTGTCGGTGAAGTGGTACGTGCTCTTGAGGGCGGAGCCTTTCACCACGCCGCTCGGCGAGACGGTGAGCACCGTCTCGTTCCCGACGAGGAGGGCGCTGCCCTTGATGCGCCCCATCGTGTGCTGCGGGAAGACGATCGAGCCGTCGGACTTCACCGTCACGCCGTAGTCGCTCGGGTAGGTGGCCGACGCGGGGCCCTTCGCGCCGGTCATCGTCTCGGTGGGGACGGAGAGCGGCGTGTTGGGCTCGGGCGCCGTGTCGGTCAGCGCCTTGGTCGAGACGGCGTTCTGCAGCTCGGCGCACGACGCGACGGCGAAGCAGAGCAGGATCGCGGAGCCGGCTCGCATGGGGCGGCGCAGCGTAGCAAAGGTGAATGCGCCTCACATGGGAGCGCACGTGGAGACGCCGGCGCCGACGACGCCCTCGGGCATGCTGGCGACCATCGTCTCGCTGCGGGTGGCCGGGTCGAAGCGCGTGACGATCGTCGGCAAGCTGGGGCCGGAGAACGTGAACACCCAGAAGACGCCGCCCCAGAAGGCGAAGGCGTAGCCGTCGTTCGGCGTGCCGACCTGCAGCGGGTAGTCCTGCAGGATCGCGCCGGTCCCGCGATCGATCTGCACGATGTGCGAGCCGGTCTCGTTCTGGTTCGGGTTCGTGTAGAAGCCGAACAGCCGTCCGTCGCCGGTGCCGGTGAGCTCCGGCCCACGGATCGGAGGAGAGAACGGCGCGACGTAGCTGAGCGTCAGCGACGCGGTGTCGAGCGTCGCCAGGCCCATCGAGTCGGGCGGCGGGGACTGCAGCACGTTGCACTCGGCGACGTAGAGCGTCTCGCCGGCGTCGCCCCCGTCCGCGTCGTTGGCGGCGTAGCCCATGCAGAAGGTCTGGAAGCCCAGCTGGTCGGGCTGGAACGTCGTGCCCACGCACGCGGCCGTGCGCATGTCGACGAGGTAGAGCGTCCCGTCCGAGAACGACGAGCGGCCGATGCCCTGGCGATCGACCGCCATCGAGAACGGGGTCGCGGTGCCCGCACCCGGGCACGAGAGGGGGCCGATGTGCCTGAAGGCGAGGGTCGGCGGGTAGAAGCTGAACAGGTCGTTCGTCTCGGTGATCAGATAGATGAGGGTCGCGCCAGCGTCCGGGCAGATGTCCGGACCATCCGGGACGACGAAAGGAGCGTCCCCGACCTCCTCTCCGGCATCGGCCTCCTCGGCGGCATCGGGCGGCGAATCGCTCGTGGAGGCATCGGAGGGCGCGGACGAGAGCAATCCGGTGCGGCTGCCGCAGGCCGCGACGAGCGCGGGACCCGCCAGGGCGCAGAGCAGGACGAGCCCCCAGGTGCGCACGAGCTTCAATCTACGCGCAACCGGGGCGGCCGCACGGCCGATGGGGAGACGGGAGACGGCCGATGCTGCTAACCAATCCGGGCCCGATGACACCGCCGATGGACCTCGACGCCACGCTCCGCGAGCGATTCGGGCTCGAGGGGTTCCGGCCCTGGCAGAAGGAGGCGGTCGAGGCCGTGCTCGGCGGCTCGGGACGCGTGCTCGTCGTGGCGCCGACCGGCGGGGGCAAATCGCTGACGTACCAGTTTCCGGCTGCCGTCCTGGAGGGGGTGACGCTGGTCCTGTCGCCGCTCGTCGCCCTCATGGAGGACCAGGTGCGGGCCCTGGAGGCGCGCGGGATCGCCGCGACGTTCATCGCGTCGACGCTCGAGCCCGAGCTGCGCAGGCACCGCGAATCGTGGCTGCTGCGCGGGAGGTACAAGCTCGTCTACGCCGCGCCGGAGCGGCTCGCGTCGGATGCGTTCGTCGAGATGCTCGGGCGGTGCAACGTCCAGCTCGTCGCGGTCGACGAGGCGCACTGCATCGCGCAGTGGGGGCACGACTTCCGTCCCGACTACCTGCGCATCGGGAAGCTGCTCGAGCGGCTGCGCCCGCCGAGGGTGCTCGCGTGCACGGCGACGGCGACGCCGGAGGTGCGGCGCGAGATAAGGCAGCAGCTGCGCCTGGGCGATGCGTGCCACGAGGTGCTGCGCGGCTTCGCGAGGCCCAACCTCCATCTGGCGGCGCGCAACGTCGAGGGCGTGAGCGAGGCACGCGGGGAGGTGCTGTCGGCGCTCGACTCGGCGCTGGGCGAGGCTCGGTCGCCGAAGGGCGGCGCCATCGTCTACGCGGCGACGCGGCGGCAGACCGAGGTGTGGGCCGACACGCTGAAGCAGAAGGGATGGAACGCCGCGGCGTACCACGCGGGGATGGGAGGCCACGAGCGCACCGACGTGGCGTCGCGGTTCGCGGGTCGATCGCTCGACGTCGTCGTGGCGACGAACGCGTTCGGCATGGGCATCGACCGGCCGGACATCCGCGCCGTCCTGCACGTGCAGCCGCCGTCGTCGATCGAGGCGTACTACCAGGAAGTGGGGCGCGCGGGTCGCGACGGGGCCGAAGCGTGGGGGCTGCTCCTCTGCTCGGGGGCCGACATCGGGCTGCGAAGGCGCCTCGTGACGACAGGGACCGACGGCTCCCCTGCCCCTCCGGAGCTGGCGGCGCGGGCGTGGGCCCTCTTCCGCGAGCTGCTGCGGTACCTCGACGCGCGAAGCTGCCGGCACGACTTCATCCTCCGCTACTTCGGCGACGAGCAGGAGCTCCTCGGCGGCTGCGGGCACTGCGACATCTGCGTGGCGCTCGACGAGCGTGACGCGGAGGACGAGGGCGAGAGCGGCGAGACGTCTCGCGTCGTGAGGATGGCGCTCTCGGGCGTGGCGAGGGCAAACCAGCGCGCGGGGCTCGTGGCGATCGTCGAGATGCTCCGGGGCGTGGACAGCGAGAAGACGCGGCGCTTCGGGTTCACGGAGCTCTCGACGTTCGGGCTGCTGCGCGACCGGTCGCAGACGTGGGTGATGGACGTGCTGCGCGGGCTGCTGACGGCCGGATGGATCGACCTCACGCCCACGGAGCATCCCGTGCCGCTGCTGACGCGTGCGGGAGGCGAAGTGATGCGGGCGCAGGGACCGGTGCGGTTCACGCTGCCGACGGAGCGCGAGAAGCGCGTGCGCAAGCGGGCCACGTCCGGCGCGTCGCGCGGGGCCGGGCCATCGCTCGACGGCGTGGACGCGAGCACGCGCGAGCGCTTCGAGCGCCTGCGTGCACACAGGGCGCAGGTGGCGCGCGCCAAGGGGGTGCCGGCGTACGTCGTCGCGCTCGATCGCACGCTGCTCGAGATGGCGATGCGCGCGCCGCGGTCGCACGCCGAGCTGCTCGACGTGTTCGGGATGGGACCCGCGCGCGTCGAGGCGTACGGAGACGGGTTCCTGGAGGTGCTGGGAGCATGAGGAAGACCGGAACGCTCGCGGCGGTGGTGCTGCTCGCGGCGTGCAAGCACGGGCACGGGGGAAGCGCGCATCACGACGGCGCCGCGCCGCGCGCGAGCATCCCGGAGGTCGCGGCGATGCTCGCCGAGGTCGACCCGGCGCGCCTCAAGGCGGACGTGGATCGGCTCGTCGCGTTCGGGACGAGGCACACGCTGTCGGACACGACGTCCGACACGCGCGGCGTCGGCGCCGCGCGGCGATGGATCGAGAGCGAGATGCGCAAGGCCGGCGGCGGGGCCGTCCAGGTCACGGCCGAGTCGCACCTCGTGCATCCGGACGGCAAGCGCGTCAACCGCGACGTGGACGTCGTGGACGTCGTGGGCGTCCTCACGGGGACGAGTCCGGAGGCGCGCGCGCGGCGCTACTACGTGCTGGGCCACTACGACTCGCGCTGCACCGATCCGATGAACACGACGTGCGACGCGCCCGGGGCGAACGACGATGCGTCCGGCGTGGCGCTCGTGCTCGAGCTGACGCGGGTGCTGGCGAAGCGGAAGCTCGGCGCGACGGTGGTGTTTCTCGCCACGGCCGGGGAAGAGCAGGGCTTGCTCGGGGCGAAGGAGCACGCGGCGACGCTCAAGGACGTCGACGTGCGCGGTGTCCTGAACAACGACATCGTGGGCGATCCCGCCGGCGGCGACCGGCACGTGGTGCGTGTCTTCTCCAAGGGCGACGACGACTCGCCGGCGCGCGCCCTGGCCCGCTTCGCGTTCGAGACCGGCGAGCAAGAGCACCTCGACGTGATGCCCGAGATCATCCTCCGCCCCGACCGAACGCTGCGCGGCGGCGACCACCTGGCCTTCGCCGACGCCGGGTTCGCGGCCGTCCGCTTCACGGCGAGCGCCGAGGACTACACGCGGCAGCACCAGGACGTGCGCACCGAGAACGGCGTCGCGTACGGCGACACGCCGGCGCACGTCGACGCCGCTTATCTCGCTGGGGTCGCCCGGGCAAACGCCGCCACGCTGATGCACCTCGCGAACGCTCCCGAGCCCCCGCCCGACACGCGCGTCGTCGCCGAGCTGTCGAACGACACGCTGCTGCGCTGGTCGCCGAGCCGCGACGCCGACGTCGCCGGATACGAGGTGGTCTGGCGCGCGACGACGAGCGCGACCTGGGAGCACGTACGCGACGTGGGACGCGCGACCGAGGCGCGGCTGCCGCTCTCGAAGGACGACTTCTTCTTCGGCGTGCGCGCGTACGACGCGCAGGGATACAGGAGCCCGGTTGCCTTCGCGCACCCGGTGGCTCCATAGAGGGGGCGCATGAAAGCCATCCGCGTGCATCGCAAGGGCGGTCCCGAGGTGCTGCAGCTGGAGGAGCTGGCGACGCCGCGACCGGGCCCGGGCGAGGCGCTCGTCCGAGTGGAGGCCGCGGGCGTCAACTTCATCGACGTGTACGTGCGCACGGGAGCATACGGGGGCGAGATGCCGATGACGCTCGGCTCGGAGGGCGCAGGTGTGGTCGAGGCCGTCGGCGACGGGGCGGGCGACTTCCGTGTCGGCCATCGGGTCGCGTGGGCCAGCGTCTCCGGCTCGTATGCGACGCACGTGATCGCGCGCGCCGACAAGCTCGTTCCGGTGCCCGACGGGGTGACCACGCGGGACGCCGCCGCCGCGATGCTGCAAGGGATGACGGCCCACTACCTGGCACACGCGACCTTTCCCCTGAAGCGAGGCGACGCGTGCCTCGTGCACGCGGCCGCCGGAGGCGTCGGGCTCCTGCTCGTCCAGATGGCCAAGCGCGCCGGCGCCCGCGTCTTCGGCACGGTCTCCACCGATGAGAAGGCCACGCTCGCCCTCGATGCCGGGCTCGACGAGGTCGTCTTCTACACGCGCGAGCCCTTCGACGAGGTCGTCCGCGTCCGGACCGACGGGCGCGGGCTCGACGTGGTCTACGACTCGGTCGGCGCCACCACCTTCGACAAGAGCCTGCTCTGCCTGCGTCCGCGCGGGATGATGGTGCTCTTCGGGCAGTCGAGCGGGCGCGTTCCTCCGCTCGACCTGCAGGTCCTCAACGCGCGCGGATCGCTCTTCGTCACGCGGCCCACGCTCCGCGATTACACGGCGACGCGCGCCGAGCTGCTCGAGCGTGCGGCCGGCGTGCTCGGCGGCATCGCACGCGGCGAGCTCAGGGTCCGCATCGACCGCACCGTCCCGCTCGACAGGGCAGCCGACGCGCACCGCGCACTCGAAGCGCGCGAAACGAGCGGAAAGGTGCTCCTCGTTCCGTGAGAAGTGCCTTACGCTCCCGCGCATGGCGAATCTCGAGATGCAGACGGTCCGCCCCGGCGACGGCGCCGAGGCGAAGAGCGGGGACAAGGTGACGGTGCACTACGTGGGCACGCTCACCGACGGCAAGAAGTTCGACAGCTCGCGCGACCGCGGCCAGGGCTTCCAGTTCACCCTCGGCAAGGGCCAGGTGATCAAGGGATGGGACCAGGGCGTCGCCGGCATGAAGATCGGCGAGATGCGCAAGCTGACGATCCCGCCGGAGATGGCCTACGGCGCGCGAGGATTCCCGCCGGTCATCCCGCCCAACTCCACCCTCGTCTTCGAGGTCGAGCTGCTCGGCATCGGCTGAGGCGCCGGCTGCGCGACAACCTGCGCCTCCGCGTCGTATCGAAACGTGAGCGTGCGGTCGCCGCCGACCGCGCGGGCCCGCTGCGCGAGCGTCCACTCCGTGGGTGAGTCGATGCCGATGCGCGCGCTCACGACGGGTCCTGCCGTCCCCAGCACGAGGCCCGCCGCGCCCCACCCGCTGGTGAGGTTCTCGCGCAGGAGCTGCGCCCGCGTGCCGTCCTTGGACGAGCACGCGACGAGCCAGCCGTTCGGCGGCCAGTACGCCGCGGCGAGCGCGTCGCAGACGGGCGCCTCGAGGACCACGATCTCGGCAAACGGATTGCCGTCGTCGGCCCACATGCGCGCAGCGACGAGGTGCAGCGTCACGACGTAGCCGAAGACGGCGATCCCTCGCTCGGGCCCCGGAGCGATGGCAACGTGCTGCACCGGCGGGGTGATGCCGGCGACGGGACGCTCCTTCGAGAAGACGAGCTGACCGCGTTCGAGCGCCATGACGAACGGGTCGCTCTCGTCGGCGCGCGAGACGAGGACGCCGTCGCCTCCGCCGGACCGCTCGACGTGCTGGACGGCGAATGGACCGCCGAGCGTCCCGCCATCTCTCTGGAAGTGCGAACGAAGGGTCGCTAGCTGCGTCACGAGCACCGGGTCACGCTCGAGCGACGCGATGCTCTTGCGCGTCGCTTCTCCGGGAGGTGCAGGCGGAATGGGCGGCAAGGTGGGCGTCGGCGGAGGCGCGGGGGAGGTCGCGGCCTCGCTCTCCGACGAAACGGGCCCGCTCGGCACGCCCGCGCTCACCTGGGAAGGTGGCGCCGACGACGACGAGGTCCGCGAGCACCCCGCCGCCGCGAGGAGCCCCGCGAGCAGCAGCACGCGCCCGCGCACGCGTCAGCTCCGCCCGAACCGCAGGACGAGCCCCAGCCAGCCGCGCGCGAGGTAGAGCGCGTTCAGGGCCATCCAGATCCAGAGGTACGCGTCCATGCGCCCGGCGATGGCCCAGATCCAGAGGTGGCTCGGGTAGTGATTCAAGAAGCGGAGGAACGTCGCCACGAGCGCTCCGATCCCGCGCTTCTTCTCCACAGTCTCGTAGTGGGCCTCGACGGTCGTGTCCTTGCCGCTAACCTCGGGGCTTCGCACGAAGTTCGTGAGCGACAGCGCCGACGCGACGATCGCGACGCCCGCCATCCCCGCGAGCAGGAACCGGACGTCGCCGGCATCCCACATCTTCCCGTCGAACCCGAGGCCCCCCATCCGCCAGGAGCGGACCGCAAGGGCCCCCACCAGCAGCACCGCCTTGAGCTCGTCACAGAAGAAGTCGAAGAGGTGCCCCGCCTTGCTCGCGAGCTTCTTGAATCGCGCGAGCATCCCGTCGGCGCAGTCGAGGCAGTAGCTGGCATAGAGGACGGCCACCGCCGCCAGGCCCCCTTGCCACGTCGGCAGCGCCACGAGCATCGCGGCCGAGACGAGGAACACGAAGAGCCCCGCGATGGTGATCTGGTTCGGCGTGACCCCCGTCCGATGCACCGCGGCGACGACCGCCGCCGCCAGGGGGCGCATGGCATACACGTTGAACAGCTGATCGTGCTTCTTGCGGGTCTCGCGGTAGACGCGCGCGGCCGTGGTCAGCATCGAGGCTGCCCGATGGTATAGACTGGAAGTTGGCGCCGCCATGTCTTCGGATCCCAAACGTGATCTCAACGTCCTGCGTCAGCTCACGGAGCGTCTCTCGGACGGGAGGCCCCTGGAGGACGCGCTCCACGAAGTGACCGACGCTGCGCTCCAGCTCCTCCCCTGCGACCACGCGAGCATCCGGCTCTTCGACGCGTCGCGGACGACGCTCCTCGCGGGCGCGCGCTCGGGACGCGGCGTCGAGCAGCGCTCGCTCTCGCTCACCAAGGGCGAGGGCATCGCCGGCTGGGTCATGGAGCACGGCCTGCCCGCGCACGTGAAGGACACGAAGACCGACCCGCGCTTCATCGTCGCCGTCGGTCAGGGCTTCTCGATTCGCTCGATGATCGCCGAGCCGCTGCTGTCGGCCGGAAAGCCCATCGGCGTGCTCGGCGCGTCCTCGCCCGAGCCCAACGTCTTCACCGACGACGACGTCTACCTCGCCCGCATCCTGGCCAACTGCTCGGTGCCGGCCATCGAGCGCAGTCGCCTCGAGCGCCTCGCCGCCGTGGACGACATGACGCTCACCTTCAACGCGCGTTACCTGCTCCCGCGCCTGCAGGAGGAGATGGACCGCGCGCGCCACTCGGGGTCCACCCTGAGCATCCTCGTGATGGACCTCGACAAGATGGCGCACGTGAACGACGCGTTCGGCCGCGACATGGGAGACCGTGTCCTGGCCATTTTCAGCGAGCGCGTACGAGCGCAGACGCGGCGCTACGACATCCTCGTTCGCAGCGGCGACGACGAGTTCGTCCTGCTCATGCCGACGACGAGCCCGACGCAGGCGCTGGCGACGGCCGACAAGCTGCGCAAGGCGGTCGGCGAGGAGGCGATGGAGCCGAAGCCCGGGGGCTTCATCTCGCAGCACGTCTCGGTGGGCGTGGCCACGTGGGACGGCCGCGAGACCGCCGAGGAGCTCTGCGGCCGCGCGGCTGCGGCCCTGCGCGAGGCGAAAGCCAAGGGTGGCGACATGGTGTCGAAAGCGATCCCTTCGACTGCGCTCTGACACCGTCGGCTATCTCTGGCAGTACGGCGTCGACGGCGGAAAGACATGTTGCACGGTCGTGCCCCGCACAAACTGTGCTAGAGGGGCGCCAACCCCATGTCGATGAAACGCAGCAAGCAGCGCACTTCGGGCTCCAGCCGACACTCGGGCGACGAAGACGCCTGGGCCAAGCCGCCGGAGCCCGAGCCCTCGTGGGCAGAGGTGGAAGGGAAGCCTGACGAGTCGTTCGTCCCCTTCGTGCTCTCGTCGCGCTACGCCAAGGGTGACCTCATCCGGCACGCCAAGTTCGGCAAGGGCATGGTCCTCAACGCCGAGCCGACGCGCATCGAGGTCCTCTTCCAGGACGGAAAGAAGAAGCTCGGTCACGCCGTGGCGTGAGTCTCGATGGGTCTCGCGGAGCGCGTTCCCCCGCGGCCCGGGACTCCGCCCGACGAGCTGCTCGACCTGTTCCTCGGGTACGTACGCGAGATAGGCCTCGAGCTCTACCCCGCGCAGGAGCAGGCGATCCTCGAGCTGCTCTCGGGGAACAACGTGATCCTCTCGACGCCGACGGGCAGCGGAAAGTCGCTCGTGGCGCTGGCCATGCACTTCCTGGCGATGGCCGAGGGCAAGCGCAGCGTGTACACGGCGCCCATCAAGGCGCTCGTCAGCGAGAAGTTCTTCGGCCTTTGCCGTGACCTCGGCGCCGACGAAGTCGGGATGCTCACGGGCGACGCCGCGGTGAACCGCGACGCGCCTGTGCTCTGCTGCACCGCCGAGATCCTCGCCAACATGGCGCTGCGCGAGGGCCGGGGTGCGCCGGTCGA
Organism: Polyangiaceae bacterium; assembly: GCA_036393165.1. Lineage (GTDB taxonomy): Bacteria > Myxococcota_A > Polyangia > Polyangiales > Polyangiaceae > Palsa-1150. Next base: position 35,862 of record DASVWO010000477.1, on the reverse strand, counting down.
CTGCGTCGTCGTCGACGAGTTCCACTACTACGCCGACCGCGACCGCGGGGTCGCCTGGCAGGTGCCGCTGCTGCTCCTCGAGCGCGTGCAGTTCCTCCTCATGAGCGCCACCATGGGGCCGACCGACTTCTTCGAGAAGGAGCTCACGCGGCGCACGGGCCGGCCGACGGTGACGGTGCGCTCGGGCGACCGCCCCGTACCGCTGGAGTTCGAGTACCGCGAGACGGCCATCCACGAGACGATCCTGGAGCTCACCCGCAAGGGACGCGCGCCGGTCTACGTCGTCAACTTCACGCAGCGCGCCGCGGCCGAGACGGCGCAGAACCTGATGAGCCTCGACTTCATCCCGAAGGATCAGAAGAAGGCCATCGGCGAGGAGCTCGGGAAGGTCCGGTTCGACACGCCCTACGGCAAGGAGGTGCGGCGCTTCGCCGCACACGGCATCGGGCTGCACCACGCCGGTCTCCTCCCCAAGTACCGCCTGCTCGTCGAGCGGCTCGCGCAGCGCGGGCTGCTCGCGATCATCAGCGGGACCGACACGCTCGGGGTCGGCGTGAACATCCCGATCCGCACGGTGCTCTTCACGCGGCTGTGCAAGTTCGACGGGGAGAAGACGGCCATCCTGAGCGTGCGCGAGTTCCAGCAGATCTCGGGGCGCGCGGGGAGAAAGGGCTTCGACGACCGAGGGTACGTGGCGGTGCAGGCGCCCGAGCACGTCATCGAGAACCTGCGGCTCGAGGGCAAGGCGGGCGGCGATCCCGTGAAGCTCAAGCGCATCGTCCGCAAGAAGCCTCCCGAGAAGGGGTACGTGCACTGGGACCGCGCGACCTTCGACCGGCTCGTGTCGTCGCAGCCGGAGCCGCTCGTCTCGCGGTTCCGCGTGTCGCACGGGATGCTCCTCGAGGTGCTCGGTCGCGAGCATGGCGGATGCCGCGAGATGGCGCGCGTCATCCACCGGTCGCACGAGCGCCGCGCGCAGCGCCGCATCCTGGGGCGCGAAGCGGCCGCCATGTTCAGGTCCCTCGTCGACGCGGGAATCGTGGAGGTCGACGGCAGCACCGTGCGCGTCCAGGTGGACCTGCAGGAAGACTTCTCGCTGCACCACGCGCTGTCCCTCTGGCTCGTCGAGGTGGTCGAGGCGCTCGAGAAGGAGAGCCCGACGTATGCGCTCGACGTGCTCACCCTGGTCGAGTCCATCCTCGAGGACCCCGATTTCGTGCTCCGCCAGCAGCTCGAGGTCCTCAAGCGGGCGAAGCTCGCCGAGCTCAAGATGGCCGGGGTCGAGTACGAGGAGCGCGTCGCCGAGCTGGAGAAGCTCGAGCACCCCAAGCCGCTGCGCGAATTCGTCTACGAGTCGTTCAACGAGTTCGCGCGCCACCACCCGTGGGCGCGCGGCGAGCGAGGTGACGGGGTGCGCCCCAAGTCGATCGCGCGGGAGATGGTCGAGCGCTTCATGGACTTCAACGAGTACGTCCGCGAGTACGAGCTCGGGCGCGCAGAGGGGACGCTGCTCCGCTACTTGAGCGACGCGTACAAGACGCTGGTGCAGACGGTGCCGGCCCCCGCGAAGACACCGGAGACCGAGGAAATCGAGGTGTTCCTCCGCACCATGGTGCGCGCGGTGGACTCGAGCTTGCTCGACGAGTGGGAACGAATGCGCGGGCTCAACGCGCCCGTGCAGGCCGCCGCCCAGGAGGAGCCAGCGGGCGAGATCGACGTCACGAGCGACGAGCGCTCCTTCACGGTCCTCGTGCGCAACGCCGTGTTCCAGCTGCTCCGCGCGATCGCCCGCAAGGACTTCGGCGCGGCCGCGGAGATGCTCGAGGGTGGCGCGTGGACGGGCGAGAAGCTCTCGGCCGCCTTCGCTCCTTTCTTCGCGGAGCACGCCGCCGTTCGACTCGACCCCGATGCGCGCTCGCCCGGCCGCACGCGCATCAGCAAGGACACGCCCGGCCGCTGGGACGTCGTGCAGGTCGTGTGCGATCCCGAAGGGCACGACGACTGGGCCATCTTCGGCGCGATCGACATCGAATCGTCACGCAAGGAAGGCCGACCCATCCTTCTCGTCGAGCGCGTCTCGCAGTAGCATCCGCGGCTCATGCGCATCTTCTTCCGGGTGCTCAAGGTCATCGGAATCGTGCTCGGCGTGGTGGTCCTCGTCGGGGGCATCTTCGTCTACACGCAGTGCTCGGCCTTCGACGCGAGCCTGGCGAAGGTCTACGACGTGCCAGTCCCGAACATCACGCGGTCGACGGACCCCGCGGTCATCGCCCGCGGCAAGCACCTCGCCGAGTCGGTCGGCGGGTGCGCGGGCGACCTGTGCCACGGCCACGACCTCGGCGGCGGCAAACCCATCGTCATGGGCCCGCTCGGCACCGCCTGCGGCCCCAACATCACCCCGGACAACATGGGCGCCGCCTACAGCGACGGCGAGCTCGCGCGCCTCATCCGGCACGGCATCAAGAAGGATGGCCGCTCCGTGCGCCTCATGCCGGCGCAGGATCTCACCTGGCTGCCCGACTCGGACGTCGTCGCGCTCGTCTCCTACATCCGAACCGTCGCACCGGGCGACCGCCCGAACGGCACAACCACGGTCGGGGCGCTCGGCAAGGTCCTCGACCGGCAGGACAAGATCATCTTCGACGTCGCGCGACGGATCGACCACGCGAAGAAGGAGGCGGCGCCTGCCCCCGAGCCCACCGCGGGCTATGGCGCCTACCTGGCGCGCCTCTGCACGGGCTGCCACGGCGAGCACCTGAGCGGCGGGCGCATCCCCGGCACGCCCAGCAGCATCCCCACGCCGCTCAACCTCACCCCCGACGCGACGGGGCTGGCGGGCTGGACCTACTCCGACTTCGACAAGCTCATGAAGCAAGGCGTCCGCAAGAACGGCAAGACGCTCGACCCCTTCATGCCCGTGGAGGAGTGGAAGAACTTCGACGACACCGAGGAGCACGCTCTCTGGGCGTACCTGCAGACGCTCCCGCCCGCTCCCTTCGGCGGACGCTGACCTTGTCGCGCGCAACCACGCTGCTTATGGATGCGCCGCATCCATGACCGTCGAAGTCCGTCGTTCGCCCATCCAGGGTCGAGGTGTCTTCGCCAAGCGCGACTACCGCGCCGGCGAACGCATCATCGAGTACACGGGGAAGCTCATCACCAGCGACGAGGCGGACGCCCAGTGCGAAGACGAGTCGATGCGCCGCCACCACACCTTCCTCTTCGCCGTCGACGACGAGTGGGTCATCGACGGCGCCGACGGCGGCAACCAGGCGCGCTTCATCAACCACTCGTGCGACCCGAATTGCGAGAGCGTCGTCGAGGGCCGCCGCGTCTTCATCCACGCCCTGCGCGACATCGAGGCGGGCGAGGAGCTGCTCTACGACTACTGGTACGTCTGCGACGATCGTTACGGCATGGAAGAGCTGCGCCGACTCTACCCCTGTCGGTGTAGGTCGGCGCAGTGCCGGGGGACGCTCGCGCGTCCCCCACGTGGGCGTCGCTCTCTCAGAGCGTCTTGAGGTACTCGCCGAGGTTGTGCTTCTGGCCCGGGTTCAGCAGCGCACCGAAGTAGTGGCCACCGTTCTCGACGAAGTCGCCGCAGCGCAGCTGACCGGTCGAGAGGTCGAGGTTCGCGAACGCGGCGACCGGCGTCCCGGCGGGCAGCGTGATCCCGTTCACCGTGATCGGCGCCGTGGTCACCTGGACCGACCCGAGCTCGTTGCGGAGCCACGGGTTGACGAGCTGGTTGTACGCGTCGGTGAACGCCGCGATGCGACCGGCCAGGCTCGGGTCGTTGTTGAAGCTGCCGAGCCGGTTGTTGTGGAAGAACGGCGCCGTCGCCCAGATGCCGAAGAGCGGCACGTCGCGATAGTGGCCCGGGCCGAGCGCCTTCTTCTCGTCCGACCCGAACGCCGACCAGATGGCTCCGCCCTGCCAGTTCGTGGTGAGCGACCGGCACGCGTTGGTGCCCACGTCACCCGGCGGCTCGCCGATGAGCGGGTTGAAGCCCGACGCAGTGTGCAACAGGTCGTCCGAGTAGTCGTCGTCCGACGTGTGGTTCGAGTGGCACCCGGCGCAGTTGTTGGCGAAGACCTTCGCCCCCTCGTGCGCGTCGTCCAGGTCGACGTACTGCCCGCCGCCCGCCGCGATGAGGCTCGGCACCGGCGTGGACCCTTCGTCGTTGATGAAGGCGCACATGTCGCCCACCTCGGCCTGCTCGGCGTCGAAGAACTGGCAGGCCTGCGCGCAAGCGGCGAGGTCGATCGGTGTCTGCGTCGCCGGCGGGTTGGTCCCGAGGTGCGGCAGCATGCACTCCGCCGCGCACATGCCGATGTTGAAGTACACGCGCGTCGCCGCGAGCTGGCAGCCGACGTCGTCCTCGCCGCCCTGGCCCGCGCGGTGCGCCACACCGTTGGTGACTCCGAAGGAGTTCAGCAGCACGCCGTTCTGGTGGACGGTGAACGTGGGGCGATCGTCGAACTGATAGAACTGCGTGATGATGCCCGGGTTGTTGATGCCGTCGTTCTCGATGGCCGTCGTGTCGACGGTGCCCGGCGCCCAGGTGTGGAAGACCTGGTAACGCGGGTCGTTCGGCGACAGGTTCGCGCCGAAGATCTTGCCGATGTTGATGTACTGATTGCCCGTCGTGAGGTGAATGTTCGCCCACCCCGGGTTGTTCGGGTCAGCCGGCGGGTTCTGCGGATTGAGACCCGCGTGGCAACCGGCGCACGACACGCCGAAGATGAACGGCGAGTTGCTCGCGCTCGGCGGCTGCTGCGGGTTGAAGATCGGGTTCGGGAACTTGCGGATGCCGACCACGCCGCTCGGCTCCCCGAAGAGAGGCTCCTCGGGGTCGTTCGGATCCGTGTCGTTCGCGCAGATGTCGAGGCCACCCGTCAGCGCGTTGCCGTCGGTGCAGCCAGGGTCGTTGACGACGCCCCACTGCGTGAAGCGCTGGGAGCGCGGCGTCGTGAGCACCTGTCCGAAGCCGAGGGGCAGGTTGAGGGGCGCGCCGGGCAAGATCAGCGAGAAGAAGATCTGCCCCCCGAAGGTCGCCTTCAGCCAGATGTTCTGGCCGTGCGCGATCTGTGCGGCGGTGACGGCTTGCCCCGTCGACGCCGTCGGCTCACCCGGGCCGCCCGAGGAGCTGCACGCGGCGCTTCCCGCCGCCACGCCCACGCAAAGAGCGCCGAGGACCGTGATTCGACCGACCTTGCCGCCGAGAGATTGCATCGTCTCCTCCTACGCGTCCGACACCGAGCGGACCCCACACGGTGCCCGGCTATGCGCCCACTTTCGCGTCTGAAACGCGCAGATGGGCTGGAGGAACGCAAAGCAAAAACCGTTCACCACCGCGCTCGAATTACGCTTCGGGCGGACGCGCGACGCAAACGCTTGAGTTATCAGGCGTGTTGTCTACCGATCGGCGGGAAGGCGGATGCAGGGTTCAGTCCGTACGTGTGTGGAGCGATGCTCTTTTCACTTTCGAAACTGAAAGGTTCGCCTCGCAGATTCGCTTTGAACTGTGCGCTCAGGGATGACAGGCCACTGCATCCGGCGACTCGCCGGTGAAGAGCTGGATCTCCTGCAGGTTCGCCGGGTCGACGATGTGCGTCCAGATGGGGGCTGCTGCGCTCTGCAGGTTCGCGTTCGGCGTCGCCTGCGCGTCCCAGAAGTGGCCGCGCGCCCATTCGTATCGAACGACCTTCTGCCACCCGGGGTCCGCCTTGATGGCCGCGTACTCGGTTGCGTGGTTCGTCCGACCGTCCTTCAGATAGAGCTCCATGTAGTAGAGGTGCGCAGCCATGCCGTCGCGCGCCGGCAGGGCGTATGTGAGCTGGTCGCCCACCGCCGTCGCCGTCGCCAGGGCCTCGGCCGCCGTGTCGATGTCGTCGAAGAGGAACACGCCGTCGTAGGTCCCCTCCTGACCCTGGAGCTCGGTCTGGTCGTAGGTCTGCGTCGACCCGTCGGTGATGTACTGCAGGACCTCACCCTGCTGCCACGTGGTCATCACGGGCACGCTGAGCTGCATGGTGTCGAGGATGACGAACGGGTGCGCCGTCGCGTTCGAGTTGTCGAAGTCCCACTGCCCGGTCTCGACGTCGAGCATCGTCATCATCGATCCCATGAGGGCCGACCACGACGAGGCGTCGACGAACTGCGGGAGCTGCGGGTCGTTCTGCCCGGCGTTCAGGACGAAGTAGCCCGTCGGGTAGCGGCGCTGCAGGACCGTGAGCGCGCTCGTCGCCCAGTTGTTGCCGTCGAACGCGGCGGCGACGTCCGCGATGTTCGCGTGCGGATCGTACGGCTCCGAGTAGCAGGGGATGGACGCGTCGCCCCCGCCGCCGCTGCTGGATCCGCCGTCGTGCTTGCCGCCCGCGTCGGTGTGCGGCGGGTGCGTCGATCCGTCGCCGATCGAGCCGGCGTCGGTGACGCCACCGCTCGAGCTGCCGTTGCCGCCGCTGCTCGACGACGCCACGCCCCCGCCGTCGTCACCGGAGCCGGGTGCGCCGCCGAGCGGTCCGCCCGGTAGAAGGATGTTTCCGCCCTTTCCTCCGCAGGCCACGCCGATGGCCGCAGCCGCACCGACGATCACGAGAACGGTTCCCTTGTTGCGCATGGCTCGCGCCTCCTCTCCCGGACCGTCACGATGGGGAAGGCGGGCCCTTTGCACAAGGGCTTATCGACGGAGAAACGCGTTGAAAACAGCGAGTTTACAACGTTACCGTCAGCGCTGAACGATACTGACCGGGGGGTCGTCGGGGAGCGTCGTGGAGGGCGAGTTCGTCACGCTGGGGAGGTACGGGTAGACGCGGGGCGCGAACGCGACGGGGCCGCGATCCGCGTACGGAGAGCAACCCGCGGCGGTGGCGCACACGATGGACACGAGGACGAACAGCACTGTGGACTTGCGCATGGATGTATCCCTCGCGCCGGAAAACTGCCGGCGCCGTGTGTGAGCGCGAGAGGAGCGAAGCGCTCGCTCTCTTTCACGCTGCTTCACTTCGTTCGTTCCACCGAACGAACAAATTTCAACGCTGTGACGTATCGTGCGCCACGTGACCACGGATGCGCGCGCCGGTCGGGTCCCCTGGTGGGCCGCGTTCACGCACCGGCAGTTCAAGCTCTTCCAGGGAGCGCGCCTCCTGGCCGTGCTCGGAACGCAGATGCAGAGCGTGGCCGTCGGCTGGCAGGTCTACACGCTGACCCACAGGCCCATGGACCTCGCGTGGGTGGGGCTCGCGCAGTTCGTCCCGGCCGCGGCGCTGTCGATCGTCACGGGGCACGTCGCCGACCGCGTCGAGCGGCGGCGCATCATGATGACCTGCTACGCGGCGATGGCGGGGCTCATGGTCGCGCTCGCGGCGTTCGCGCACTCGGGCGCGGGCGTCGCGCCCATCTACGCGATGCTCGTCGGCCTCGGCGTCGCGCGCGCCTTCCTCGGTCCCGCGAGCCAGTCGCTCGTGCCCCTGCTCGTGCCGACGGAGCACTTCGCCAACGCGGTGACGTGGGGCTCTTCGATGTGGCAGGGCGCGATGGTCATCGCGCCGACGTTCGGCGGCATCGCCTACGCGGCGTTCGGCGGCGCCGAGCGCGTGTACCTGCTCGGTGCGGGCGCGATGATCGGCGCCTTCGTGTGCCTCGCACTGATGCGCCGCGTGGCGGTGCCAGCACGCAAGGAACCCGCGAGCGCGCAGACGCTCCTCGCAGGCGTGAGGTACGTGCGCGACAACCAGGTGATCCTCGGCGCCATCGCGCTCGATCTGTTCGCGGTGCTCCTCGGGGGAGCGACGGCGCTGCTCCCCGTCTACGCGCGCGACATCCTGCACTCGGGCCCGTGGGCGCTCGGGGCGCTGCGCAGCGCGCCTGCGGTCGGGGCCGCGGTGACCGGGGTCGCGCTCGCGCTCCGGCCCATCGAGCGACGCGCAGGGGCGAAGATGCTCGCTTGCGTCGCCGTCTTCGGCGCCGCGACCATCGTCTTCGGGCTGTCGCGCAACTTCGCCCTCTCGCTCGCCGCCCTCGTGGTGGTCGGCGCCTCGGACATGGTGAGCGTCGTCGTCCGCTCCGCCCTCGTGCAGCTCGCGACGCCGGACGCGATGCGCGGGCGCGTGAGCGCGGTCAACATGGTGTTCATCGGCGCGAGCAACGAGCTCGGCGAGTTCGAGTCCGGCCTCACCGCACAGCTCTTCGGCACCGTCGAATCGGTCGTCCTCGGCGGCGTCGGCACTCTCCTCGTCGTCGCCCTGTGGGTCTGGCGCTTCCCCAGGCTGCGCTCGGTGGACCGCCTGCACGATGTGACGCCGCGGACCTGACGCGGGGCAGCATTTGCTGCTAACCTTCATCCGGACCAGCCCGCAGCGAACGGACGCGATGAAGCGACGCGAGCCCAACGCCCCGCCGGCCGCGACGGCGGCGACTCCCCAGCGGACCCCCTCGCGTCCGGCACCCGCCGGATCCGGGGTTCGCGAGCGCGTTTCCCGCACGAATCTCGCGCACGGGCCGACGCGGTTCGTCGGGCGCAGGCGCGAGCTGTCGGAGCTGCGGACGCTCCTGGCAGAGCAGCCGCTCGTGACGGTGACGGGCGCGGCCGGGGTCGGCAAGTCGCGCCTCGCGAGCGAGCTCGCACGGCTTCTCGTCGACGAATACGTGGAGCACGGCGGCGCGTGGCGCGTGGACCTCGAGGACGTGCGGGACCTCGACGGCCTATGCGCCGCCGTCGCGTGGACGCTCGGCATCGGGTTCGGCGCGGGCATCGGGCAGGCGCTGTCGGCGCGGGGCACGACGCTCCTCTTGCTCGACGGGGCCGACGGCTGCGTCGGCGCGCTCTCGCGCCTCCTCCCCGAGTGGGCCGCGGCGGCGCCGGCGGTGCGTTGGATCGTCACGGCGCGCGCGCCGCTCGGGCTCGAGCGCGAGACGCGGCTGGAGCTCGGGGCCCTGACCACCGTCGCGAGCAGCGGGGGCGCGCCGGACGCGGTGTGGCTCTTCGTCGACCGCGCGCGCACCGCGGGGCGCGACCTCGTGCTCGACGGCAAGAGCGAGCGCGAGATCCTCGAGCTGGTGCGGCGCTTCGAGGGACTGCCGCTCGCCATCGAGCTCGTCGCGGCGAGCGCCGGCGCCTTCTCGCCGGCCGAGCTGCTGGAGCGCGAGGCCCGCGCGAAGTCGTCGTCGCTCCGGACCGCCGTCGGCATCGCCTGGGACGCGCTGCAGCCGTGGCAGCGCGACGCGCTGGCGCAGGCGTCCGTCTTCGCCGGCGGCTTCGACCTCGAGGCGGCCGACGCCGTGCTCGACCTGAGCGCCCACCCCGGGCGCCACGTGGGGCGCGAGGCGATCGATTCGCTGCGGCGGCACGCGCTCCTCGGGGCGACGCTGGGCGTGGAGGAGGGCGGCGCGCCGCGACTCGCCATGAGCGCCTCCGTCCGCGAGCACGCGCGCGAGCGATTGCTCGAGGTGGGCGGGCGCGACGCGGCAATCGCGCGCCACGCGACGTACTACGCGCGCGCCGGCGTCGAGCGCGCCCGCCGCCACGAGGGCCCCGAGCCGCGCGCGGCCCTGGCGTGGCTCTCGCGCGAGTCGCACAACCTCTTCGCGGCCCACCGGCGGATGCTGCTTCGCGGCCGCGAGGGCGCTGCGCTCGCGGTGCAGGCGGCGCTCGCTCTCGATCCGCTGCTGTCGGGCGAGGGGCCCGGCTCGCTGCGCCTGGCCATGCTCGACGCGGCCCTGTCGGTCGTCGACAAGGAGGGCCTCGATCCGGAGCTGCGCATGCGCGTGCTCGAGGCGCGGTCGGACACGCACCGGTTGCTCGGGCGCGGTCAGGAGGCGGCGCTCGACGCGCAGGCGGCGCTCACGATCGCGACCGAGCGCGGGCCACGCACCGCCGTCGCGCGCGTGCTGCGCGGCCTCGCGACCATCGCGATGCAGCAGGGCAAGGTCGCCGAGTGCCGCGGGCTCGTCGAGCGCGGCATGTCGATCGCCCGCGAGGAGGGCGACCGCGTCGAGGAGGGGCGCGCCTTCGGCCTGCTCGGCAGCGCCGCGGCGCTCGAGGGGCGCAGCCAGGACGCGACACGCGAGCTCGAGCACGCCATCGCCCTGCACCGCGAGACTGGCGACCTGCGCCACGAGGCGATGGACACCGGGAACCTCGCGGTCGTCGCGCACGACGCTGGCCTCCTCGACGAGGCGCGCGCCGCATGCGACCGCGCCCTCTTCCTCTATCGCGCCTCTGGCGACCGCCGGCTCGAGGCGGAGGCCAACGGGCTGCTCGCGACCGTCGCGCACGAGCAGCAGCAGGTCGAGGAGGCCGGCGAGCTCTACGAGCAGGCCCTCCTCCTCGCGCGTCACGTCGGCAGCCGCCGCGCCGAGGGCGCGCTGCTCGGCTATCAGGGGATGCTCCTCGCCGAGACGGACGACATCGAGGGCGCTCGCGCCGCCTACGGCCGCGCGCTCACGATCCTGCGCGAGAGCCGCGACCGTTCGACCGAGGCGCTCGTGCTCGGCGCGCTCTCTGCGGTCGAGGCGCGCGAGGGATGCCTCGACTCGGCCCGCGCCGCGCTCGCGCGGGCGACCGAGGCGCTCGAGGGCATCGCCGAGCCACGCGCGCGGGCGGCGCTCGAGGTGTGGCGCGGACACGTGGAGCTCCTGCTGGCCCGCCTGGCGCGTGCCGACGGAGACGAGGCGCGCGCGAAGATGCTGCACGACGCGGCCGTCGCACGGATCGAGGCGACGCCCGTCCCGGAGCGCGGCGAGTGCCGGCGCGCCGCCGACGTGCGCCTCGCGCGGCGTGCTCTCGAGCGAGCGATCGCGCGCGCGGCGGAGCCGGTGCCGGCGTCCGGCCCGCGCTCCGACCGGCCCGAGGGCGAAGTCGAATCCGTCCCCGCGGACCTGCCCGGCGACGCCTTCGTCGTCTCGGCGCGCGGCCTCTGGTTCCGCATGCCGCACGGCGACGTCGTGAGCATCGCCCGGTGGCGCCCCCTGCAGCGGCTCCTCGAGCGCCTCGCCGAGCGCCGCGAGACCGCCCCGGGCGAGCCCCTGACGGTGGACGCCCTCATCTCCGCCGGCTGGCCCGGGGAGCGCATGCTCCCGAAGGCCGGCGCGACGCGCGTCTACACGGCGATCGCCACGCTGCGCCGCCTCGGGCTGCGCGAGCTGCTCCTGCGCGACGACCGCGGCTACATGCTGCGGGCGGACGTGCCGATCGCCCGCGTCTCGCGCGGCTGAGTCGTGTAATCTCTGGGTGGGATGAAGCGGGTCGCAGCGGCCCTGGCGCTTCTCGGGGGACTCGCGTCGGCGAGCACGGCGCGCGCGCAGACGAGCGCCGCCGACAAGGCGACCGCGCAGGCGCTCTACGACGAGGGCAAGCGGCTGATGGACGCGGGACAGTTCGCGCAGGCGTGCCCCAAGTTCGCCGACAGCGAGAAGCTCGACCCGGGAGTGGGCACGCTCCTCAACCTCGGCGTCTGCTACGAGAAGAACGGGCAGACGGCGAGCGCGTGGGCCACCTACAAGGACGCCGCCAGCGCCGCCGCCAACGCCGGCGAGGCGGCGCGCGAGAAGTACGCGCGCGACCACGCGGCGGCGCTCGAGCCGTCGCTCGCCAAGCTGACCGTCGCGGTCGCGACGCCCGTCGAGGGACTGCAGGTGCGGCGCGACGGCGAGGCGATCCCCACGGCGAGCTTCGGGCTCGCTCTCCCGATCGACCCGGGGGATCACACTGTGACCGCCAGCGCGCCGCACTACAAGCCGTGGTCGGCCACAGTGACCGTCGCCAAGAGCGCGACCGCGAGCGTCCAGATCCCAGCGCTGGAGCCCGCGCCCGAGCCGACGCCCGCGCCGCCGCCCGTGGCTCCTCCTGCGCCCACGCCAGGGCAGCAACCGCAGACGGGGACGCCGGCGCAGCCGCAGACCGTGATCATCTACCAGGGCGAGCCTCAGCGACGCGGCGGCGCCCAGCGCTTCTGGGGCATCTTCTCCATCGCCACCGGCGTCGTCGCGATGGGCACCGGCACCGTCTTCGGCTTCATCGCGAAGAGCCAGTGGAACAAGTCCAACAACGGCAGCGACAACAACGGCGCGCCCGACTGCATCAACGACGTGTGCACGCAGGACGGCATCCAGCGCCGCCAGGATGGGCAGACCATCGCCAACATCGCGCAGTGGGTCTTCGTCGGCGGCGCGGTCGTGGCCGCCGGCGGGATCGTCCTGCTCGTCACCGCGCCTTCGGGTTACGAGATGCCGCCGCGCGCGGCCCTGACGCTCTCGCCCACGCTGGGCGGCGCGATGCTGCGAGGCACGTGGTGAGAGCCGGAGCGCTCGTCGCCGCCGCCGCGACCGTCCTCGCGCTCGGGAGCGGCTGCGCGAAGATCTTCGGCGTCGACGACCCCGGCGTCCTCTCCGACGGCGGCTTGCTCGAGCCGTGCAGCAACAGCAACAACCCGACCCCCTGCGGCAACGGGCTGCTGTGCGTCTCCGTCATGGGCAACAATCCCATGAGCATCTGCGTCCAGCCCTGCGACCAGACGAGCACGATGCCGTGCCCGAGCGGGACGAGCTGCGGGATCGCCAACGTCATGAGCAGCAACATGGGAGGCACGGCCAGCGTCTGCTTGCCGGGCAACGGCGGGGGCAGCAGCGGTGGCAGCGGCGGCGGGAGCGGAAGCGGCGGAGGCAGCGGCAGCGGCGGGGGAAGCGGCAGCGGGAGCAGCAGCGGCGGCGGCGACGGGAGCGCGGGCCTCGCGCCGATGCCCATGGCGCGCACCCAGATGGCGTGCGCCGTCGGCGCGGACAACAGGGTGTACGTCTTCGGCGGCATGGACGCGAGCGGCGGCGCCAGGAACGAGGTGCAGGTCTACGACCCCTCGAGCAACAGCTGGAGCGGCGGCCCCAACATGCTCACCGCTCGCTACGCCGCCGGCGTCGGCTCCGGGCAGCTGGGGGGACCCTTCTTCGTCGTGGGCGGGTTCGGCAATGGCGGCGTGCCCTCGAACGCGATGGAGCAGTTCGGCCTGATGGGGGGCGGCGGCGGCTCCTGGTCCGCGGACGCGCCGATGCCGATGGCGCTCGGCGCGTCCGCCGTCGCCGGCATCGGCCAGATCTACGTCGCCGGCGGCGCCACCAGCCCGAATGGCGCGCCGGTCGGCACGCTCCTCGACTGGCAGCTCCCCGGCCAGTGGAGCGGCCAGAGCCTCCCGGCGCTGCCCACGCCGCGCCGGTACATGGCCGCCGCGAGCCCGCAGGGGGCCCTGCTCACCATCGGCGGGTTCGACGCGAGCGGTGCGGCGAGCAACGCCGTCGAGACATTCATCGGGACCACCTGGATGAACGGCACGCCGATGCCGACCAAGCGCGGCAAGCTCGCCGCCGCGAGCGGCCAGAACGACATCGTCTACGTGGTGGGCGGCGCGAACGGAGGCGCGGTCGGCGACTTCGCGTCCTACCAGGCGGGCACGGGCACGTGGACGCCTCTGCCCGACATGCCCACGCCGCGCGCGGGTCTCTGCGCCGCGTACGTCACCGGCGGGAGCGCCCCGCAGCGGCTCTACGCCATCGGGGGCGAGGAGGAGATCTCGCCCGCCATGAAGGTGTACGGGATCGTCGAGGCGTACGACGTGGCCAGGGGCGTGTGGATCCAGTGAGCATCGCGGGGAACGCGCGTTCCCCTCGTTCCTCCCGCAACGGCACCGGGGTCGACCGCGGTTGCTTCGCGGGGAAACGACGCGCCCCGCGTTCCAGCCAGGCCGGGACTGCGGGGAAAGGGGCTGCCCTGCAATCCAGGTGCGTCCGCATCGCGGGGTCACGGCTTTCCCCCGGTTGCGAAAGCGGCGGGACTGCGGGGAACGGACTCTCCCCGCGAGTCGGGTGCGGTTGATTCGCGGGGTATTCCCCTTCCCCGCATGTTGGGCGGGCGAGGAACGCGGGGCAGGCGTGTTCCCCCGATTGCGGGCGCGCTAGCATTCGCCGCCATGGCCAGGAAGACGCTGCCGGAGAAGCGCGCGCGCTACATGGGGCTGCAGAAAGGGGTGAGGAGCCGGTGGAAGAAGCACGATTCCTTCCGCGTCGGAGGCGTCGCCTACACGATGCAGGACCTCGACGACATCCTGCAGCAGCTGCTCGACTCGATCCGCGCCGTGGAGCTCGCAGAAGGCGCGCTGCACGGAGCGGTGAACGCCCGAAAGGCGCTCGAGCTCAAGCATCGGAAGGTCTTGAACGCGGTCGTGGCCGTCGCGCAGCAGGAGTACGGAAATGACGCCGAGGCACTCGCCTCCTTCGCGCTGAAGCCCGCCGGCGTGCCGGGGCCGAAGAAGCTGGACGTCAAGGAGGCCTCGGCCCAGAAGGCCCGCGATACGCGCAAGCAGCGCGGCACGATGGGGCCGGCGCAGCGCAAGAAGCTCAAGGCGCGCTAGAACCCTCGGGATCCCGTGCTGTTCACGCTGCTCGTGCAGGCCTGGCGGGCGCTCCTGCGGCACAAGGCCCGCAGCGCGCTCAACGCCCTGGGCATCACGATCGGCATCGCCGCCGTCGTGTGGGTCGTCGCCATCGGAAAGGCCGGCTCGGAGCAGGCGCAGGCGCAGCTGCACGCGCTCGGCGACGCGCTCGTCTGGGTCGAGGCCGGGTCGCGCAACGTCAACGGGCTGCGCTCGGGCACCTTCGGGATGCACAACCTGATGCTCGACGACGCCACGGCGATCCTGCGCGAGGTGCCCGCCATCAAGCGCGTCTCGCCGAACATCGACGGCTCGGTCGTCATCCAGTGGCAGACGAAGAACTGGACGACGCGCTACCGCGGCGTGTCGCCGGACTACGAGGACATCAAGCGGTGGGACATCGCCCTCGGCGACCGCTTCACCGACCAGGACGTGGACCACGCGACCAACGTGGTGCTCCTCGGCCAGACCGTGCGCCAGCAGCTCTTCGGCGACCTCGACCCGCGCGGCGAGGTCGTGCGCATGGGCGGGATGCCGTTCACCGTGATCGGCGTCCTCGCGCCGAAGGGCCAGTCGTCCACCGGGCGCGACCAGGACGACGAAGTGCACCTGCCGTACACGACCATCATCAAGAAGGTCCGGGGCGGCGGGCAGTGGTGGCTCGACGACATCCTCTGCTCCGCCACGAGCCTGCACGACGTCCCGGCCGCGGTCGCCGAGATCACGACGCTGATGCGGGAGCGGCACCACATCCAGGAGGGGCAGGAGGACGACTTCAACATCCGCCACCCAGAGGAGCTCATCGCGGCGCAGATCCAGGCAGCCGACACGCTGGCGACGCTCCTCGTGAGCATCGCCGCGGCGGCGCTGCTCGTGGGCGGCATCGGCGTGATGAACGTGATGCTCGCGTCGGTGGTCGAGCGCACGCGCGAGATCGGCGTGAGGCTCGCGGTGGGCGCGTCGCCCGCGCGGATCCAGGCGCAGTTCCTGGTCGAGGCGGTGCTGCTGACGGCGTTCGGCGGCCTGGCGGGGGTCGGTGTCAGCTTCGGGGGCGCGTCGCTCCTGGCCAAGACGCTCCACTGGCCGCTGCCGATCCCGCCGCAGGCGCTCGGGCTGGCGATCGTGTTCTCGGTCGCGATCGGCCTGCTCTTCGGCTACGTGCCGGCGCGGCGCGCGTCGCGCCTCGACCCGATCGCTGCGCTGCGAGAGGAGTAACGTCAGCCCGTGGCGGCGCCGTTCGCGGCGGGCAGCGCGAGAGGCGGAGGGGCGCTCATGAAGAGGGCCGCCAGCCGGGCCATCGCAGGCCTGGGCAGCAGTCGCATCAGGAACATCGCGAAGACGTTGGACCAGCCGGCGACGACGTTGCGGCGGCCGGCGAAGAGCGCGCGCAGGCCGATGCGGGCGCAGCGCTCGGCCGACATGAGGGCGATGCGGCCGAACGAGGGGACCTCGTGGCCGGCGACGTCCATGAACTCGGTCGCCGTGGCGCCGGGGTTCAGGCAGCACACGTGCACCGGCGTGCCGCGCAGCTCGAAGGCGAGCGCCTCGGTGAAGTTGCGGACGTAGGCCTTGCCGGCCGCGTACGTCGCGTACGACGGCACCGGCATGTACGCGCCCACCGAGGCGACGTTGAGGATCCACCCGCGCCGGCGCTCGAGCATCGCGCGCACGAAGCGGTGGGTGAGCTCGGTCAGCGACACGATGTTGAGCTGCAGCTGCGACGCCGTGCGCTCCCACGCGATGTCGGCGAAGCGCTCGTGCACACCGAACCCCGCGTTGTTGACGAGCACGTCCACCGCGCGCCCCGCGCCCTCGGTCGCGGCGAAGAGCTTCTCGGCCGACCCGGCCTCGCCGAGGTCCATCGTGACGACGTCGGCGCGCACCCCGTGCGCCGCGCGGATGCTGCCCGCGAGCGCCTCCAGCTTGTCCGTGCGCCGCGCGGCGAGGATCACGTCGGCCCCGCGCTCCGCGAGCTGCCTGGCGATGGCCTCGCCGATGCCGCTGGATGCGCCGGTCACGAGGGCGGTCTTTCCGGTCAGGTCTCTTCGATTCATGGTCGCCTCCCTGGTTCTTGCCCCTGCGATGCAGATTGGCGCGCCGCGGTTGCGCGCGAGGCGCAGAGGGAAGGTGGCGCCTGCGCTTCGCGTACGACGAGGGCGGAGGCTTGGGAGCATGCGGCGTTTCCTCTCACTTTCACTACCCACCGTGGCCCTCGGGGTCGCGATCGTTCACGCGGTCGGATGCAGCAGCGCGTCCACGCCGCTCGGCAACGGCAACGGCGGCGACGACGGCGGCGGCGGCGCCAACGAGACCCCGCACGCGTACGGCGCCGTCGTCCTCGGCGAGACGCACGCGCCGACCGGCGGCAGCTCGACGCCGCTCGTCACCGCGGGCTTCATCCCCGACTCGACGGCGCTCCCCAAGGCCTGCTCGACGCAGGTCGCCGGGTGCACGCTGGTCCAGACGCCCACGTGCGGCAACGGGTGCGGCAGCGGGCAGGCGTGCGCCTGGGACGCCTCGTGCAACCCGACGTGCCAGGCCGCCTGCACGCTCGACTGCGGCAACAACCAGGAGTGCTACTTCGCCTCGCCCGGCCAGCCCGCGTGCCGCGCGTCGCAGTCGTTCGACGCCGGCGCCATCGCCTTCGCCGGCACCACGACGCCCATCACCCTCTTCCCGCCGTACAAGTACGACGCGACCGGCATGGGCGCGCCCTTCCTCGCCGGCGCGCAGATCGAGGTGCAGGCGTCGGGCGCGTCCGGCGCGGGCTTCGACAAGTTCGACGAGAAGTTCACGGCGACCTCGTTCCTGCAGACGAACCCGCCGATCAGCCAGCTCACGGCGGCCACGGTCTTCGGCGAGGGCACGGTGCCCGTCGCCTGGAACCCGGGGAACGACTCGATCATCGTCACCCTCGCGGGCGGGGGCGGCACCGTCACTTGCGACGCGCAGGACTCGACCGGCAGCTTCGCCATCCCGCGCGACGCGGTGAACGCCGCCGTGGGCAAGGGCGGCGGCTCGGCGCTCACGCTCACCGTCACGCGCGAGCGCGACGAGTGGCACAAGGACCAGCAGGACCACGGCACGCTCGTCGGCGAGACGGTGCAGCCGCAGGCGTGGCTCGAGCTCACGACGCTGTCGACCGAGAGCGCCACCTTCCAGGGCTGCACGATCCCGAACGAGACGATGTGCCCCGACGGGTGCTTCGATCTGAACAGCGACCCGCTGCACTGCGGGTCGTGCAGCACGATCTGCACCGGCAGCCAGACGTGCGCGGGCGGCAAGTGCACGACGGGGACGACGACCGACTGCACCTCGTGCGAGACGCAGGCCGATTCGTCCACGTGCACCACGGCGTACGACTCGTGCGAGAGCGACTCGCAGTGCACGTCGTACGCGACGTGCGACTCGGGCTGCTCCGGCGACCCGACGTGCCTCTCGAACTGCGCGAGCCAGTACCCGAACGGCTACAGCGAGTACCAGAGCTACAAGACGTGCATCTGCCAGGTCGCGTGCACCTCGCAGTGCGCCTCGCAGTGCTCGAATCAGTGACCGAAAGACGCCCGGCTTCGGGCTCCGGGCTTCGGGCTTCAGCCGGGGACGGGCGTGTGGATGCGGTGGGCGGGCATGCTGCGGCGGCTCGCGAGCACCACGCGCCCGGAATCGACGATCACGTCCCCGTCCACGCACACGCGCGAGACGGCCTGGCACGCGGCGAAGCACGTCGGGGCGCTCCAGCCCGCGCCCGTCGCGCGCGCCGCCGGATCGCCGATGCCGATGTGCAGGCCCGGGATGTTCTGATCGAGGAGCACGTCGCCGATGGGCGCGTCGATCCCCGCGTTCACGCCGATGGCGACGAGCCCGACCCGGTCGGAGTTGGGCGACACGCCGAGCATCGCCTCGATGTCCCGGCGGAGCTGCGGAGCACGCGCCTGTACGTCGACGACGCGCCCGCCGTCGACGAGGAAGCGAACCGGGTTGGGCCGCAGCAGACCCTCGCGCGCGCCGAAGAACTCGCCGAGCGACGCGTCGGCGACGAAGACGCCGGACACGTCCGCCGGCGACGTGTAGAGCGCGCCGGCCGGGAAGTTCCCCCACTCGCCCGGCTCGAGCGCGCCGAGCTGCGCGAGCCACTTCGTGTCCGGCCCGAGCGCCATCATGAGCGACGTGCCGGCGGCGCTCTCGCTGACGAGCACGCGCGCGCCGGCCATGCGTCCGAGGACGCGCGCGCCGAGGCGCTGCACCTGCGCGTAGTCGAGCCGCATGCCGTGCGAGAACGTCGCCTCGGTGATGCCGGGCATGTGCGCGTGCCGCAGACGGCGCTGGCGCACGACGTGAAGCAGCGCCTGGCGCATGGAGAGCTCGGCGGGAGGAGCCGAAGCGACGAAGACGCTCGCGTCGGCGTCGTGCAGCGCGAGCAGCAGCAGCTCGGGCATCACCTTGTGCGGGCGCGCGATGCCGCCGCCGGTCGTCATCTTGTCGAGCCGGCTGCGCTTGACCCAGCCGCCGCCCGCCTCGACGGCGGAGGCGATCGCGTCGGCGATCGCGACGCAGCCGGCGTCTTCCACGAGCACGACGCGTTCGCCGGCGCGCAGCTTGAGCGCACTCTGCACGAGCACGGACGCAGCGTGAGCAGTGCCCGCATCCGGCATGTCGTCGGCTCAGTATAGCGCTCGAGAAGCGAGCGCCATCTGAAGTCGATATGATGTCTCCCGTCCGATGGCGCGAGCCCCCGTGTGGATCAACGGCACGCTGAACGCTTGGGACGACGCACGCGTGAGCGTCCTGTCGCATGCGATCCAGCGCGGGGCCCTGGTGTTCGACGTGGGGGTGCTCCGCGAGGCGGGAAGCCGGGCGCTGCTCTTCCGGCCGCGCGAGCACATCGCACGCTTCCGTAAGTCGGCCGGGCTCGTGGGGATGCAGATCCCGTGGAGTGAAGCGGACTTGCTGGAGGCCACGAGAGCGACGGCTCGCGCGGCTGCCGACAGCGGAACGAAGTCGGCCCTGGTGCGCTGGTCGGCTTACGTCTCCACTGTAGAGCCGGACGTGGTCGCGCGCGGAGCGGACCGGGCGAGCGTCGCCATCGCGGTCATCACGCCGGAGGACGTGGCGCTGCCCGGGGCGGAGGCGCCGGGGCCGAAGGCGGAGACGGTGCGCCTGCACATCCCGCGCGACGTGCGCAAGGCGGGGCCTGAGGTGTTCCCCCCGCAGGCGAAGGTGGCGGCGTCGTACCTCGGGCCGATGCTCGCGAAGCGGGCGGCGCTCGCGGCAGGCTACGACGAGGTCGTGCTGCTCGATCGCGAGGGGCACGTGGCCGAGGCGCCGACCGCCAACGTGTTCGCGGTGCGCGGCGGGGAGCTCGTGACGCCGCCGCTCGAGCGTGTGCTCGCGGGGATCACGCGCGACAGCGTGCTGGCCGTCGCGCGCGCCGAGGGGATCCCGTCGCGCGAGGCGCACCTGACGCCGGAGGAGCTCGCGGACGCCGACGAGGCGTTCCTCGCGGCGTCGTCGATGCCCGTGCAGGGCATCGCGTCGATCGACGGCCGGGCGATGCGCGCGGGTGCGCCCGGTCCGGTGACGCGGAGGCTCCGTGCGGCGCTGATGGCGTGCGAGCGCGGCGAGGATCCGCGCTTCGCGAGCTGGGTCGTGGACGCGAGAGGCTGACGCGCGCCCGTGACCCGACCGACGGCCGACGACGTGATGGGGATCGTGGCCCTCGCGGGGTGCGCGGCGCTGTGTCTCGCGTTCCGGTACCTGCCGATGGTGGACGTGCCGCAGCACTACGCGATGGTGTCGATCATGCTCCACCACGGCGATCCCGCGTGGGGCTTCGCGCAGCGGTACACCTTCGACTTTTTCGGGCGTCCGTACGCGACGGTGTACTGGCTCGGCGCGGCGCTGGGCGCGGTGATGCCGCTCGGCGCGGCGATGCGCATCGTGATCGCCGTGTGCACCGTGGCGCCGCTCGCCGGGGCGCAGCTCCTGCTCGCGGCGACGCGTCGATCGCGCGTGTGGCTGCTGCCGGCGATTCCCTTCGCCTTCGGGAGCCTCTGGCACTGGGGCTTCCTCAATTTCCTGCTGGGTACCGGCGTCTTCCTCGGCGGGCTCGCGCTGGTCGTGCGCCTCGCGGAGCGGCCGTCGGTGCGCGGCTCGGTGGGGCTGGGGGTGCTCGCGCTGCTGCTCCTCTTCACGCACTTCCACGGGCTCGCGATGCTGCTCGTGTCGTCGCCGGTGATCGTGTGGGCCTACGCGGGCGAGCGCGGGCGGGCGCCGTGGGTGCGCGCCTTCGGGCCGCTCGTGCCGGCAGGCGTGGCGGCCGCGGCGTTCGTCGCGCTGACGTGGGCCCAGGCGGAGGGGAACTGGGTCCGGATGAACCCGGGCCTCGTCGAGCGCGTGCAGCGCTTCACCGAGTTCCTCGCATGGGGACTTCCCGACGGCACCGCGGCGATCGTCCTCGGCGCCCTCGTGCTGCTCGTCGCGGCCACCATCGCGCTCGGCGGGACGTGGCCGCAGCCGAAGCGCGTCGCCGCCGCCCTGGGCATCCTGTTCGCGGCGCAGGTGGGCATGTACTTCGTTCTACCGCTCAACACGAACACTGCGACGTACGTCTCGGCGCGCCACGCGCTGCTCGTCGTGCTCCTTGCGCTGCCGCTCCTCCCGGTGATGACGGGCCGCGCACTCCTGGTGCTGCGTGCGGGCGCGGCGCTGGTAGCGGCGTTCGGGCTCGTCACGGCAGGCAGGCAGCTCGCGTGCTTCGATCACGAGGCGCGCGACTTCGACGGCGTGCTCGCCGCGATGGCTCCGGCCAAGCGCGTCGCCACCCTCGCCTTCGCGCGCGCGAGCGCGTGCTGCGGCGAGCGCTCCTTCCCCTACCTGCACTTCGGCGCCTACTACCAGGCGGCCAAGGGCGGCGAGCTCTCGCGCTCCTTCGCCGTCGTGTGGAACGTCCCCATCCGCTATCGCGCCGATTACGCCCGCTATCCGTACCGCGAGGAGCTCGAGTGGCAACCCGGGCGCTTCTCGCCGGAGGACGCGCGCCACTTCGATTACGTGCTCGTGAGGGGCGGCGCGGTGAGTCCCCCGCCCCAGCTCGGGTTGCGCGAGGTCACGCGCAGCGGCGCCTGGGCGCTCTACGAGAGCACCACCGCGATCCCCGCCGAGCTACCGCCGAACTGACGCTACTTGCAGGCGACGGTGTCCTCGAGCGTGCACACGCCGTTGATGCAGAGCGAGATCGAGTCGCACGTATGGGCGTCGTCCGTGGGGCACGTCTGTCCGTCCGCGACGACCGCGGGGCACTTGCCTGTGGACGAGCACGCGCCGACGAGACAGCGCGCCAGGTCGCCGCAAGGCTGACCGGCGCTCGCCCACGTGATCGCGCCGCACGTCTCGCTCATGCTGCAGCCGAGCCCCGCGACGCAGTCCGTGTCGATGTAGCAGCCGCCGCCCGCCTGGCTCGGGCTCGCGCACGTCTTCGAGCGGCACGTGGCCGGAGCGGTGCACTCGCTCGACCCGGTGCACGCATGCCCGGGCGGGTGCTGCGCGGTGCACTTCATCGTGGACACGTCGCAGAAGAAGCCGACGTCGCACACGGTCGTCGCACCGTTGCATGCGGCCCCCACGCCGCCGGAGGTGACGGTCGCGCAAGTCGACGGCATCTTGGTGGGGTCGCACACGGTTCCCTGCGCGCACGTCTCCATCGCGCACGACTGCCCCACCGACGCGACGGGCTCGCACTTGCCGCACCCGCCGACCGTGCCGGCGCCCGCGTCGCCGACGGGAGCCGCCGCGAAGCACAGAGCGCTCTGGCACTGGAAGTCCTCGTTGCACGCCGAGCCAGGCGCCAGCGTGCCGGCGAACAAGCACGCGCCCGGCACGCCGGGACGGCCGGTGCATCCGGCGGCGTGGATGGCCTGGGCGCACGCCTCGAGTTGCACCTGCGTCACCGTGCTCCCGGGCAGCGCGAGGCTCGCCAGGCACACCTTCTCGAAGCGCGCGCGGTCGCGAGCCAGCTCGTCGTCGGGCAGCGTCGGCCCTGTGTCGCACACGCCGATCACGATCGCGTCGAAGTAGTCGCCGCACGGCGTGCCGGCGCTCGCGTCGGAGCCGCCACCGCTGCTCGTGCTGCACGCGACGAGCGCCGCCGCGATCGCCGCCGTGGCGAGTCTGCCCATCCTCCTAGAGTACCCCGGTCCGCTTGGCGCGCAGGAAGCGGCCGAGCTGGCCGTCGGGCACGTAGTCGCGCTCGAGGATGTCGCGCAGGCCCCGGAAGCGGCCCAGCGAGGAGAACGAGTCCTGCGGCTCGAACCCGTTCTGATCGTGCTGGCCGATGAGGATGTACGCAGGGAGGTCGC
The DNA here is from genome assembly GCA_036393165.1 of Polyangiaceae bacterium. Classification (GTDB taxonomy): domain Bacteria; phylum Myxococcota_A; class Polyangia; order Polyangiales; family Polyangiaceae; genus Palsa-1150. Next base: position 13,088 of record DASVWO010000477.1, on the reverse strand, counting down.
GCTGCAGGCGATCGAGGAAGGCCTCGCGGCGCTGGTCGAGGCCGGGCCACATGCGCGAGAGGGGCGCGTCGGTCAGGAGGATCTTGTGGAAGGGCCAGCGCGTCGTCGGGTGGCGGTCGGCCAGGGCATAGATGCCCGGGGACAGGCCCCACACGAGGATGCCGTCGTCGGGCGAGGTGTGATCGCGCAGCCAGGCGGCCGCGAGCTCCTCGTCGGCCATCGAGAACGCGCCCGGCTGGATCTGGCGCAGATACGCGTCGCGCGGGAGCTGGCCACGGAGGCACGCGACGTCGGGACCGTAGGCGAGCGCCCACGCGCGGAGGTCGCGCGCGAAGAGGCCGCCGAGCACCACGAGCACCGCGGCGGCGCCGAGGCGCGTCGCCGGCTGATTGAACGTGCGGGCCGTCTCGACGATGCCGTACGCGCCGGCGACGGCGAGCGCGGGGATCGGCAGCATGTGCTGGTAGCCCGCGAGCTGTCGCTGCAGTACCACGGCCGCCATCGTGGCCACGATCCACGCCGCGACCCAGTGCAGGCGCATCGCGGCGACGGCGCCCGAAGTCGCAACCTTGCGCGCGCGCGCGAGGTGGAAGAGCCCGAGCGCCGCCGCCACGAGCAGAAGCGGCGCGTCGGTCACCATCTTGATGGAGTAATCGCGCAGGACGTCGCCCCACGCCGGCGCGATGAACGCGGCGTTGTACCGGTGGTAGACGAAGACGCCCTCGATGAAGTCCGACGTCGCGCCGTGCGCCGCGAACCAGCCGAACGCCCCGGCCCAGGGCAGCGCGATGCCCGCGCCCATGAACGCCACGCGCACCGCCGCGCCGCGAGCCGACGCGCACGCCAGCCACGTGACGGTCCACGAAAGCGCCAGCGCCATCGACGGGATCTTGAAGAGACCGCACACGCCCACGAGGACGCCGGCGGCGAGCGCGAGCCGTGGGCGATCGATCGCGCGCCACGCGAGCCACGCCGAGCCGAGCATCGGCAGCGCGAGGAGCTCCTCGGCCTGCGCGCGCGACCAGAAGCCTCCCCACGCGGGAGACCAGAGGCCGACGAAGAGGAGCGCCGCCGCCGCGAGCCCCACCCAGCGGTCCCACACGCGGGCGCAGAGGGCGAACGCGGCGACGAGCGTCGCGGCGAGCCACACGCCCTCCCATTGCCACGCGGCCCGAACGATGTCCCCGTGCGTGAGCCCCGCGACGGTCCACCAGTAGAGGAAGAGGGGCGGCTTGCTGTCGAAGATGTCGCGATACGGCAGCCACCCGCGCGGCACCCAGCGTGCGAAGTCGACGAAGAGCCCCTGGTCCACGCCCAGGGGCTCGGGCAGACGCGCGACGTGCACGGCCGCCACCACGGCAGCGAGGACGACGACCAGGAGTGCGAACGCGAGGGAGGGGCGCCGGCTCGCGGTCACCCGGGCATCCTACCAGGGCGAGCGGCGGCGGCGCCGCGCGGCGGCCAGGGCGAGAATCGCCGACAGCTCGAGCGCCGCGAAGCATGCGGCGTTGTCCGTGGGCCTGCGCGACACGGCGCACCCGCCGCTCGATCCCGAGGCAGGCCCGGGCACGCAGTAGAAGTCGATGCCGTTGCCCTGCTCCTGGCACGTCGCGCCAGCGGGGCACGAGTTGCCGGTCGGCACGCAGGTCGTCGTGCAGATGCTGCCGACGCACACGCCGTCGAAGCAGTCCGCGTCCGCCTTGCACGCTCCCCCGAACGCGCCCGGCGTCGGCGCGGCGTACACGCACCGCGGACCCGCAGGTGCGGCCAGGGTGCAACGCATCCCCGCGGGGCACTGCGTGCTCGTGATGCAGGCGGTCGAGCAATAGGAGAGCCCGGGCTGATCCGGCGCGGCGATGCACGCGCTCGCGTTGCCCGTCGCGCACTGCTCGGGATAGAGGCATCGCGCACCGACGGGCGCCGTCCCCGGGCCCAGGGCGACGAGCGTCGGCACGATGAAGTTCCCCATGACGGCGTCCACCCGCGTGTACGTCGCGCGCGTGGCGCACGCGGCGTCGCCATGGCTCGTGATCCCGACGAGGAGCTCGCCGCCGCCGGTCCCCGAGAACCCCGCGCCGCCCGAGTCGCCCACGCACGGCTGCGACGGGTCGGGATCGAGGTCGAACGAGAGCGCGCCGACGGTGGTGACGATCGCGATGCCGTCGCGCTTCGTTCCGTAGTCGCCCGCGTCGATCGCCGTCTCGCCCCAGCCCACGACGGTCACGTCAGCGCCCTTCGCCGGCGGCGCCGTCCCGAGCTGCGCCACGGGGACAGGCAGCGACGCACCGAGGACGGCGATCGCGGCGTCATCGGCAAACGTCGACGGGTCGTACCCGGGGTGCGTGCGCAGCGCGACGATGGGCGCCGACCCCGCCGGCGACGTGGCGGACGCGCCGTACACGACGCGGGCTCCGTGCTCGATCTGCGGCACCACGCAGTGCGCGGCCGTGAGCACGAAGTGCGGGTCGATGAGCGTGGCGCTGCACGTCGTGTGGCCCTCCGAGTCCACGATGGCGACGACCGCCGGGTGCCCGGGATCGGGCGCGCCGTGGGTCACGAGCGGCACGATCATGACGCGGCCCTTCCCACCTCAGGGGGCGGCGGCCGGCGGAGGCTCCGACATCTCCTGCTGGTCGGCAGCCGGCGATCCCGGCTCCGCCTGGTGCTTCATCTGCACGAGCGAGTCGAGCACGTCCTGCGACGGCTTGGCCTTGACGCACTCCGGCCGGTGCTCGGCGAGGTAGATGGGCACCATGCACTGCTGCGTCGGCGGCGGGAGCGCGCCGCAAGTCGCCAGGAACTGGTCGCGGGGCGCGAGTTTGATCACAACGGGCGTCAGGTTCTTCTGCGTCGCGATGTCCTGCGAAGCCTTGAACGCGTTGTACGCCGTCTCGCACGGCGTCGACCCCTCGGGCGCGTGGTAGAGGGCGACGACCGCACCCATGGCGTGGTCGATCCCCGCGCCGTGCCCCGAGCTCGTCACCGGGGCCGCATGTTGCTCGCGCTTTCTCGTGGAGCCGAAAACGACGACGGCGACCCCGGCCACGAGGACCAGGGTCGCCGCTGCGATGAGCCGTCGATTCACTGATTCGTGAGTATCACGGGCAGTTCGGCGTGTTCCAGTCGCCCGAGCAGCCGCCGTACGTCTGGCAATCGCACGCGTAGTACGCCGGGCTCGAGCCGCAGAAGCTGCCGCGGCACCAGCCGCTCCCGTAGTACTGGAACCCGATCGCGTCGCCGTTCTCGAAGCCCTGGTACGTCCACTGCGACCCGTCCTTCGCCTGCCACAGCTCGTAGGCCGCGTCGTCGTTGCAGAGGTGGTCGTACCCGCCGCTGTCCCAGGCGTACGCCGTCTGGCATCCGCCCTGGCCGTCGCCGGCGCCAGTCACGCCGCCGACCGTCGAACCGTTGTTCTGCACGCCGTACTGGAACCAGCCGCCGCCGTTCCACGAGTAGCAGTCGTACGAGATGTTGCTCGCGCCCGGGCACGTGCCGTGGTTGCACGCCGCGATGACGTACTGCCAGTAGCCGACGTTCGGGTTGGAGTACATCGCGACCGCGCTGTGCGAGCCGCCGCACGTCCACGCGAAGCAGCCAGCGCCCTTGGAGTACTTGGCCGCGTAGAGCTGCGTCCAGCTCGAGCTGCCGTAGTAGCCGTACGCCTTGTCCTGCGGCGGCGAAGGCGACTTCTGGCTGAGCTCCTGGACCTTGGCGACGAGCGTCGCATCGCGCGTCGGCGGCGTCATGCCGGCGAACACGTTGAGGTGGTACGCATGGTCCTTGAAGCTCGCGGGCAGCGCCGCGATGAGCGCCTTGGCGCCTTCCTGCGCGACGGTGTAGTCCGCGTCGCGGTCGGCGAGCGTGAGGCTCGGGTCGAGCACCTTGTTCATCTGGATCTCGGAGGTCCACGCCGGGTCGATCCAGCTGTCGCCGCCGCGCTGCGCCCAGAACGTCTTGTTCGTCTGGTCGACGAAGCGCAGGTCCATCTCGTTCGCCGGCTCGTCAGGCGAGTCGTTCCGGTAGACCTCCGGCTTCGGCGCGCCCGTGCGCGACTCGATGTAGACCACGCGGCCGGCCTTCACGAACGCCGCGTTGAAGCCCCACTTGGCGTCCTTCGCCTCGAGGATGTTGAGGCCTTCCTTCAGCTGGGAGGCCGCCGGGTGACCGGTCGTCGGTGCAGCGTCCGAACAGCCCACCAGCGCCAGCGAGTAGCCGGCCACGAGCAGCCCTGCGCCCACCCCGAAGAGAACCTGCCAGCTCCTACCCTTGCCCATTTGACCTCTCCTCCGAGCCCCCTCGTCGTCCGGGTGGTCGGTATTGCAGGGCTGGTGCCGTATGGAGTTTCGGGCAGTTAGCTATTTCGAGGGTTCAGAAGCCGAACTCCGGGCGGTTCAAAGACCTTACTCCGTTCGGATTCTGAACCCCGCCTCCTTGTGTGCTGGTGGCGTCGCGGGCAGGAGCGTGTGCTGCGGTCTGCGGTGCTAGTTGCCCGCGTCCTGCAGCGCCTCGCGGAGCGGGTCGCGCCGTTTCATCATCTCTGCGATCTGGCCGCGGCGCGCACGCAGGTAGTCGAGTGTCGCCTGCTTCTCCTGCAGCGCCTGCGAGTCCCCTCGCCTCTGAGCGAGGGCGATCTCCTGCTGCAGGCTGCGCTCCTTTGCGTCGAGCGCCTGGAACGCCTTCTCTCGGTACGCGAGCTTCTGCTCGACCGTCCACTGCTCCGATCCCGGCGGCCGCGAGAGCGCATCGAGCTCCGGGATCGGCTCGGGCGGGGGTCCGGCGAGCAATAGACTCGATGCCGCGGCCGCGACGATCGGAGGAAGGGACGACGGCGGCGGCAAAGGAGCGGTCGCCACCGTCGGCACGGGCTGAGGAGGAAGCGGCGCGACGGTGTCCGCGACCGCCTGCGCGCTCGGCATCGGATCGACCGCGGCCCCCGCCCGGGGCGCCGGCTTCTTGCCCGATCCGACGAAGAGCACGGCGAGCACGCCGCCCACGAGGACGACGGGACCGAGCCCGAGGAGCCACACGCGAAGTCGGATGCTCTCGGCCATCTAGGGAGTCCCTCCGTCCGCCTTGGCGAGATCCGCCTCGATGCGAGCCCGGACATCCTCGATGCGCAAGTGCTCTTTCTCGCGGGGCAGCGCGAGCCGGTCCAGCAGGTCCACGAGCTGCAGCGCCTCGCGGAGCTCGCCTCGCTTGTGCCGCACGGTGACGAGGTGCACGAGACCATCGGTCGGTGGCGACATGCTCTCGAGCACGTCGGAAAGCTCGCGGTCGATCGCCTGCGGCGGCAGCGACCTCGGATCCCTGAAGAGCGTGAACGCCTCCATGCGCACGTAAGGGTGCGCGTCGGCGAGGCCGAGCGCACGCCAGCGATCGCGACCGGCCGGATCGTATGCGTCGAGCGCGCGGATGGCGCTCGCCCGGAGGTAGGGGTCCGGGTCGGACGCGTACGGGATCAGCACGGGGACGAGCGTCGGGTCCGGCGGCTGCACGTCGAGCAGGTCGAGCGCCGACGCCTTGAGGTACTGCACCGTGTCGCGGTCGGTCAGGAGCTTGGCGAGACGCGCGCCGGCGCCCGGCGCCTTCTTGCGGGCCATGGCGATGGTCTCGACCCAGTCGCGCACGCCGAGCGCGTTCTTCGCGCCCCACTTCTTCAGCGCCTGGAGGGCCCACTCGGGCGTCTGCTTCTCGTGGTCGTGGCAGCTCGTGCAGGCGTCCGGCGTGCCGAGGGCGACGTGCTCCGCCGGATGCGGCACGCAGATGGAGTGGTCCGACGTGCGCTGGCGGCGGCGGTCGTCGTCGCCGATCCACGAATAGGACATGTGGCAGTCGACGCACCGCACCGAGGCCGAGTGGTGCGAGTGCGCCGCGATCTTCGCCGGAGCGACGAGCTCCTCGTGGCACGTGGTGCACTGCTTGTTCGACAGCGCGCCGACCGCAGAGGAGCCATCCTTCGCGCGCGCCTCGAGGCCGTGCGGGGCGTGGCAATCCTTGCAGTGCAGGTTCTTCTCGCGAAACCCCGCGCTGAGGACGTGGCCTGCGTACTGGTAGCTCGTGAGGTGCTGGGTCCCGTCGGGGCGCAGCGACTGGTTGAGCAGCGAGGTGACGAAGATCTGCGGAAGCCCGTCCGGCGCGGGGGGGAACACGTACCGTTTCAGCTGGAAGCCGTGGCAGCCGCCGCACACGCGCGACTCCTCGACGCTGCCGAGCGGGGCGAGATCCTTGTACACCTCGTCGGTGCGGCCGGCGCGCCGGCGTCGCACGTGCTCGGCGCCCGGGCCGTGGCACGACTCGCAGTTGATGGAGAGATCCACGTAAGCGTTCTTCACGCCGTCCGGACCCACGTGCCGGTAGGCCTGGCTCAGGTGGCAACTCACGCAGCCCTTGGTCATGTCCTGCGCGCCGAAGTAGTTGGGCGCGGCGGGATCGAGGTCGGCGGGCTGGTAGAGCGACAGGGGCAGCCACTGCTTGGCCTTCGTGGTCCACACGACGGGAAGCAGCGTCAGCGAGCCGTCCTCGTTTCGGGTGGCGTAGAGCTGGTGCTGGCGTCCGGACGCGACCGCGACGTCCACCCTGCGCCGCTCGTGCGACCCGCGCGACGACGCGATGTCCATGAAGTACGCCTCGCCCTCGCGGACGAAGGAGACGGTCCCGTCGGCGAGCGACGCGGGTGGCCCGGCGAAGTCGGCGAGCACAGTATCGGGCGAGGCCACTGCCATCGAGCGGCCGTGCGGCGACTTCTTCCAGGCGTCGTAGATCGTGCGGTGGCACTCCGCACACGCATCCGCGCCGAGGTAGTCGGGCCGGTCGAGCGCGGGGGGCAGGAATTCGCCGACCTCGGGGAGCGGAGCGAGGGCAGCAGGCGCCGGCGCGGGCGGCGTCTTCTTGCACGCGCCCAGCGCCGCGGCGGCGCCGAGCGCCGCGATCAGGAGCGACGCCGCAGACGCGCGCACAGGCGGTCGACCTCCTCGTCGTCCAGGGCGAGCAGCCCTCCGAACGCGAACGTGCAGTAGAAGAGCGGCGGCACCTCGAGCATCGCGATGATCCCGATGAAGAACGCCTGGTAGACCACGAGGGCGACGAGGCGCGTCCGCTTGAAGAGGAGCGCGATGGGCGTCCCGAGCTCCGCGACCAGCGTGAAACAGGTGGCGAAGTGCGTCATCAGCCACCCGTGCATGAAGCTCGAGCCGGCAACCCAGTCGCGCACGAGAAACCCTCGCGGGTACGAGAGCACGATGCCCATCTCGTTGCTCCACGGCCAGCCGGCGAGGACCTTCTCGACGCCCGCGAAGAAGACGGCGAGGAGCACCTGGTAGAGGACGAGCCCCGGGAGCAGGCTGGGCTCGCGCGTCTCCGGTGCTGCCCCCTTTCTCGTGCGCAGCAGCGCCTCCACGGACAGCGTGGCCGCTCCTCCGCCGCAGATCATCCAGAGCAGCAGGATCGCCCACGCCTCGACGAGGGCGAGCGTCTGCAGGTGAATCGAGTTGAAGCTCGTGAACGCGTAGAGGCCGACGCCGCCGACGATGGCGGCCACCCGCGGCAACGCTCCGACGATGCCCATGACGCACGCCACGATCGTGAGGACGGCCAGCACGTGCAGATCCCTCTGCGGGAACCGCCAGAAGTGCTCGTAGAGCCACTCGCTCCAGTCCTCGGCGCGCAGCGCGCCCGGCCGGTATCCCTCGTCGAACCAGATCAGGCTCGGGAAGAAGTGCAGCGCCAGTCCGGCGAAGAACGCGATGCGGAAGATCGCGACGGGGTACGCGCTCCGCGTCCCCTCGAAGGCGCGGAAGAACCTATCGAGCGTCGGCGGCATCGCGCAGCCCGCGGGGTGAGCAGTGGTGGACGCTGGTGTTCGTGAGGGTGCTGCGCCCGGGTTCGACCTCGTACGTGTCGACGTAGAAGTCGTACTCCTGGTGCGTCGCCCGCCAGGCGCGCAGACAGATCTCGGCGAGGTACGCGGGCTGGAAGCCGGCGTCGATCGCGACGCGCGCCCGCGCGTATCCAGGCGCAGGCGTGGCGACGAGGTCCGCCAGGTCGTGCCGGACGCCGTCCGCCCCCGCGTACTCGTAGACACTCACGGTGCGCGGGTTGATGTTGAACATCACGTACCCGTACTTCAGGTGCGGGAGCACGAGGTCGATGCGCGAGCCGAGCACGTTCTCGGCAATGGTGTGATCGAGCGCGCCCGCCAGCCCGAGCAGGATCCAGACGGCGACGAAGACTCGCCGCGCGCGCCCTTGAAGCACGAGGAAACGGTATCACATCGCGCCTGGTACACTGGCGCGGGATCCCGTGTCGTCGCGACGCATGCAGCTCCTCTGGGTCGGGCTTCTCGCCTTGCTCGTGGGGTGCGATCGCTGCGGCAAGTCGACGCCTCCCGGCGCGGGAGCCGCGGCCGCCCCCGTCGGTTCGGCCTCGGCCTCCGCCTCGGCTGACCCGCTCTCGAACTTGCACTGGGACGACACACCCATCGACTGGTCCCGCCCCCTGCCCGCGACGCCGCCCGGTGGGCTCGCCGAGGCGGGATACGTCGGCTCCGAAGCGTGCAAGGACTGCCACAAGGACCTCTACACGAGCTACGCGCGCCACTCGATGGCGCGCACGGGGATCCGCAAGCTGTCGTCGCTCGACGGCAAGTGGCTCGCGCGCATCTTCGACGCGGGGTCCGCGCACCCCGTCGTGCACGCGCGCAGCGGCTTCTCGTACCGGCCGGTGCGCGAGGGGAACAACTACTTCGTCGAGGAGAAGCTCGTCGACGGCGACGGCGTCGCGATCGAGACGTGGCGGCAGCCGATCACGCACGCGTACAGTGCCGGCAGCTACGGCATGGCGTTCTACTTCGAGCAGGGCACGCACTACTTCCAGGTGCCGCTCGACTACTACGCGAAGGCCGAGCGCTGGGACATGGACCCGTCGTACGTCGAGGGCAACGTCCGGTTCTCGAAGCCGCTGCGCGCCTTCTGCGTGTCGTGCCACTCGGACTACCCGAAGCGGCGCGCCGGCACCGACGACGTCTTCGTCGACCCCCTGCCCACCGGCGTCGGCTGCGAGCGTTGCCACGGTCCGGGCGCGAAGCACGTGCAGAGCCTGCGCGCAGCGGACATCGTCAATCCCGCGAAGCTGCCGGCGGCGCGGCAGCTCGACGTCTGCGTGCAGTGCCACGAATCGAACGCCTCGGCGCTGCGGGCCGACCGCGACGAGTTCAGCTTCCGCCCGGGTGAGCAGGCAGCGGCGTACCGCGTGAACTTCGTCGGCGAGCCCGCGGAGGCCGACCGCTTCATCCTGCTCGCGCATCCGGAGCGCATGGTGCGGAGCGCCTGCTGGAAGGCCTCCGCCGGGAAGCTCGTCTGCACGAGCTGCCACGACCCGCACAAGAGCTCCTTCGACCAGCCTGCGTCGTGGTGGGACGACAGGTGCAAGGCGTGCCATGCCGACAAGCCGTGCACGGAGACGGCGCAGGCGCGCGCCGCCCGAGGGGACCACTGCATCGACTGCCACATGCGCAGCGGTCCGCCGACGAGCCCGCAGCTCGTGACGATCACCGACCACTGGATCCAGCGCCGGCCGCCGCCCGTACGCCCCGGGAGCGACAAGCCGGCGAAGCTCGTCGCGTGGCCCGACCTCGTGGGCGACCCGGCGCCCGGACGCGACATGGACGCGACGATGGCAGCCGCCCTCGCGCACGACGGCCACCCCGAAGCCGCGATGCGCATCGCCCCGGACGTGGTCGAGCAGCGCGTCCACTCCCCCGAGCTGCTCGACTGGCTTGCCGGCCACTACGGCGAGGCGCGCCAGCCCTGGAACGTCGCGAGGTCTCTCGCCGCGATTCTGCGCTTCGAGCCAGACGCGCAAGAGACGCTCCTGCGGTACGCGCGCATCACGCTCGACCGCGGTCCGGTGGGGGTGCCCGAGGCGATGCACGCGCTCGACCGGATGCTCTCCCTGGATCCGGACGACTCCGGCGCCCTCGAGACCCGGGGGATGTACCTCTTCCGGAGCGGGCAGCTCGACCAGGCGCGCCCGATCTTCGAGCGCGCCGCCGCGAACGGTCCGATGAGCGCGATATCGCACGTGGCTCTCGGGGTCCTCGCCAAGAAGGATGGCTACGACGCCCAGGGGATCGCCGAGCTCGAGACGGCGCGGCGCATCGAGCCGGACGATGGGTGGATTCTCGACCAGCTCGCGGCCGCCTACGCCCAGAACGGGGATGCGGCGCACGCGGAGACCATCACCCGCGCGCGGAAGTTCTTCACCGGCAAGGGCGCCGTCGCGCCGACGAACGCGACGCGGTGGCTGCCCAACGGGTTCCGATGAGCTAGAACGAGAAGTGCGGGAACGGTCGCGAGGGTCGCGACGTGCGGTTCGTCCAGTTCATGCTGTGCCCAATCGCCGCCGCCATCGCGTGCGGATCGGGCACGGGTCGCTCTTCATCGCCGCTGGGGACGGGAGACGCGGGGACCGACGGCGCCTCGCCACCGCAGGCCCACTGGTTCACGGAGGTCGGGTCCGGCCTGAGCGGCGTGAACGTCACGCACCAGCCGAACCTCGCCATCGGGATGTCCGGCGGCATCGGTGTCGCCGCCGGAGACATCGACGGAGACGGAAAGCCGGACCTCGTCGCCCCCTCGGGCCTCGGCCCGACGTACGTGTACAGGAACGAGGGCGCGTGGAGGTTCGCCGACGTCAGCGCGGCGAGCGGCATCGACGGTCACGGCGTCGCCAACGGCGCGTCCCTCTGCGACGTGGACGGCGACGGGGACCTCGATCTCTTCCTCTCGACCGACCAGCCGTGGTCGCAGGGCACCCTCTTCTTCTTCCTGAACGACGGACACGGCACCTTCACCGACGACACGGCGGCCGCAGGCTTCGCCGACTCGAGCTGCGTCACCACCGTCGTTTGCACGGACCTGGACGGCGACGGCCTGCTCGACGTCTACGTCGCCGCGTACGGGTTCGTCGGCACGAGCGGCGATCCAGGCCGGCAGGATGCCTTCTTTCGCAACCGCGGCGACGGCACGTTCGTCGACGTCGCGACGCGTCTCGGCTTCGATGCCGACGGTCTCACGTGGACCGTCGCGGCGTCGGACTACGACCGCGACGGCGACCTCGATCTGTACGTGGGCAACGACACGTTCGTGGAGGACGACGGCACGCGCCCGCTCCCGGCGCCCATGAACATCCCCGGCACGAGCGCGCCCGCGCCCGGCGACCGCTTGTACCGGAACGACGGTCCTGGCGCCGACGGCTACCCGGTGTTCGCGAACGTCACGTCGAGCGCCGGCGCGGTCCTCTCGGTGCCGCGCGGCACCATGGGCATCGTGGCCGAAGACCTCACGGGAGACGGCATCCCCGACTACTTCCTGTCGAACTACGGAAGAAAGGCGCTGCTCGAGGGATCCAGCACCGGAACGTTCGTGGACGCGACCGGCGGCACCGCGCTGGAAGCCACGAAGGACCCGCTCGGCAGCCTGCTGGTGAGCTGGGGCAGCGCCTTGCAGGACATCGACCTCGACGGCCACCGCGACATCGTCCTGCTCGACGGCGATCTGCACGGCGTGCAGCAGATCCAGAGCGAATGGCGCGGGACCGCCTCGGCGTTCGAGACGCTGCAACCCGACCTCCCGACGATGGTCGCTCGCGCGCTCGTCACGGCCGACTTCGACGGCGACGGCGATCTCGATCTCGTGGTCACGAACTGGCGCGGCGCGACGCGTCTCTTCGAGAACGTCGCGTCGCATCCGGGCAGCGCAGGCGCCAGCTGGCTCGCGGTCGTGCCGAAGGCGAAGACCAGCGCGCCGGAGGGCCGCGGCGCGATCGTCACCGTGGCCGGCATCGCGAAGACCGTGGGAGCGGGCGGCATCATCGACTCGAGCGGCCCGGCGGAGGCGCGCTTCGGACTCGGCGCGGCGAAGACTGCCGACGTGGACGTGCTCTGGCCGAGCGGCTTTCGCAGCCACGTGACGGGCACGCCCGCGAATCAGGTGCTCACGCTGCAGGAGCCCGCGCTGCTCACGGTCACTCCACGCGTGGTTCCGGCCGACGGCAAGTCGACGGCGACGGTCGTCGTCACCCCGGCCAAGGCGGACGGCTCGCCACTCGGTCCGGGGGCCGGCGTCACCATCGACGCGACCTCCGGCACCTGGCAGGCGCCGGTCGCCGATCGTGGCGACGGATCGTATGCCCGCACGCTGGTGGCCCCGGGCACACCCGGACTGGCCATGATCACCGTGAGCGTCGCCGGCACGACTTTCGCGATCCGCCCGCGCGTGGAATTCCGCTGATCCCCGTCGCGATCACCGCCGGGCGCAAACTCGCCACAGCTCGCGCAAGGCCACCACAGCGCCGCGCGCTCGCCCGTCGGAAATAGAGGTTTCGATTGGCTTACGTGCGCGCACTGCAACGGCCCGCCTCGTGCACCGCAGCGGCGCTCGGCCCGGGGCGCGGCGCATCGCCGCTCGTTCCGGGCTCCCCAACATGGCCATACGAGCGGTCGACCCGAGGACTCTGCGCATGCCACGCCCGGCGATCCTCGTGGTCGACGACCATCCGGCGAACATCCTCGCCATCGAGAGCGTCCTCGAACCGCTCCCGTTCCGGACGGTCGCGGCCGCCTCGGGCACCGACGCCCTGCGCATAGCCGCCACCGAGGAATTCGTCCTGATCCTCATGGACGTCCTCATGCCGGGCCTCGACGGGTTCGAGACGGTCGATCGGCTCCGCCAGCTCGAGGGCACACGCGAGGCGCCCGTCGTCTTCTTCACCGCCGTGCACGACACGGCGGAGCACGCCAGACGCGCGTACGAGCTGGGCGCCGTCGATTTCATCGCCAAGCCCTTCGACCCGGACGTACTCCGGGCCAAGGTGCAGGCCCTGGTGTCTCTCTACACGCGGGGCCGTCGCGAGGAGCGTGCGCGTCGCGAGGAGATGGACCGCCTGAAGGACCTCTTCCTCGGCGCCGTCGGACACGATCTCCGGAACCCGCTGAACGCCTTCGTGATGGGGACCAAGCTGCTGCGCATGCAGGCGTGCTCGCATCCGTCGCACGCATCGGTGGCGGAGCGCCTCGATCGGTCCGCCCGCAG
>DASVWO010000476.1:0-22959 GCA_036393165.1 Polyangiaceae bacterium | reverse complement strand
TTCGCGGGGGCGCGCCGGTATGGACCGCACCGCGCGATCATTCGCTCGAAGCGCTGGAAGAGCGAGCGTACGTGCCTGCCCTTGCCGCGCAGGAAGGATGCGACCGAGTACGAGCCACACGCGTGAGACCCGTTCCTGCTGACCAGGTGTGCACCGCAGCGAGGACAGGTCCACGAGGACATGGCGACAACCTACGGGCGGGAGCCGCCGAGACGTAGCCGAGCAGACGCACGACCATCATGATGCTCCCCCACGACCTTCATCATGACTCTGCGTTTTCTCGCGATGGTGGTGCGTTTCTTCGTCATGGTTGTGCGTTTTCTCGCGATGGTGGTCCGATACCTTCATGATGGTGGCGCGATACCTTCATGGATACTGCGGACGACCTTCGCTGAGGTGGTGCGTTATTTCGCGAAGGTCGCGGACTACCATCATGATGGTCCTCGGCAACCATCATGATGGTCGTGCGGAACCTCCATGAGACTCCGCGGAACCACCATGATGGTGGTTCATGGATCTCATGATCATCGCGCACTACCATCGCGAAGGTGGTCCGTGACCATCGTGATGCTTGCGCACCACCATCATGATGGTTGCGCACATGCCTGACGTAGATTCCCCACGACCATCACGATAGTCGTGCGCGAGTATGCCCATGGTCCCGCACGACCATGGCCGAGAATCGCACGACCATCATGAAGGTATCGGACCACCACCACGAAGGTATTGCTCGATCTAGGCGATACTCCCGAGGGGGAAGCCCACTTCAGCGCGTGAGTGCGGCCTGATCCCTTCGCAACCATGGCCCTCCCTGCTGAGGGGTATCGCCGCACCCTCCCGGAGGACGGTGCAGAGTAGCCGGATGGATCCTCGACATCGTGCGGCACCCACGAGGAGGTACGGGCGTGGTGTGCATCATCCCTGGGCCAATGCCCATGGGGTCACAGGGGAGGACCGTATGGTCCCTTGTCCTCGATGTGCACGGACGTGACGAGGACATCGGCTGTCGGGTCCGATCGCTCGAAGACCAGCTCCACGATCCCAGAGTCGAACCCGCCTGATGGCACTTGCCATTCGACCTTGCTGTCTCCGGGTCCCACGGTCTGTATCCCGAACCATACGGCCCCCGTCGCAGTACCACGTCCCACCCGCAGCTGAGTGGGCGTCGGGCATCGGGTTTCTACGACGACATCCGTCGCGAAGGGCCACTCGGCGGCGAAGACCAGCGTCGCGCGCTTGCCCGTCATCTTCATCCCGTCGTCGCCGCTCTCGAATCCGGTGACCTGCGAGCCGCGATGTCCTTGGCGCAGGTCGATGTCCCCTTGCGGTGGCGCCATCGTCCGGTAGTCGCGCGTGTAGACAGGCTCGGTCGTCTCGCGGAACGTCCGCATCGGCAGCCCATAGCGCAGGTAGTAGACGATCTCGGCCGGCAAGACGGCGAGATCCCCGATGTGGTCCACCGCGCCCCACGCCACGCGCGCGCCCTGCCCGTAGAGCTCCGCCTGCGTCCAGTGGCTGACGTCGACTCCGAGGCTAGGCGCTCGGGCCGCGCCTGCCATCGTGCAGGCGATGGGCACCAGGGTCGCCAGCGCGAGCGCGGTGGTGGCCCGGGCCGGACGCGCACGCAGCCATCGCGCGATGCGCGCGAGCGCCATGGACATCGGCGGCGCCAGAAGCGCGATCAGCGATGTGAGCCTGCGCGCCCCGAAGGTCGCGCTCGCGTCCCAGTCGAGCGCGGCGGACGACAGCCAGATGGTCGCGGCCGCAGCGAGCAGCGAGGCGCCTGCGAGGACCCGCGTCTCCCGGCTGCGCAGCATCGCGACGAATCCCGGCACCGCCAGCCACAGCACGGGGGCGGTGAAGAAGAGGCCTCCGTGCGGCGCGAAGAGCAGAAGCCACGGGTGCGTGTGCGCGTACTGCATGTAGTAGCGTCCGTGCGGCGCGCCCGCGAAGAAGGTCCCGTAAAGGTAACGGTAGACGAGCAGCTGCGGCACCACACCGAAGAGCGTCACCCCGAGGCCGAGCGCGGAGAGCGACCCCACCAGGCGCGGCATGCGCCGCGGCGCGCGCAATCCCGTTGCGATGGCGAAGGCCAGAGGGACGGCGCCGTAACAGATGCTGACGGGCCGCTGCAGCAGATCGATACCGAGGGCCGCCCCCGCGAGACCCCACCGCAGGAGCGACTCGGGGCGCTCGGCAGCCCGCACGGCCGCGAGGATGGCCACCGCCGCCCAGAACGCGTCGTAGGTGTGCGAGTACGACGGGCAGATCGAGGCGTACTGCACGAGCGGCGTGCAGAGTACGAGGAGCGCCGTGGATAGCGCCGCGGCGCCGTCGCCCGCGTATCGGCGCCCGATGCGGTAGAGCAGCCACGCCGTGAGCGCCCCGAGGAGCGGCCCGATGGCGTACGTGTGCACGACCAGCGGTCCGGTGCACGCGAGGCGGATCTTCGCCGGCGCCGACGCGGCTGCGGGCGCCAACGCACGGACAAGCATGAGCACCGGGGCCCACGTGACGGAGGGGCCCAGGTAGAACGGGTTGTCCGGATGGCTCGTCCCCCGGAGGGCGCCCTTGTGCGCGGGATCGCCGCACAGGGCGTAGTCGTTCGTGAAGTCGAGGTCGTGATCGAAGACGAGCGACCGCGTGTAGAGCCAGGTGTAATGCCCGTCGGACCCCACTCCCTCGTGATGGCGGTCGACGAAGAGTCCGCGCAGGACGACGAGCACCACGAGCGCGGCCAGCAGACCCCAGCGCGAGCCGCTCGCGCTGGCGATCAGGCGGCGGGCTCGACTCCACATGGCGGCCGGAATCTATCGCCGGTTCGCCTCCGGGAGGCACTCTTTCAGGCCGCATCGCACGGGCGTCTCTTGGCCCGCACCCGGGCCAGCGTGCCCGAATCCGTGAGGTCCAGGCACAGCGGTGTGATGGACACCAGACCGGATTCGACCGCGTGTCGGTCGGTCCCTGGTTCCGGCGCTTCCACCGGCCTGGGGGCAAACCAGAAGATGTCGCGCCCCGTCGGATCCTTCGACGGCACGACCATGCCCTCGTAGTGGCGCACCGACTGCCGGGTCCAGTCGCACCCGGTCGGGTTCGACGGGAAGTTGACGTTGACGAGCGGCAGCTCGGGCATGGGGAGCAGCATCGCGATGACACGCTCGAGCCAGGGGCGAATCGGCTCGTAGTCGGTGACCCCATCGATGGCGGGGGCGCTGAAGGCGATTCCGCGAACGCCGAGGAGCTGCGCCTGTTTCGCCGCCGCGAGCGTCCCGGAGTGCCACATGGTGTGGCCCACGTTCAGCCCGAGGTTCACCCCCGAGAAGACGATGTCCACGTGACCCCATGCGAAGGCGCCGAGGGCGACGCAGTCGCTCGGCGTCCCGTCCACCGAGAATGCCTCGAAGGACCCGAGCGACGCGTGGTGGATGCGCAGGGGACGCGAGGACGTGATCGCCTGCGCCATCGACGACTGCTCGACGGCGGGAGCGACGATGCGCACGTCGCCGAACCGCGACGCCGCCTCGGCCAGGACGAGCAGGCCCGGGCTGTAAATGCCGTCGTCGTTCGAGATGAGGATCCGCATGAGAACGGGGAGGCAGGATCTCCGCCAGATCGTGGCCCGCCGGATGCACGGAGCGGAGCCGATGCGCGTCACGCTCATCCACAACCCCAGCGCCGGCGACGGACGCATGCCCGATCGCGACGACGTGGTCGAGGCGATCGAGGACCTCGGGTGGAAGGTCGCTCCGTTCGACAAGCGCGAGCTCGACGCTGCGCTGGAGAAGCCCGGGGAGGCCGTCCTGGTCGCGGGGGGTGACGGGATCGTCGGCAAGGTGGCAAAGCGCCTCGCCGGCTCGGGTGTCCCGATGGGCATCGTCCCCACCGGGACGGCGAACAACGTCGCGCGCACGCTCGGCATCGGAGTGGACGCGCGTGCAGCGATCGACGTTCTCTCGCGCGCAGCCGTCCGCGACGTGGACATGGGCTGCGTCGTGCAGGGCAAGGGAAGAGGGGAGCCCTTTCTCGAGGGCTTCGGCGTGGGCATCTTCGCGTGGGTCATGGCCGAACGCGCGACGGAGAAGCACAAGAAGTTGCGGCGTGCGTTCCGGCTCATCGCGAAGGAGCTCGCGGGCTATGCGCCGCACCGCGCGCGCATCGAGGTGGACGGACGCGACGTGTCCGGCGAGTACCTCCTGGCCGCGGTCATGAACCTGCGCAGCCTGGGGCCGGCCCTCGGCCTCGCACCCGACGCGTCCTTCGACGACGGACAGCTCGACGTGGTTCTGGTACGGCCCGAGCACCGGGAAGCGCTGCGCGCCCACCTGAAGCGAGCCTCGCTCGAGGGCGACATCACGCTGCCGCGCTTCGAGGTGTACCGCGGCGAGCACGTGCGCATCAGCGGTCACGGCAACTGGGCCCACGTGGACGACTGCCCGCGCGAGTTCGAGGGCGACGTCGAAGCGAGCGTGGACCCCGGCGCCGTGAAGTTCCTCGTCCCCGCAGGTGATACGATGACGGCATGAGCCGCGCGGGCGACGTGGACGATCCGGCCACGCTGCGCGTCGACCAAGAGCCGTCTGCCGGGGTCGAGTTCGTCCTCTTCGCCACGCCGGATACGGGCGCTCCACCGATCCTGATGGTCGACGGGACGCAGCCGCGCGTCCTCGTCGGCAAGAGCCCCGCTTGCTCACTGCGGCTGGACGACCCCCACGTGTCGCGACGGCACGCGGCGATCGACGTGCAAGGGAACGTGCTTCGCATCACGGATCTCGGCTCGCGCAACGGGACGTTCGTGAACGGCGTGCGCGTCATCGATGCGCTGCTCGCAGGCGGCGAGACGGTTCGACTGGGCCGGACCGAGCTCCACGTGCAAGTGCGAAGTCAGGGGCCCAAGTCCGCGCTGCCCAACCAGACGACGTTCAGGCGGGTTCTCGGAGCGAGCGTCGCCATGCGCCGGCTGTACCCGGCGTGCGTCCGGCTCGCGGCAGCGGACGTTCCGGTCGTCATCGAAGGGGAGACGGGAACGGGGAAGGAGCTCCTGGCAGAATCGATCCACGAGGCGAGCGCCCGTGCCGGCGGGCCGTTCGTGGTGTTCGACTGCACCGCGGTGTCGCCATCGCTCGTGGAGTCCGAGCTCTTCGGGCACGAGCGCGGCGCGTTCACGGGCGCGACGGGCATGCGGCGAGGCGTCTTCGAGCTGGCCCACAAGGGCACCTTGCTGGTCGACGAGATCGGCGATCTCGAACCGTCCATGCAACCCAAGCTCCTGCGCGCCGTAGAGCGGGGCGAGATCCGGCGGGTCGGCGGGGAGCAACCCATCCGCGTGGACGTGCGACTCGTCGCGGCGACGCGCCGCGATCTCGACGCGGAGGTCCAGGCAGGGCGCTTCCGGGACGACCTCTTCCACCGCATCGCGGTGGCTCGTATCGAGCTGCCTCCGCTTCGTGAGCGGCGTGGCGACGTGGCGATGCTCGCGAGGTTCTTCATCGAGCAGATGGGGGGCGATCCCGGCTCGTTGCCCGCGCACCTGCTCTCCTCCTGGGTGGCGTACTCCTGGCCGGGCAACGTCCGCGAGCTGCGCAACGCCGTGGCTCGGTGGATGGCGCTCGGCGACGTGGACCCCCGGCAAGGCGGCGAAGCTGCCGGCGACACGGACGTCGGCGACGATCTGTTGGCTCGCGCGCTGGCATCGGATCTCCCGTTTCCGCGCGCGCGCGACCTGGTGCTCGAAGAGTTCGAGCGCCGCTACGTCAGCCGGCTGCTCGACGAGCACCACGGCGATGTCGCCGCGGCCGCGGCGGCGTCGGGCATCGGCCGTCGGTACTTCCAGATGCTGCGAGCGCGCACACGCAAGTAGCCGAGCTCTGGCACAGTCGGTCGCGTCCGGCGATCGGGCTCTGCGCTATCCTGAAGGGGGATGTCGGGGGACCGTCCTTTCAAGGAAGAGCGCGAAACGCTCGCCGAGCGCGAGCCCCTCGTCCCGCGAACCGAACCGCTGTCCGGCCCGTCGCTGCAGCATGCTCTGGAGCGCGGCGCGACCCTCGGCCGATACGTGGTCATCGAGAAGCTCGGATCGGGCGGCATGGGCGACGTGTACGCCGCCTACGATCGCACCCTCGACCGCAAGATCGCCCTGAAGCTGCCGCGCGACGACGGCCCCTCGCACCGCTTGCTCTCCGTCGCCGAGGCGCACGCCATGGCCAAGCTGTCGCATCCGAACGTCGTCGCCGTCTTCGACGCGGGCGTGGTCGACGGCCGGCCGTACATCGCGATGGAGTTCGTGCAGGGCCGCACCCTTCGCCGGTGGCAGCGCGAGACCCGCCCGGCCTGGCGGGACGTGATCCGCGCGTACGTCGACGCCGGACGAGGCCTGCACGCCGCGCACGCCGCGGGCATGGTGCACGGCGACTTCAAGCCCTCCAACGTCCTCATCGCAGACGACGGACAGGTCAAGGTCACCGACTTCGGGCTGTCGCATCCGGTGGGCGACGCGCGTTCCTCGTCGACGTCGACGTCGACGAGCTCGCCCAGCGGCGGTCGTGCGGTCGCGGGTACGCCCGGCTACATGGCGCCGGAGCTGAAGCGCGGGCTCGAGGCCGACCCACGGAGCGACCAGTACTCGTTCTGCGTCGCGCTCTTCGAGGCCCTCCACGGCCACAAGCCGGGCGAGGAGGCCGATGCCCGGGAACGTCCGAGCGCACCGATACCCGGCTTCATGCGTCGCGCCGTCCAGCGCGGGCTCGCCGCGGATCCTACCGCCCGCTTCCCATCGATGCGCGACCTGCTGGACGTGCTCGGGCGCGATCCCGCCGGCCGACGCAACCTGTGGATCGCCTCCGCTGGTGCCCTCTTGGTCGCCGCGGCCGCCTTGTTCGGCCGTCACGAGATCGTCGCGCGCCGTGCGGAGCTGTGCACCGGCGGTGAGGCCGAGGCGAGAGAGACGTGGAACGACGGGGTCCGTCAGCGAATCGAGCAGGCTCTCCTCGGGACCGGCGTGCCGTACGCGCAGGACACGTGGCGGCGCACGTCGGATCGCATCGACGCGTACATGGCGCGCTGGAAGGCGCTGCACCGGAGCACGTGCGAGGCCACGCGCATCCGCGGTGAGCAGTCGGAGAAGCTCATGGCGCTCCGCATGGAGTGCCTCGAGCAGCGGCGCCAGGAGGTGAGTGCATTGACCCGCGTCCTCGAGACCGCCGATCGCGACGTGGCCGGAAAGGCCGTCCAGGCGGCGAGCGAGCTGACGCGGCTGGACACCTGCGAGGCGATCGGCTCGACCTCGGACGTAGCCCCCGAGCCCACGGACCCTGCGTCGCGCGCGGAGCTTTCAGCCATTCGCGCAGGGCTCTCGGAGGCAAAGACGAACCTGGACGCAGGCCGAGGCGTGGTCGCTCGCGAGCAGGTAGGCCCCCTCGTGGTTCGCGCCCGTGCCCTCGGCTTCCTGCCCAATCTCGCGGAGACACTCCTGCTCTCGGCGAGAGCCAAGGCCGACTCCGGCGGATGGAGCGACGCAGTGGGCGACGGGCTGGACGCAGCCGCGGCGGCGGAGGCGGGGCGCGACGACATGCGACGGCTGATGGCGCAGATCGATCTCGTGAGCTGGTTGACCGAGACGGGGCGAGTCGACGAGGCCGCGCACTGGTCCGAGCTCGCGGAAGCGACGCTGCGGCGCACGGGCGAGGACGGCGAGCAGAGGGCCGAATGGCTCGACGCTTCGGGATGGCTCATGTACCGGCAGGGCCGGAAGGCCGATGCGGCCGATCGTCTGCGCTCCGCGCTCGAGACGGCGCGACGGGCCTCGTCGACGCCGCAGCACATCTCGAAGGTCGCGCGCGCCCTCGGCGACGTGGAGGCGTCTCTCGGCCATTACGACGAAGCCGGCCGCCTGGTCGACGACGCGGATCGAACGTTGATCGATGCCTTCGGCGTCGACCACCCGAGCCGGATCACGGTGCTCGTGAACCGGAGCGTCATCGCCGCCCGAGCCAATCGCCGCCATGACGAGCTCGAGTACGCGCGCAAGGCGATCGCGCTGGCCGAGAGCGTGGCCCCGGACCATCACGCGCTCGGCGTGGCCTACCTGGACGCCTGCGATGCGCTGATGCGCCTTCGCGAGTACGACGAGTCGTTCGACACGTGCCAGCACGCGATCGAGATCAGTCGCCGCGTGTACGGCCCCGGCGCGACCTACGTGGCCTACGCCGACACGACGACCGGAGATGTGCTCGCCGGTCTGGGCCGGTACGCTGAGTCACGCGCGTACTACCAGGAGGCGGTCGCGATCCACGAACGGAGCAACACCCGCGGCGATTCGGACTACGCGGACGCCCTGCGCGGGCTCGGCATGGCGGCTCTCCGCGGAGGGCGGCCCCGCGAGGCGATGGCGCTCCTCGAGAGCGCGCTCGCGTCCGCACCGCGCGACGCCGAGATGTCGGCCGAGGACGCGGCGATCGTCGCGTCGATCGAGGGGCTGCTGGCGCAGGCGCTGTGTGCAGGAGGAACGCGGTCCGGGCGCGTGCAGGAGCTGGTGCAGTCCGCCGCGTCTCGCTACCGGGGCGTCGGGGACGAGGAGCACGCGAGCGAGATCGAACGCGCGCGGTGCCCGTAGACCCGCCTAGGACGCCTCCGCGGCCCGCTTCAGGTCCCTCGCGTAGGTCTCGAAGATGGGTCCGAAGTCCGGCAGCGACCCCTTGATCATCGGCAACATCAGGCCGGAGAAGCGCTCGGTCATCGCGAAGAGCGTCGTCCCGTCCGTGCCCGGCGTGAGCGTGAAGGTGCGGACGCCCTTGAACATCGGCGCCATCCCGTCGCTCCACACCATCGATCGACCCGGGTCGAAAGCGCTCACCTTCGGCTTGAAGACGCGTCCCGGGGCGCTCGGGACATGCAGTTTCAGCGTCGCTCCGGGGGCGATGGCCCCATCGATGCGCGTGACGGTCGAGTTCCACTCGGGGAACCGCGGGCCGTCGGTCAGGAGCTTCCAGATCCGGTCGGCGCCCGCGCGAATGGAGCAGCGGACGGAGCACTCCATGGAAAAGGCAGAGCTGGTCTTCACGGCGGTGGGGACTTCGGGAGTGGTCACGATTCCTCCTGTTCTTCCCTGACGACGACCGAGCGGGCCGAAAGGATGCGCATGGAGTGGTTGCCAGGTGGGGTACGCTGCCCCGGCCGTGCCCGCCACCCCCGCCGGACTCGCCGAGGCTCGCGAGCAGTTCCTGGCCCTCGTCGGCCCGGTGCGGCCCGAGCTGCACCGCTACTGCGCGCGCCTGACGGGTTCGGTCATCGAAGGGGAGGACATCGTGCAGGAGGCGCTCGCGCGCGCCTTCTACGCGCTGAGCATGTCGCCAGAGGTGCCCGCGTTGCGGCCATGGCTCTTTCGCATCGCCCACAACGCGGCGCTCGACTTCCTCAAGAGCCATGCGCACAGGCTCACAGAGCCGCGCGCGGACATGGAGAACGCGGTTGGATACGAAGAGCGGCCCGATCCGGCCGTCGTGCGCGCCGCCCTGGTGCGCTTCCTCGCGCTTCCGGTCACGCAGCGCAGCGCGGTCATCCTGAAGGACGTGCTCGGACACTCGCTCGACGAGACCGCCGAGACGATGGGGACGACGGTCCTCGCGGTGAAGGCGGCGCTCGTGCGCGGGCGGGCGAGGCTGCTCGAGGCCACCGAGGTGGAAGCTGCGACCGACGTAGCGTCCCGCGCGCAGCTCGATCGCTACGCTTTGCTCTTCAACGCTCGCGAC
Source organism: Polyangiaceae bacterium (assembly GCA_036393165.1). GTDB lineage: Bacteria > Myxococcota_A > Polyangia > Polyangiales > Polyangiaceae > Palsa-1150. The sequence goes on along the minus strand of DASVWO010000476.1, from coordinate 13,216 downwards.
TGGGACGGCCTGCGCGCCCTCGTGGCGGACGACTGCCGGCTCGACCTCGTGTCCAAGTCGCAGCGCCGCGGCAAGGAGGTGGCCATGTACTTCGGCCGCTACGAAAAGGAGGACGTGTCGTTGCGCGTCGTCCGGCTCGAGGGTCAGCTCGCGCTCGCTGCGTACGTCGCGGGCGCCGCGGCGCCGTCCTACTTCATCCTGCTCGGCTGGGAGGGAGACCGCGTGACGACGATCCGCGATTTCCGCTACGTCCCGTACGTTGCCAGCGAGGCGGCGCTCGATCCGGCCTGAAGAGGGAGGGGCCCCTCGCCGACACGGGCGCCCGTGCTCGGCACGAAGTGACCCACCGGCGGTGCGCGCGCCCTCGGGCAATTGCGGCGTTCCCGCGCGATTGGCGGATGGCCGTGCAATTGCTCTGCCCAGCCGTCGATAGTGAACCGCCACCTCTCTTTCCCACTCTTGCTCGCGGCCGGCGTCCTGGCAGTCGGCTGCTCGAGCTCGCGCAATGGCGGCTCCAGCAGCGGCAATGTCAGCGGCAGCGACAGCGGCGGCATCGACATCCCCGACGCCAGTGCGACGTCGTGCAGCCCGGCGACGTGCGCGGGAACCTGCCAGTACGGGCGATGCTTCGTCACGCTTCACGCCGCGCAGGACAACTCGTATGGCGGGTCCGATCTGGTCATCGGTCCCACCGCCGTCTACTGGCTCGAGGACGACGGAAGCAAGAGCAACATCCTCAGGGTTCCCGCGGCCGGCGGCGCGGCGACGACGCTCGCGTCGTCGGACGACTACCCCATCGGCCTCGCCACGGACACGGCCCACGTCTACTGGGCATCCCAGGGACAATCGGCCGACGGCGGCTACATCGCGAGAGCGCCCGCGTCGGGCGGCTCGCCGACGACGATCGCATCCGGCGTGCCCTACCCCACGGCTCTCGCGACCGATGGCGCGAACGTCTACTGGACCGCCTCCGCATGCGCCGGCGCGAGCTGCTCGGGATCTGTCTTGTCCGTGCCGGTTGGCGGGGGCACGCCCGCGACGCTGGCGTCGCACCTCGGCGCGGGGACCTGGATCTTCGCCGCGGGCGGTCAACTCGTCTGGACGACGAGCGACGGACGCGTGCTCACGGTTCCGACGTCGGGAGGAACGCCCACGCAGCTCCTCTACGAGCAGACGGTGGGCGTTTCGATCGTCGCCGACAAGCAGGCTGCATACTGGACCAACAGCGCCGGCGACGTGATGCGCCTCCCGCTCGACGGTGGCAAGCCGACGGTCCTGGCTCTGGAGCAATCGCCCGTGCCCGGGGTGGCCCTCGACGAGACGAGCGTCTACTGGATCAACTCGGCCTACGCCAGCGTCCCGGGTGCCATCGGGGGCGTGTTGGAGGTCCCTGTCGACGGGGGCCCGCTGACGACGATCCCCAACCCGGACGGGGGGCAATACGAGGGCCTGGCCATCGACGAGACGAGCCTCTACCTCCTGCTCGGCGCCGGGCAGTCCACCTCGATCGTGAAGGTCACGCCGAAGTAACGCGACTCACGTGGAGCTATGCTGCCTGCGCCTTGGTCCCGCTGCTGCCCTCCGCGTGCGCCCTGACGGCGCTCGTGCTCGCCCAGGCTTCGCCGGGGGTGCCGGCCCCGGCGGCGACCACGTTCTCCCTGCGCGTCTCGATCGCCGTCGACGATGCGGGCAAGCCCGTCGCCGACCCCGCCTGGCTCGCCGCCGAGATCGATGCCGCCGAAGGCCTCTTCGAGCCCTTCGGTGTCCACTTCGCGAGGACGGATGGCTCACCGCTCGAGGCGCGCACGGCGCACATGGAGACCCGCGCCGACCGCGATGCGCTGGCGACCCACGTCACGGCCCACGACATCGACGTATTCGTCGTCGCCTCGCTCCGCGACGTCGACGACCCGGCCCAGATGCGGCGCGGCGTCCACTGGCACGCGCCGTCGGGGGCGCATTATCTCATCCTGGTCGCGACCGCGCCCAAGACCGTGCTCGCGCACGAGCTCGGGCACTACTTCGGCAACCCCCACAGCCGCGTGGTCGACAACGTGATGAGCTACGAACGCTCCGGGGCTCCCGTCTTCTTCGACGCCGACCAGGGCAAGCGCATCGCCGCGCGCGCCCGCGCCTACGTCAAGAGCGGCGAGCTCGTGCCGGTCCTGTGAGCCGCGTCTACCAGTTCGGCGCCACGCAGTACCCGAGAGCGACCGACGGATCGTAGGAGCAGACTGCCACGCCGGGGCCAAGGGGCCCGATGCAGTCGTCGTCGGTCACGCAGGTGTACTGGCCGCCGCCTCCCACGACCCATGCGCCGCGAGACCAACCCCAGCCCGGAGCCCAGCGTCCGCCGACCCAACCGCGGCGGACGCCTCCGACGCGAACGCCACCCCACCGAGCGCCTCCGACGACGGCTCCCCCTCGGACGCCTCCGACGCCTACGGCGCCGCCGCGAACGGCGCCCCCGCGAACAGCGCCCCCGCGAACAGCGCCCCCGCGAACGACGGCCCCGCCGCGAACCGCGCCCCCGCGGAGGTCCGAATCCGTGCTCGCGACCTGCTCCTGGTCCTGGTCCACGCCCTCGGTCCCGTCATCGGTCGTCGAGCTCGAATCGCTCCCGCTGCACGCGGTCGAGGCTACGATGAGCGCAATGGGGGCCAGCCGTGCGATTTGCTTCAGCATGGTTTCGACTGCCGTTGCAAGTGCAAGTCCCGGCAGCGGATCGGCTCCGCGCTCGACCGCAAAGGCGCGATTCTCGTGCGCGTTGAAATAATGGGCAGGCCTCGAGCGAAGGACCGTCGGGTGCGCCGGATATCGCTGCAAGCCGCCTGCACGTTCGCCGTGCTTCTGGCCACCGCTAGGGCGGGGGCGCAGCGAGCGGCGCCGTCCCGCCCGTCCGAGGCCTCTCCCCCATGGAGCCTCGACCTCACCATCTCGGACGTGGGCATCGGCGTCGGCAACTCTCGGCGTATCGATGGTCTGCGGCTCAACGTCACCGACGCGACGCCGTTCGTCGTCAACGGTGTGAACCTCACGCTATGGGTGCCGCAGGAACACGGCGGCGGACGGGTGAGCGGTCTCGCTCTCGGTCTGCCCCTCACCGGTGCGCGCGATCTCGCCGGCGTCGGTGTCGGCGTCGGGCTCGGCGCCGAAGAGAGCATTGCGGGCCTGGCTCTTGGCGTCATCGGCGTAGGCACCGGCGAGGACATCTCGGGCCTCACCATCGGTGGGATCGGCGCCGGCGCCGGACACGACTTGCGCGGCGTGACGGTCGCGGGTCTCGGCGGCGGGGCGGGGGGCTCGGTGTACGGTCTGAGCGTCGGCGGCCTCGGGTTCGGCGCCGGAGAGGACATCGTCGGCCTCACCCTCGCAGGGATCGGCGCGGGCGCGGGAGGCTCGGTGCGGGGCGTCAGCGTCGGAGGGCTCGGCCTCGGCGCGGGGCACGATCTCGACGGCATCTCGCTCGCCGTCGGTGCCCTCGGAGCCGGCGAGCACGTGCGCGGGCTGATGATCGCGGGTCTCGGGATGGGCGCCGGCGGCTCCCTCTCCGGTGTCGGCCTGGCGGGCCTCGGGCTCGGCGCGCCCGCGCTCGACGGGGTGGCGATCGCGCTCGTCGAGGGCGCGAAGGACGCACGCGGTGTCTTCCTAGCACCGGCATGGTTCGAGATCGTGGACGGCGGTTCCGTCGAGGGCGTTTCGGTGAGCGCGGTCAACCGCATCCGGGGCGAGCAGCGCGGCCTCGCGATCGGCGTCGTCAACTACGCGCGCAGCCTCCACGGCGTGCAGATCGGCCTGCTCAACTGGGCCGACAACAGCTCGCTCCTCAAGCTGATGCCGCTCGTCAACGTGCACGTCGACTGACCGACGGCTGCGTGTAAGGTGGCTGCGTGCACCACTACCTCCTCTTCTACGAACTGGCACCCGACTACCTGGAGCGCCGACCGCAGTACAGAGCCGAGCACCTGGATCTCGCGCGCGCTTCGCAGGGGCGCGGCGAGCTCGTGCTCGCAGGTGCGCTCGCTCAACCCGCGGACGGCGCAGTGCTCCTGTTCCGTTCCGAGAGCGACGCGGTCGCCCGACGTTTCGCGGAGCACGACCCCTACGTGCGCCACGGGCTCGTCACCTCGTGGCGCGTGCGCGAGTGGACCACCGTCGTCGGCGACGGCGCCTGCCAGCCGGTCTAGCGCGACAGCGAGAACGAGCCGCTGCCGCCCGCGCAGACGCCGCTCGTGATCTGATAGGTGCCGCTCATCGTGTTGCCGGCGGCGCTGCCCGTGAACGAGAGCGCTGTGGCGACCCCGAACGTGGCGGACGCTTGCACCTGGCTCCCGGAGACGCTGCCGCTCACGGTGCCCTGGTTGGCGATCGAGCAAAGCCAACCGGAGCTGATGGTCAACGTGCCGTTCAGAGATCCGCTCTCCTCCGAGAAGGAGGCCGCGAGGGGGCCGGTGACGCCGGACTTCGCGTCCGCGTACGTCCCGGTCCAATTGCCCGTGACGTCCGCCGCATTGGTGGCTGTTGCGGAGCATGCGGTCGGGGAAGCCATCGTGGCGACGAGGAGCACCGGTGGAGTGACGCGCGGTTCACTCCGAAGCCGTCACTCCCGTGCCGTCTGCGATGTGTTCTCCGGTGGGAGAGGGCCGTCAGCTCGCCGGGACCACGATCGACTTGCACGCGTCGACGGCGTCCTTCGGCGGCGCGTTCTTCGGCTGGTAGGCGAAGGAGCACTTGAGCGTCAGGCCCGAGGGACCCTTCACCAGCGTCACCACGCGTTCGTAGTCCTGGTGCGAGCCCTGGAACCACTTGCCGCCGCCCGGCAGGTCGCCTTTCTTCTCGAGCTTGTCGCCACCGAACTTCAGCTCGCCCTCGACGTCCTTGGCCTGCTCGGCGATCGACGTGCCGTCGTACGAGACCATCAGGTTGTCGGTCTGCGTGCCGGTCTCGTAGGCGATGGACCCCTTCGTCGCCGAGATGCGCGCGTCCTTGACCGCGTAGGACGCCGGGAGCTTGATGCAGAAGGCGGGCGTCGGGTTGCCGGTGAGGCCCGCCGGGCACTTCGGAGCGGGCGCCGATACGCTGGCCGCGGCGCTCGCGGTGGCCGATGCGGGAGCCGCAGGCGCGCTGGCCGACGGCGCTGCCGACGCGCTGGCGGAGGCGGACGTCGACTCGTTGGAGGCGCCCTTGGCGTCTTCCTTGTCGCACGCGAGCAGGGGGAGCGAGAGAGCGGCAGCGAGGGTGAGCAGGGCGGCTTGTCGCATGGGCAGCGAGGCTAACACGGAGGCCGCGAAGTAATTTCACCGTAGCCGCGGGCTGCGAGGGTAGGTCCAGGGGCGAACTCCCCTCACCAAACTTCGGCGAGGGCCATCCGTGTGCGGCCGCCCCTGCTATCCTGATTCGGATAGGAGAGCGCATCGCATGGACCGCAGGTGTTCCGATCGCAGAATTCAGGTCGAAGCGTCCGCGGAGCTGGTCGCGGAAGGGGGGACGCGTTTCCCGTGCCACGTGACCGACGTCTCGTTGGGAGGCGCTCGGGCGGAGATCGAAGCGCCGTTGCCGTTCGGGTCAGCCGTCGTGATGCGACTGCGGCTCCCCGGGTCGGTCCGCGAGCTCGTCCTCCCTGCAGTCGTGCGCTGGGCACGCGGTGGCGCCGTCGGGTTGCAGTTCGGGCTGCTCGGTGCGCGGGAGACGCACCTCATCACGTCGCTCGCGGTGGAGCGCGCGCAGACCTTGGGCGGCGAAGACGTCGCGTGGATCGGGTGAGGGCCACCATGAGCGACGACAAGTTCCAGGACGACGAGCAGCCGACGAATCCCTCAGCGCCCGCACCGGAGGAGTTGGCGATGCAGACGTGGCTGGCGACCGAAACCCGCGCCATCGGTCCGCGCCGTAGCCCGACGAGCCGGTTTCGCGCTGTCGCGGTGGCGGCGCTGGAGGGAGGCGTCGCACGGGTGAGCCACGTGGACGTGCTGGAGGCGAACGCGAGAGCGCTCCCGAAGCCGGGGGATCCGGTCGAGCCATCCCTCGTGGACTCGCAGCCCGCCGAACCAGTGGAGCAAGCTCCGCCCGCGCCAGCGCTTGCAGCTCTTGGGCCGCGGGGCACCGTACGAATCGCGGTGCGACACGATCGTGGCCCGACGGGGACCGTGAGGATCCGGCGCGAGCCGCCGGCAGTGGAGAAGACCGAGCGGGATGACGGGGCCCGGAGGAGGGCTGCGCGGATCCGCTGGCTGGTCGTTTCGGGATTCGTCCTGCTCTGCGTCTTCGACGTCGCGTGGATATCCGTTCGCGCCGCACCCAGAGCCTCGGCGCCACCGCCTCAAGTCGCGCAGCCGTTGCAAGCGCAGGAACTGCCGGCGCAGACGTCTTCGCTGGAGGATCCAGCTCCCTCGGTGACGCCCGAGCCTGCGTTGCCGCCTCACCCTGCACCGCCGGCCCTGAAGCGCCCGCGCAAGCGAGCCCCTTCGGCGGCCAGCATCTTCTGACGTCTTCTCAGGAGCCGGTCGTCTCCTTCCGGCGGAGCAGGTCTGCCACGATTGGCGGGAGCTGGTCCTGCGGCTCGATCAGGGGAGTCGAGCGCAGCCAGCTTCGCCGCGCTCCAGGGAGGCAGCGCAGGGCCAGGAGTCGCAGCCGAGCCGCGCACCGGCGATGGCACAGCGCTCCCGACGGCAAGGGGATGGGATCAATGATGGGCTTTCTGCACACGACGCATGCCGACACGGCGGACCTCCATGGGGCGGAGTTGCTCACGCCTCGAGCACCGGTCGGCGACCTCACGCGGCGTCCTGAAGGGCGCCGGGACTCTTCCCTCCGTGAGGCACCGACGAAAGCCCGTCAACCCCTGGCGCGCATGAGGTTCGCTGCAGCTCGAGGGCGCTTCGATGAGCATCGAAGTCTCGGACGCGAGCCTCGCGGTACTGTGAGGAGGTGACCTCGGCATTCGATCAGCGTGCCCGCTTTCAGCTCGCTCACCTCGGTGAGGCGATGGGCGATGCGAGCCGCGCGGCGATGCTCATCGCCCTCATGGGCGGATTGTCGCTACCGGCCTCCGAGCTCGCCCGACACGCAGGGATCTCTGCGTCGACGGCGACGAGCCACCTCCGCCGTCTCGTCGAGGCCCGCCTCCTCGTCGTGCGCCCGCAAGGCCGCCACCGGTACTTCGCGCTCTCGGGACCCGACGTCGCCGAAGCGCTCGAGCACCTGGCGACGCTCGGGCTCGGAGGTCGTCGGCGCGCCGCCTCGAACGACGCGCTCTCGATGGCGCGCACGTGCTTCTCGCACCTGGCCGGGCGGATCGCCGTCGCGTTCTGGACGCGCGCAGTGCAGGCGGGCTGGGTGGCATGGACCGAGCCTTCCGTCCGCCTGCTGCCCGTGGGAGCCACGGTCCTCGCCCGGAGCGGGCTGGCCGCCGAGGGTTGGGAGGGCACGACGGGCGCCACCTGCCTCGACCTGTCCGAACGCGTGCCGCACGTCTCGGGCCGTCTCGGCGTGATCCTCTGCGCCGAGCTGGTCGCGCGCGGCTGGGTGAAGAGGATGCAGGGCACGCGGGCGCTTCGTGTGACGACGCGCGGTCAGGCCGGCTTCCGATCCCTCGGAGTCACCTGGGAGGAGTGAGTATACTGGGCGGCCGTGGTCGTTCACGAAGGGGCACGTGCCCAGCTCGAAGCGCTGCGCGAAGGTCTGCTCGGGGTGCACAAGGCGCTCCTGGCCATTGCTCGGGCCGAGTACGAGGGTGCGAACGGACCCATCGCAGGGCCGGGCGCCCTGCTGCAGCTGCTCATCGGCGATGAAGCGTTCGCGTGGCTCCACCCGGTGAGCGAGCTCGCGGCGCGCGCCGACGAGCTCATGGAGGAGCCGGCGATCGCGGCGGCCGAGCTGTCCGCGATCGCGCGCACCGCCGCCACGCTGCTCGCGCCCGACGAGGCAGGGTCGGGCTTTGCGAAGCGGTACTTCGACGCGATCCAGGCTTCGCCGGACGTCGCGATGGCGCATGCCGAGGCGCGGCGCGCCATCGCCGCGATGTCGGCGCCTGCCTCCTGACGGCTGTGCGCGTCTACTGCGCCTGCGTGATCGCCTTCAGGTCGAGCATCTCCTCGACGCTGGGGACCACGATGAGCTCGCACCGGCGGTTCTTCTGACGACCGTCGTCGCTCGTGTTGTCGGCGACCGGGTCGGTGTCGCCGAAGCCTGCGGCGCTCCAGTGCTGGTTGGGCATTCCACCCTGGGCGGGGTCGATGAGGAACACGAGGACCTCGCGGGCGCGCATGAGGGACAGGCCCCAGTTGTCCTTGAAGGGACCGTGCGCCAGCGGCTGGTTGTCGGTGTGGCCGGCAACCTGGTAGTCGCGCGCGGCGAGCTGCTGGTCCGCCTTGATGACGTTGGCGACCTTGAGCAGGATGTCCTTGCCGTCCTTCTTGAGGGTCTCTCGGCCGGAGTCGAACAGCACGTCGCCCGGCAGTGAGATGACCATCTTGTTGTGGCGGACGTTCACCGTCAGCCCGAGCTTGGTCAGGGTGTCGAGCTTGGCCTTGAGCTTCTCGAAGCGCTCCTTGATGAGCTCCAGCTGCCGCGCACGCTCCTTGTAGTCCGCCAGCGCCTTGGCCTGGTCGTCGAGGTTGGCCTTCATCGAGTTGACGTTGACGCCCATGTCCTGGAGCTGCTTCGTCAGCGCGGCTACCTGCGCCTGGGCGTCGGCGAGCTGCTTGTCCTCGTCGTCTTTGTCGGCCTTCAGCTTGTTGTACTTGGCGAGCTGCGCCTGCCACTGGTCCTCGGAGTAGCCGCAACCGGAGGCCAGGAGGGCGAGGGTGATTCCTGCAAGGAGAGGGAGGCGAAGGATCTTCCGCATGGGAGCCCCAGATTACGTCCGCGGCACCCGTTGAGGAAGAGTTTCTGCCGTGGCCCCCGCGCCATCGGCGGCGTCGACCCATCCGTCGATGCAGGGGAACACCTCGACCTTTGCGCGCCGCCCGATGACCAGGTCGAAGTGCCCGTAGTGGTCGCCGTGACCCCGGCTCTTTCCGAAGACGCGCAGCTCGCGCCGCGGAGAGCCGAGCGCCTCGACCGTGCGCTCGGCCGCCTCCGGGGGGCACTGCGCGTCTCGGTCGCCGGCGATCGCGAGGACGGGTGCGGTCGCGCTCGCGAGTCCCTCGAGGTATGCGGTCGACCCGTCGCGGGTGCGCAGACCGCCCGCCTGCATCGCGCTCGCGAGCTGCGCCATCACCGGCGGCGACACCGCGTGAAAGCCGCGACGCGAGACGTGGCGCCAGTGGTCGGGATCGACGTTGGAAGGCCATACGTTGAATCGTTCGAACGGCGTCTCCACCCGGCCGACCAGCCGCGCCATCATCCGCCCGAGCAGCCCGATCGGGACGAAGGGGATGCGGTCGAGCAGCGACCGGAGGGGCAGGAGCGCATGAAACCCGCTCTTCGCGCCGCTGTAGTCGAGGCTCGACCCGACGGCGGTCACCGAGCAGAAGTCGCGCGAGCCGCCGCGTGCGAGGTGGGCGTACGCCAGCAGGCCGCCCATGCTGTGCCCGATCCAGTGCACCGCGGCAGCGCCGCTGACGCGCTTGGCGTACGCGATGGCGGCCGGCACGTCGAAGAGCAGGTACTCGTCGAACGACCATCCGAACCGCCGTTCGCCGCCCCGGGTCGGCCGCTCGCTGTGACCGTGACCTCGAAGGTCGACGGCGAGCGCGAGGTAACCGCGCGACGCCAGATGGCGCGCAAGCGACGTGTCGGCGTGGGCGTCGAACGCCATGTGATTCGAGGCGAGCCCGTGGCAGAGCACGACGGGATGCCGGCGCGGCTTGCCCCCGGACGGCTCGTAAACGTGCAGGGCGATGCGCCAGCCGTCGTCCGTGAGGGTACTCGCGATGCGGGCCATCGATGGCCGAGCTTAGCGCCTGCTTTCGATGCTCGCCGCGATGCGCGCGCGCTCGGCGACGCGCAACGACGGGACGAGTCTCGCCAGATTGGCGATTTCGCGATCTACGATCTGCCTGAACGCTGCGGCAGGGGGTGCGAGCGGAGAGGGGACGACGGTCCAGCCGTCGAAGCGACTCCCCGGAAAGCCGTCGAGGATCGCGTCGAGCCGTCCTCGCGGTTCGTCGAACGGCGACGGCGGTCCGGGCTCCTGCGTTGCGCCGCTTCGCTGCCGATCCGCACGCACCGTTGCAACGACGGCCGAGCGTTGCGATGGATCCAGCGTGGCGTAGAGCGCGTTCATCGTTTCGGCCCCCTTGTCGACGTGGACGGTCAGGGCCCCGGCTGCCCGGTCCTCGTCTGCCCGGACGCTCGCCGTCTGGATGGCTCCCGCGCGAACCTGGTCGGCGACGTCCTCGCGCAGCGTGCGGAACGCGACGCGCGCGTTCTCCTCGTACTTCGAGAGCTGTTCCCTCAGCGCCCGTACCTTCTCTCGCTGGCTGACCGTGAGCTGCAACCCGTCGGCGGCGTCCAGCAGGGCCTCCGCCGGGCCTACTCCCTCCAGGAAAACCTCGCTGCCCAGTCCCGGAGGTGGCGCGCTCGACGGAGGCTGTGCCGCCACGTCGCTCAAGGAGTCTGCGTGCCGGCAGGCGACGGGCAGGACCAGGAGTAGCGCCAGGGGCGCACAGAGCACGCGGGCTCGGATCGTCGTCGTCGTCATCGCCTCCGCACATACGCAACGCGCGAGCCCGGGCGCGGCGCACGCCCTGCACCGCGCCGTCCGATGCTCAAGCTGTCGCAGTGCCTCGCGATCGCGTGTGTCATCGCGTGCGCATTGCCATGCTCCGCGTCCGACGGGGACCATGGCCTCGAGGCCTCGGAGGTCGTCGCGCTGGGCGCCGGGCTGGCAATCCCCGTCGACCTGCTTGTCACGACGCAGCACGAGGGAAGTCATGCCCTCGCTGCCACGATCTTCGGAGCACATGTCACGAGCGTCCGCCCGTATCCCGTCGAAGCGGACGGACACCTGAGGTTCGGCCAGACCACGTGGACCGGGGCGCTCACGCCGGGACAGCACGTGGCCGTCATGCTCGCTCCGAAGATGACCGACCTCGCCGTGCTCGCCACGTACGACGTGCTTCAGCTCACGGACAACCTGCCTCGAGGGGACCTCGCGCAAGTGGCGATCCTCGCGGTCGTGACCGCCGTGTGGGTGGACTTCACCGTCGACATCGGCGCTACCTGGGACAAGAGCGATCTCGGCGTCGTGTACTCGGTGATTGGCGCGAACGACGAAGCGGAACGGCTCCCATATCGCCTCGTTCAGGGCGGGATCGCGGCCCTCGCCGCGATCCCCATCGTGCGCGGCTACGTCCGGCTCTTCGGGCGAGAGTCGCTGCGGCCCCGGGAGAACCAGGGCGCGCGCCTCGAGCCCTGGGCGGACTTGGTGTCCGACGTTCTCGGCGACGCGCGCGGCCAGATCTTCGGCGTGCGCGGGACGTTCTGAGCGTCGGCTACGCCCTACGAGTCTTCGCTGGGCGATTGCGCGCGTCCCTTGTTCCACCTTCCGCCGAGGTTCGGCTGTCGCGGTCCGGCGAGCCACTTCTGGAGCTCGAGGACCGACCGTGCGAGTCGCTCGGCCGAAGTCAGTTCCGGTGTCTCACCCTTCTCCACCGCGCGCTCGATCTCGCGTGCGAGCGTGAGGACGTTTTCCCATCGCTGGCTCATCGGATTGCCCCCCTTGCTTGCCTTTTCGAAGGCGACACGACGACTCGTAAGTCGGCGAGGTCGATGGTCAACCAGGCACGGCGGCCAGCGTGCTCGGGCACACGCCTTGATCGGAGCGCCACTCCCAGAAGGGATCGGGGGGCGAGATCATGTCGAACCGTGCGTGGGGCGCGCTGGGTGTGGCAGCGGTTCTCGTGACCACTGCGGGTGGTGTCGATGGCTGTGCACGTGCTCGAGACGGCGGAGCCACCGGCTCGGCGCTGTCGGACGATGCCGCGGGCGACGAGGCCGAACTCGACTCGGCCGACGAGCTCGCGCTCGTGGCGGAGACGGAGGTGCCCGAAGTCTCGAGCGCCGCCGATGCCGTCGGCGACGACGCGAGCATTGGCGGAGACGATGCCAGCCAGAGCTCGGACGACTCGGGCAACGATTCGAGCGGCGAGCCGGTCGTCGTGCAGGACGCCGGCCCTCCCGTGGTCGTTGCCGACTCCGGCGACAACGGCTCCCCCAGCGACGCCCCCGAAGCGAGCGCCGAGGCCGCCGCCGTACCCGAGGCGGGCCCCGAGGCGGCGAGCCCCGTGGACGCCGCCGGCGGGCGGGATACCGGCACGCCCCGCCCGAGCGGTGGACTGCACGTGGCGAACGGGGGCCCGAACGCCAGCGGTTCGCCGGGCGCTCCGGCCGGGAGCACGCCGTCCTTCGGCGACGACGCTTCTCCATGGGTGGACGCCGAGGCGATGGTCGGTGGGTCGTGGGGGGACAACGACGGCGCGGCCCCTCCCGCGATCGAGATGACGCCTCCTCGCGCCGTCCTCGGTTGCGCAGGTTGTTCCGTGCCCGATGCTTCCGGCTCCGGTGTGCTCCCGTGGCTTCTCGTCGCGCTGACGATGGCCGCCCGCGCCCTGCGCCGGCGATGATGGGCAGGAGCGCCAGAGCCGACGGTCACCTCGATTGGTTCAGGGAGGAGCAATCGCGGTGGGCTCTGGCCGCTCCTGCCGGGCCCTAGTTGCGACGCGTGTGCCCGGCAGGCGCGACCCGGCGCGGACGCCACGCGCTCGGCGCCTGCGCAGGAGCACCACGGCGCAACCGATCGAGACCCAGGCGAGCAGGACGCCGTCGATTTCGGCCCGCTCGCGGCCGACGCGAGAGGCACTGCAGCCGGCGCGCCAATCCGCGCCAGCGTACAGCGAGTCGAGGCCTGCCACGTCGTCCGGCGAGGGAGCTCGCCTCGATGCGTCGCCGGCGCTCGTGTACGCGAACATGACGGCACCGAGATCGTTCTGCACGTCGCCGAGGCCCAGCGCGTGTCCCATCTCGTGTGCGACGACGTGCTGGAGGTCGAAGGGCCCGAGAGGGCCATCCGCGTGGGCCGCCTGGCCCTCCATGGCGACCGGCTGGGCCCCGTCCGCGGGGCGTGCGTCGTGCGCCAGCACGGCGAACGCGTATCGCCCGTTGATGACGATGTCCGTGTCCAAAAGCTCTCCGGTGCCCACGTCGACCGTGGAGATGGTGACGGCAAGCGCGTCCCCGGCCGGCGGATAGCCATCCGGCAAGTAGAGAATGG
>DASVWO010000475.1:0-14420 GCA_036393165.1 Polyangiaceae bacterium | reverse complement strand
TCGCCGCTGGTGGGCTTCCTCGACGGCGCTCGCCACACGCTTGGCGCGCGTCGTCTCGTGCACGGCCTGCTCGATCCACTTGATCAGGTACAGGCGCTTGCCCGGCGGCAACGACTCCCAGTCCCCGAGGATGCCGTCTTCGCGCAGCGCCGCCGAGAGGTCGCGCGGGATGGGGATCTCGCGCGGGCGGGACGGCTTCGCCTTCTTGCCCTCGAGGTTCAGCGCCACGGCCTCCTTCACGAGCTTCTTCAGCGCGGCCTCGTCGAGGCGGTCGCCCTCGCGGACGTCGATGGCGCGCCAGTTGTTCCCGTCGAGCCCCGCGTTGAACAGCCCGGAGCGATCCTTCATCGACGCCCCTTTGGGGAACGTGATCTTGACGACACTCTTGAAGCCGTCGGCGAGGCACACGTGCCCGTTGTGCGACCAGACGGGCGTCCCCCGCCACTTCCACTCTTCGACGATCTCCGGGTCTGCCTCCTTCACGAGCTTGCGCACCTTGGCGAGCGTCTTCCCCCGCCAGTCCCCCAGCTCCTTGATCCGCGCGTCGATGCGCGCGGACGCAGACTCCGTGTGAGAGGCCTTCTTCTTCATGGGGCTCCGACGTAGACCCCACGCAGCGTACTGCCAAGAGCGGATGAGCTCTTCGCGGGAGTTGCAGCAGGCAATCGCGTGTCTAGCTTGCAGGGAAGCGGCCCATGCGATCCGTGCTCGACCTTCCGTACCGCCCTCGCCAGCGCCTCCACGCGAGCCTCGTCGCCGGACGCGAACGCCTGGCCCGCCTCGGCCCCGGCGGCACGGCGGCACTGCCTCTGGACGTCGAATCCGCATCGCAGATCGAGGTACGTGCGGAGTCGACCCCCTGTCTCGCCTGTCAGGGTCCCAATCGCGTCGACGAGCACACGGCCGAGCGAATCGACGGCCACGCCGTCCGCGTCGTTCGCGTGCACTGCCACCACTGCGGGGCGCGTCGAGTCCTGTATTTCCGCGTCCTTCCGGCGGTCACGGCCAGCTGACGGCCGCGGCAGGCCTCCTCATCTCGAAAGAACCCCGCTTCATTCGATGACGGGAGCGGTTTCTCTCGAGAGAAGAGCGGTCTCTGTCGAGACAACCGCGTCCGTCGCGAGAGAAACCGCGGTTGTCAGAAGAGAAACCGCGGTCATCCCGCTGCCAGGTGCGCGGAAAGCCTTGGTGAGTGAGCCTCTTCAGCGGGCGCGCTCGCCCCGCGCCTCGTCCGCCTGGAGCTCCGTGCCGGCGACGACCTCCTCCGGTCCGAGCTCGCTCCCGTGCACCCGCACACGGGCGTCTCCGGGCAGCACCTCGACCCGCTGCCTGGGGGCCGCAGCCTCCACGCTGCCTGCGTTCCACCAGCGCAGCGCTGCACGGATGAGCGCGTTCTGGTGCCACGTGACGATGAATATCATGGCCATCCAGCCGAACATGACGAGCGGGATGGCCGCCGCCAGGCCGAGGAACTTGCCGAACAGCATGGGCACGAGGATCCAGCCGACGCCCCAGAGCGCCCACAGGAGCTTGCGGATGCTCCTGCCCGCCGCCGCCTCGTCGTCGCGCGACAGGGCGCTGCGTCTCGCCGCGGGAGCCGCCGCCGACGCGGGCGGATTCTCCAGCGCGTACGCGAGACTCGGGGCGCGGTCGTCCGGGTCGGGCTCGAGCATCCGCTCTAGGGTCGTCACCAGCTCCGGGCTCGCCTTGCCCTCGAGGGCGGCGCGAACGTCGACGCGCAGCCCCCGGTGCGGCAGCTTTTCCGGCTCCACCCCGGTCAGCGCGGCGAGCGCCGTGGCGCCGACGGCGTACACGTCCGAGGTCGGCAGCGAACGGCCCTGCAGCTGCTCGGGCGCCATGTACCCCATGGTCCCGACCACCGTGCTGCCGGTCCCCCGCCGCAGCGAATCGCTGACGGCGCCGAAGTCGACCAGGACGTAGCTCCCGTCGCCGCGCCGCACCACGTTGGCCGGCTTCACGTCCCTGTGGATCACCGGCGAGCGCCGGCCATGCAGGTAGGAGAAGGCTCGGTCGGCACACGCCAGAAAGCGCCGGACCTCGGCTTCCGGAAGCGGGCCCTCGCGCTTGCGGATGGCTTCCAGCGTCTCGCCGCTCACGCGCTCCATGACGAGAAAGAGCGCCCCGTCTTCCTCGAAGTGCTCGATGTACCGGGCCACGAGGGGGTGATCGAGCGTCGCCAGCACGCGCGCCTCGCGCTCCGCGAGCTCGACGTCCTTCCACCTCCGCGCGCCGCGCACGTCGAACCGCTTGATGGCGACGGACCGACCGTTCTCGACCTCGACCGCAGCGTAGGTCGCGCCCTGCGCCCCCTCGCCGAGGAGCCCCTTCACGACGTACCGCCCCCCGCCCAGCCGTGATTCCGGCTCCATGGGCACGTGTTCTAGCAGGGAGTGACGTGGCATGCGCCAGCGCGAGCGCAGCGCGGTAGCCTCGGAGGACGGCACCAGCATGCATCTGCACCACCGAGTCGCCGCGACGGCCGCTTGCGCGTTGCTGGCAGCCTGCTCGTCGTCCTCGACTGGAGGCGCCGGCGGCGGCGGGCAGCACGACGCCGGGGCGGCCGGATCGCCGTGGCCGACGTTCGGTCACGATGCCGTGCATTCGCGCCGCAGCAGCGCGGCCGGGACGCGCAAGGGCACGCTCAAGTGGACGGCGACCACCGGGGGCGCCATCGAGTCTTCGCCCGCCGTCGGCAAGGACGGCACGATCTACGTGGGCTCCAACGACAGGTCAGTGCATGCGTTCTCGCCCGACGGCACCGCGCGCTGGTCCTTCGCCACCGGAAACCTCGTGCAGTCGTCGCCCGCCCTCGGTCCCGACGGAACGGTGTACGTCGGCTCCAACGACGGCAAACTCTACGCTCTGACGCCCGGAGGCACCCAGCGCTGGGCGCTGAAGACCGGCGGTGACGTCGTCAGCTCGCCGACGCTCGGCCCCGATGGCACCGTTTACGTCGGATCGCTGGACGACTCGCTTCGCGCAGTCGACGGTGCGACCGGCAAGGAGAAGTGGTCTGCCGCGACCGGCGGCGCGATCTACTCGTCTCCCGCGCTCGGCCCCGACGGCACGGTCTACGTCGGCTCGTTCGACTTCCTCTATTACGCGTTCGCGCCGGGCGGCGCGCTCAAGTGGAAGTCGATGACCGGGGACACGATCTACGCTTCGCCGGCTCTCGCCGCCGACGGCACGACGTACATCGGCTCGTACGATCACAAGCTCTACGCCGTCGGCGCTGACGGCAAGACCGAGTGGTCCTTCCTCCTCGCGGCGTACACGTTCGACACGGGCGTCGAGTCGTCGGTCGCCATCGCGGAAGACGGCACGATCTACTGCGGGTCCTTCGACGGCCACCTCTACGCGCTCACCCCTTCGGGATCGGTGAAGTGGACATTCGCGACGGGCGACTGGGTCCGTTCGTCGCCGGCCATCGGGGCCGATGGCACGATCTACTTCGGGTCCTGGGACGACTCCGTGTACGCCGTGTCACCCGCCGGGACCCAGGTCTGGTCCTTCAAGACGGGCGGACACGTCAATTCCTCGCCGGCCATCGGTGCGGACGGCACCGTGTACGTGGGCTCCTGGGACGGCAAGCTGTACGCCCTCGGCGACTGAAGCGTGACGTCTGGCACATTGTCTCCCGGCCCGGGAGCCACTATGCCTGCGGGCCATGCGCGCATCCCTCATTGCCTCGCTGGTCCTGTCCTCCTCGGTTCTGCTCGCCTGCGGGGGCGCCGAGCCGCCGCCTCCCGCGCCGCCCGCTCCCCCGGTCGCCCCGCCGCCCGCGCCCGTCGCCACCGCGGCTCCGACGGACACGGCTCCCGCCGCGCCGGCGATGACGCCGGAGGAAGAGAAGAAGGCGAAGGCGAAGAAGGAGCTCGACGAGGATCGCGCCAAGTGGCAGGCCGCGAGCGACGCCGAGCTCGCCCGCTGGACGCCCGATCTGCGCGCGCAGGCCACCAAGCTGGCCGGCACCACGTACCCCAGCGAGCAGGCCGCGATGAAGGCCATCCTGCCCAGCCCCGTGCGCGCGCCGGGCGATGCCGACCGCGACAAGTACCGGCACCCGACCGAGACGCTGGCGTTCTTCGGCATCAAGCCCACCATGACCGTGCTCGAGGTCGGGCCGGGCGAAGGCTGGTACAGCGAGCTTCTCGCCCCCATGCTGGCGGCGAAGGGCAAGCTCATCGACACCTCCGGCGATCCGAACGGGCCGGCGGATTCGCGCGGCACGTTCTACGCGCAGCGCTGGGCGAAGTTCCTGGCCAAGTCGCCGGAGCTCTTCGGCAAGGTGCAGACGGTCGTCGTCGACGGCAAGGCGCCGAACCTGTCGGCCATCCCCGCCGGCTCGCTCGACGCGGTGCTCCTGATGCGCGAGGTGCACGGGATGGTCAACGGCAACACGTTCAACACGTGGCTCACCGAGTGCCGCAAGGCCCTCAAGCCCAACGGCATCCTCGGCATCGAGGAGCACCGCGCCAAGGACGGGGCCGATCCGGTCGAGAGCTCGAAGAAGGGGTACGTGCCGCAGCAGTACGTGATCGACACGGTGCAGGCCGCCGGCTTCAAGCTCGGCGGCAAGTCCGAGATCAACGCGAACGCGAAGGACACGAAGGACTACCCCGAGGGCGTGTGGGCTCTTCCGCCGACCTACGAGCGCGGGGACAAGGACAAGGACGCCCTCTCGGCCATCGGCGAGAGCGACCGCATGACGCTCAAGTTCACGAAGGCCCCCGACGGCTGGACGCCGAAGAAGTAGCCCCCTACGCGCTCGTTCGCGTCAACGGGCGGACCTAGCGTCCGCGCCGCCTTCGCGACGTTCCTTTTCGACGCTCGTTGCCGACGATTCCTGGGCATGGTTCAGTCTCCTCGGGCTCGCGACGCGGCTGTTCGCGCGCGGTCGTCCCCCCCAGCTCCGCCGGCACGGGGGCCTGCTGGGCCTCGTACGTTCGCGCGCTTTCGCTGGGCTTCGAAGCGTGATGCCTGGGGCGATTTCTCATCGTCGCCCAGGACTCACACCGCCGCGCGGCGACGGCCGAACCCGAAGAGGAGCGATATGACGGCCAGCACCAGGAACACGATGAACAGGACCTTCGCCACGGTCGCGGCACCGGCGGCGATTCCGCCGAAGCCCAAGACGGCTGCCACGATGGCGATGATGAAGAAGACAGCGGCCCAGTAGAGCACGTGCGCCTCCTTTCTCCTCGGGCCGTTGCTGCACAGGGCGTACCGGTCGGTCAGCCCGGAGCGTGGTGCGCCGAGGCTCGAGCGATGGCGACGAGGGCGCGCACGTGCTCGACGTGAGAGAAGAGCTGCGGGTAGTTGCCGAGCCACTCGCCCGAGCGCGGATCGATTTCCTCGGCCATCAGACCGAGCTCTCCGGTCGCCCGCTCGACGCGCTCGACGATGGCCTCGGCCCGCTCGACGTCGCCCGCCATCGCGCGTGCCGCAGCCATCCAGAAGCTGCACGGGACGAACGCCCCTTCGAACTGGCCCACCGGCAGTGACCCTTCGCCGACGCTCGCCTCGGGGACGTATCGGTAGACGAAGCCGTCGAAACCGAGCTGCTCTTCGATGACGTCGAGCGTCGAGAGCACGCGTGGATCGCGTGGCGGCAGCAGCCCGGTGATCGGCACGAGGAGGGCCGCCGCGTCGACCGACCGGTGGCCATAGCGCTGGACGAACGCGCCCAGGCGATCGTCGTATCCGTTCGCCAGGACCGCATCGCTGACGTCTCGCGCGTTCGCGCGCAGCGCGCCGACGTCGCACGAGTCGAGGCCGCGGCAGCGCTCCGCAATCTCCGCGGCGCGATCGAGGACCACCCAGGCCATCACCTTGCTGGCGACGAATTGCTGGTGCTTGCGCAGCTCCCAGATGCCGCTGTCCGGCTCCTGCCACACCAGCACGGTGTGGTGCGCCATCCGCGCGAGGAGCGACGCGTACTCGGGGCGCCAGCGAAGCCCGTGGTCGAGGGCGATGCACATGCAGTCGGCGACGTAGCCGAGCGAACCGATCTGACGCTGTCGATAGGCATGGTTGCCGAGCCACACGGGCCGGGAGCCTCGATATCCGCTGATGCCGTGCCACCGTCGCTGAGCGATTCGCGTGCAGCCGTGGACGTCGTACGCCACCTGCAGCGGCGCGCCGTCGGCGCCGCGGAGGCGCGCCAGCCAGCCGAGGTAACGCTCGGCCGTGTCGACGTCGCCCATCGAGGACAAGCCGGACGCCGAGAGGGACGCATCCCGGATCCACGCATGCCGGTAGTCGTAGTTGCGCCCGCCGCCGAGGCGCTCCGGCAGTCCCAGCGTCGGCGCGGCCACCGCGGCCCCCGTGGGCGCATAGCCGAGCAGGTGAATCGTGACGAGCGAGCGCCCGAGCGCCCGGGCATGCGGGCCGCGGAGCTCGAAGCGCGCCAGCCAGTGCCGCCACGCATCCAGCGTGGCTCGAAGAGCATCCTCGGCGGCTCGCACCGACCAGGCGTCCGGGCGCTCGTCGACGGCCAGCACGAACCAGGCCGACTCTCCTGCCGCGAGGCGAAAGCGTGCCGTCGCTCGAGTTCCGTCGGGATCGATCCGGAGCTCGTGGGTGGACCACAGCCCGAGCGATGGAATGTCTCGCCGGCCGAACAGGTGCGCTGAAACGCCACCGTCGCCGCGCGCCAGCCGCAGGTCGGCGACCATCATGTCCCGCGGGGCGAAGTGCATGGTGCAGCTCGCGGTTCCTGCGACGCAGCGAAGCCTCCGGACGACCGCGCGCCGGGGCTCGTCACGCGGGTGCCTTCGTTCCTCGGGCCACGGCATCGCGTCGGTCAGCTCGAGCTCACCGTCGGCCTCCGACCAGGTCGTGGTGAGAACCGCGGTGCCGTCGACGTAGCCTTGCCGCCCGAACCCCAGCCTCTCGGGCCCGACGCGCCACCATCCGCCGGCGCCCGCGTCGAGCAGACACGCGAAGACGGGATCGTCGTCGTAGTCCCGGAGGCACAGCCAGTCGATCGTGCCGTCGCCCGACACGAGCGCAGCCGTGCGACGGTCACCGATCACGCCATGACGACCAATCGGCGGATAGGGGACGAAGCCGCGCATGAGGCTCCACGGGGCAATCCCTGGGCCCTCGTACGTCTCGCGCGCGTTCCCTCACGGGATCGAAAGTGGAGCTGAGGGGAATCGAACCCCTGACCTCTTGCATGCCATGCAAGCGCTCTCCCAACTGAGCTACAGCCCCGGCTAGCCGGAGCGGCAGGATGTAGCGAAACGGCGGGCAAATCGCAACCCATGCGGCGTGCTGTATCCTGGCGGCCGAACCTCATGCGAAATGTGCATTTTCTGGCTCTCTGCCTCGCAGGCGCGCTGTCAGGGCTAGCGGGGACGACCGGCTGCGCGCGCCAGCCCGTGGTCCAGTCGGAGCTCCCCATCCGACGCGTCGTCGTCTATCGCAACGGCGTCGCGTACTTCGAGCGCACCGGCCACGTCGAGAACGACGAGGTGCACTTCAAGATGAAGCAGGCCGAGGTCGGCGACTTTCTCGCGACCCTCGCCGTCATGGAGCAAGGGGGCAGCAGCGTCCGCTCGGCGGCGTTCCCGCTCGACATGGACCGCAACAACGAGGACGCGAAGCCGGACGCCAAGCACGACGAGAAGGCGATGCGTACGGTGGCCCTCTCGCTCGACGGGCGTGCCCACGATCTGCAGATCGGGTACGTGGCGGCGTCGCCGGTGTGGCGGCCGTCGTACCGCGTCGTCGTGCTGCCCAACGGGCAGGCGGAGTTGCAGGCGTGGGGGATCGTGCAGAACCTCTCGGGCGAGGACTGGACGGGCGTGGGTCTGTCGCTCGTGGCGGGAGCGCCGCTCGCGTTCGAGGCGCAGCTCGGCACGCCCGTGATTCCGGACCGGCCCATCGTCACCGACGAGGGCGAAGTGATCGCGGCGATGCCCAAGTCGGAGACGAGCGTCGAGCAGGAGAAGGACGAGGACAAGAGCGGGGAGGACCAGAAGAAGAACGTCGCGAAGTCTCCGGCGCCGGCACCTCCTCCGCCCCCTCCGGCCGACATGCCTGCGACCGGCGCTGCCGCGGCGCCTGCTGCTCCGGCTCCCGTGGCCAAGAGCGAGAGCGCTCCCGGAGGAGGAGGGGGCGCAGCCGGCTACGGCGACGTCACGCGGCGCGCGACCCCCTCGGGCCCGCGCGACATTCGCTCGCTCGCCGCGGTCGCCGTGCAGGGCGGCAGCACGCGTTACGACATTCCCAATCCCGTGACGGTGCCCGACAAGAGCGCCACCATGGTGATGCTGCTCGACAAGCCGGTGAAGGGCGAATCCATCTTCCTCTACGCGCCCGACGGCGGGGTCGCCGATTCGTCGGCGCACCCGTTCCACGTCGTGCGCTTCGAGAACGCCACGGCCGGCGTGCTCGAGCGCGGGCCCATCGCGGTCTTCGAGCAGGGCTCCTTCGTCGGCCAGGGTCTGCTCGATCCCCTGCCGGCCGGCGGCACGGCCACCGTGCCCTTCGCCCTCGAGCGATCCATCGGTATCGACTCGCACACGAAGACCGACGTGCAGGGTTCGCGCGTGGCCAAGATCGAGAACGGCCAGCTCTGGATCGAGCACGACTCGGTGATGAAGACGATCTACGCCATCGAGAACGGCAGCGCGCTCGCCGCCAAGGTGCTCGTCAAGCACCCGCGCCAGAACGGGACGAAGCTGCACGACCCCCCGCCCGGGACCGACGACAACGTCGGCACCGGCAGCGCCCTCGTTCCGACGGAGGTGCAGGCGCACGCCAAGCACGAGCTCGTGGTGGACGAGCGGGCCGCGTGGAAGGAGTACACCGACTGGTTCTCCCCCGCGGCCGACAACGCGGTGAAGGCGTTCCTCGCCAATCCGAAGTCGGACCAGGACGCCGTGGCGAAGCTCACGGCGCTCTGGCCGCTGCGCGCGCAGATCGTGAGCAAGATCGACGAGCGCAACAAGATCCAGTCGGAGCTCGGGCAGCTCGCGAGCGAGGCGAACGAGAAGCGCGCCGATCTGCGCGCCATCGAGAAGAACACGACGAAGCAGGCCGAGACGCTGCGCAAGACCCTCACGGCGCGCATCGCCGCGATCGCCGCGCGCCAGGAGACGCTCACCGCGCAGAACATCCAGATCGGGCAGGACCTGTCCGAGATGCAGATCCGGTGGCGCGAGGGCGTGCGCGCCATCCACCTCGAAGAGGTCAAGCCGTCGGGCTCTTGATCCCGAGGCGCTTCATCATCTTCTGCAGGCCGAAGCGCGAGAGGCCGAGCATCTGCGCGGCGCGCGTCTGGTTGCCGCGCGTCTTCTGAAGCGCCTCGTTCACGAGCTCCGTCTCGAGCGCGTCGACACGCGCGCGGAGGTCGAGGCCCGTGCCGCGTCCCGCGCCGGGCGCACCGCGCACCACGTCGGCCGAGAGCTCGGTCACGTCGACGACGCCGTCGCTCATGACGAGCGCACGGCGCACCTCGTTCTCGAGCTGACGCACGTTGCCGGGCCACGGGAAGGTCGCGAGCTTGGCCAGCGCCGGGCGCGTCAGCTTCACCTTGCGGTCCGGCGCATGCTTCTTCACGAAGTGCTCGACGAGGAGCGGGATGTCCTCCGGGCGCTCGCGCAGCGGCGGCACGCGGAGAGTGACGACGTCGAGGCGGTAGAGCAGATCCTGCCGGAAGGCGCCCGCCGCCACCATCGCCGCGAGGTCCCGGTGCGTGGCGCCGATGACGCGCACGTCCACCTTGCGCGCGCGCTCGCTGCCGACGGCCCGCACCTCGCCGTCCTGCAGCACGCGCAGGAGCTTCGACTGCATGCCGAGGGACATCTCGCCGATCTCGTCGAGGAAGAGGGTGCCGCCGTCCGCCACGTCGAAGAGACCGGCGCGCGTGGCGGACGCGCCGGTGAAGGCGCCGCGGACGTGACCGAAGAGCGTGGACTCGAGCAGCGTCTCGGGCACGCTCGCGCAGTTCTCGCTCACGAACGCGCGACGGGCGCGGGACCCGTTGGCGTGCATGGCGCGAGCGACGAGCTCCTTTCCCGTGCCGCTCTCGCCGACGATGAGCACCGGGACGTCGCTCGCCGTCACGCGGTCGACGAGGCGCAGCAGCTCGCGCATCGGCTCGCTGCGGCCGGCTATCTCGTCGTAGGCGTAGCGCGTCTCGCGTCCGTCGCGTGCGAGCTCGAGCTGCGTGCGGGTGACGTCGAGCTCGGCGTCGCGCTCGGCGAGCATCGCTTCGACGCGAGCGCGGGCACGCTGCGCATGGCGGGCGGCGCGGCGGAGGAGAACGGCGTCTCGCGCGTCGGCGATGGCCATGGCGGCCTGCGAGGCGACCACGCGCACCCACGCCAGCTCGCGCGGACCGAAGGCGCCCTTGCGGACGCGGTCGTCGAGGTAGACGACACCGAGGGTCTCGCCGCGGGCCACGAGCGGGACCGCGAGGACGCTGCGCAGCTTGAGGGCGTGGACGCTCGCGTGCACGTCGCCGAGCGTCGAGAAGGCGTCCGTCGCGACGACGGCGTCTCCTCCCTCGGCGGCGCGCCGGGCGATCGTCTGCGAGAGCACGAGCTGCTCGCCCGACAGATCGCGTCGCGCGAGGTTGCGTGCGGCGCGCGGCACCAGGCGCCCGTCGGGAGCCCGGAGGAGGAGCAGACCGCGCTCGACGCCGGTCCAGAGCACCATCGTGTCGAGCACTTGCTCGAGCAGCGGACGGAGGCGATCGCGGCCCGACAGGGCGCGCACGATGGACTCGAGCTGCGCGATCTGCGCCGGAGCGAAGGTCACGTCCGGAGCATCGACGGCCGCGATGCGTGCCCAGGCGACCGAGGCGAGCGCGGCGCGGTGCTCCGGCGGGGTGCCGTCGCGGAGCAAACGCGCCGCGTTCTGGCGTGCCGTCTCGAAGCGCCGTGCGAGATCGCCGTCGCCACGCTCGGTGGCGAGACGCACGCCGGCGTCGAGCGCCGGACCGCGAGAAAACAGAGGAGCCGGCACGTCCACGAGCGCGGCGAGGGCCGGGAGCACGGACGCATCGGTGGCCGTCTTGCGCCCCGCGAGGATGGCCGCGGCCCGCGCGCCCCACCATTCCCACCGGGCCGGCGCCGGCAACCTGGGCGCGAGATCGTCGGTGGCGGCCACGCGTGTGTCGTCGATCGCCTCGGGGGCCCACACGAGGAGTCGAGCGGCCGACCGCGCCGCATCCTCGGGGGCGCCACGCAGCACTTCGTCCGCCTCGAGCGCCCAGCGTCGCGCGTCCTCGTCGCCTGCAGGCCGCGTCTCGACGCGTGCCCACCGGGCGTACGCGCCGGCCTGCGCGTCTCCGCTGGCGGTGGCCCGCGCGATCGCTTCGTGCGCGGCTTCGTCGGCGCCGTGGGCGACCCCCATCGTGGCGAGCGATCCGGCGCGGGCGAGCCAGGCGCGCGCGGCACGCGCGGGCCTGTCGAGCCTCTCCCACAGGAGCGCCGCGCGCGTCGCGCCCTCGAGCGCCGTCGCCATGTCGCCGACGTCGGTGGCCGCGGCGGCCTGGCTCGTCAGGTAAGTGGCTTCCTCCATCATCGCGCCCGCTCGCGCCGCCTGCTCGACGGCACGACTGAAGGAGCGAAGCGCGTGATGGGAAGCGCCTCGGGCCATCTCGAGCAAGCCTCGCGCGGCCTCGAGGCGCGCCGTGGCATCGGCGTCCAGCGGCTCTGCCAGCGCGCGGTCCAGATCGCGCAACCCGGTGTCGTAGGTGCCGCGGCGCCAGGCGATGAGCGCGCGCACTTCGTCGACGGCCGCCCCGCTCGCCCCGTCGAGATGCTTCTCGGCCGCGTCCAGATCGCCGGCGTCCCACGACACGCGCGCGAGCACGGCGCGAGCCGCGGAAGCGGCGGAGGCGTCAGAGGCTTCCTTGGCACGCTCGGCGGCAGCGACCGCGATCGCTCTCTCGCCGCGGCGGCGAGCGATCTCGGCGCGGAGCGCGTCCGCCTCGTGCCCCTTCACACCCGATAGGGCCGCCCATGCGCGCCCCGTCTCGCCTGCGCGCACGAGCGCCACCGCGAGCGAGAGAGCGAGCGTCGTCCCCGGCTTGCTCGCGGCCACGTCCTCGGCGTACGCGATGGCCTCGGCCGCGGGCCTCGGCCGCGAGAGCTCCCACACGAGGCGTACGAGGCCGTCGTCTCCATCGGCGGGAGCCCACGCGTCCCGCCGTCCGTCGCGGCCCGACACGTCCTCGAGCGTCCACGCGCGCGGATCGCGCTGCTCGGCCAGGGCGACGGCGCGCTTCACGAGATCCGCCTCGCTCGCGTCGTTCTCGCGGACCGCCCACGATGCTGCGCTCGGGCCGACGAGCGACACGAGCCACTGCGCCCGCCTGACGGCGCTCATCGGGCCGACCTCGCGCATCGGGGGCGGCGAGGACCGGGGGCCGAGCTTTTCGGCCCAGCGGATGGAGTCGCTCAGCCAGCCGGTCGCGGGCTCACCGAGCGCGCGCGGGACCGTGACTCCGGGACGCACGTCGTGCGCACGCACAGCGAGATACGTGCGGCGGACGCGATCGACGCGTTCCTGGCGCGCTTCGTCCTCGTCGCGCGCGAGTCCCAGCCAGTGAGCGGCGCGCGCGGCGATCCACGCCGCGCTCGGCCTTCCGCCGGGAGACGTCGAGAGAAGGGCCTCGACCCAGCGGCCGGGATCCGTCGCGCCGGCCGACCACGCTGCGACTGCAGCCAAGGGATCGGCGGCGGCGGCGACCTTGCGATCGAGGATCTCGGCGATGAGCACCCCGAGCGACCACATGTCGCTGGCGGGCCCGACCTCGCCTCCTTCACGGACCTCGGGCGCCGCGTACCTGGGAGTGCCTCCATTCGCTGCGGAAGCGACGTCGGCCGCGAGCCCGAGGTCGATCAGCGTCGCGCCGCGATCGACGGCCGCGTCTCGCTTCGGCACGTGCGTGCCTCCCACCACGTTGTCCGGCTTGACGTCGCCGTGGCGAACGCCCGCCGCGTGAAGCTCCTCGAGCGCCCTGGCGACCGCGTGCGCCGTGATCGCGGCGAGCTCCTCTCGCTTGCCCTTCAGCTGTCGCGGATCGATCGCCTCGCCGCTGGTCCACTCGATCGCCAGGAAGCCGGGCCCCGCGTCCACGAGGGCCGGCCCCCACCGCCGGCGCACCCGAGAGAGCAGCATCGCCTCCCGCGCGATCGCTTCGCGGGCCGGCGCGTCGCCTTTCGCGAGCTTCAGGGCGACCACCTGGGCGCCGCCAGGCTGCTCGGCGCGCCACACGATCGAGGTGGCACCCTCCCCGATTCGCTCGACCTTCTTCCAGTGAGCCGCCAACTTGTCTGACATCGTCGCCTGGCCCACCATCCCCATTAACGCAAGCGCCATGAGGCCCTCTCGTCAACTCCGGTGACATCCATATGGCCACCCCGGCGGGGACCCGTCACGGACCGCTCAGCTGCACATTTCGGTGCACAGACGTCGTGATCTTCCGCCCCTGACGATGGGGACGCTTTTGGGGCGGGTCGTGTGCTTGCCGCGAAAGCCCACGCACCGCAGCATGGCTACCGCCCCCACCGAAGGGACGCTTTCGATGAACGCACCGGTCCGCAAGCCCGTGGTCCCCGCCGAAGCGACGCAGGAGCTTCAGGCGGCCGACGTGATCGAGGTCCTTGGAACCAAGGTCACCGCCAAGTCCGGCGTGACCCGGCGTCCCCTCGGTTCGCAGTCGTCGATCGCACCGGTCGGGCTCGACCTCGCCGTGGGTGCGGGAGACGACGAGGAGGACCGCGGCGTGACGGGCCACGTGTTCATGCAGGCCCCACGCAAGCGCTTCAAGGGACTCGTCATCGCCGTCGTCTCCGGCTGCGCGCTCATCTTGGTGGCGGCCGGCGTCGCGCGCGTGGTGCACGCCAGCGACGAACCCTCTCGCGCGAGCGCCGGTGCGCCCATCACGACGAGCCAGCCGTCGACGCCGTCCACGACTACGCCGACCACCACGGCGGCACCGGCCTTCACGTCCCCCGCCTCTGCCGCGGCAGCGCCCGTGACGATGCCGGACGGCACGAGCAGCGGCACCGTCCGCCTCGATCGTCCCGCGAAGGTGGGCCATGTCTGGCTGGATGGGAAGAAGATCACGTCCCCGTCCGCCCTCGTGAGCTGCGGCACGCACCGCATCAAGGTCGGCCACGGCCGCACGCACTCGATCGACGTCCCCTGCGGCGGCGAAATCGCCGTCTCGAAGTAGCGCGGGCCCGAGAACAACGTCGGCCCGCCGACTGTCCCGGGACACCCCCCGATCCGTCCGGGACAGGGGGTCGGCTGGTGCAAGGGGCCGAATCCGGGGAGGGAACTCTTGCGACCGCGCGGATGCCTCAACGATGCGCACAGGTGTACCCCCCGCACGCCAGTCGACGTATCGCCGCTCGATCGAGCGACTTGCG
>DASVWO010000474.1:0-2801 GCA_036393165.1 Polyangiaceae bacterium | reverse complement strand
CTGCGGCATGACGAGGAACGGCGCGCCGCCCTGCTCGTTCTTCGGATCCGGCGGGACGAGCGACATCGGCTTCTTCTTCACGACCTGCGAGTCGAGCGCGAACTCGAAGTCGGCCTTGGCCGCGCCCGCCGCGCGGAACATCAGCGTCAGCTCCTTGGCCACGCCGGCCTCGTACTTCTCGCCGAGCAGGCGCGTCCCGTCGTCCCACGCGCTCGCGACGTGCGTGTCGAGCTGGCTCAGGATCTTCTGCTCGAGAGCGGTCGCCGCGTTCTGGTCGGCCTTGGCGACCGCGACGTTGTGCGCGATGCGCATTTGCTCGAGCGTCTGTGGCGTCTCGGTCGGGGCGGGATTGGGCTGCTGCCCCAGCGCGTCGCGCAGCTCCCACGTTTCGAACGCATCGAAGCGGATGGTTCGCACCGGCTCGGTGCCGTGGTCGAAGTACCAGTCCCACAACTTGGGCTGCCGCTCGTCGAAGACGTACGCCTCGAGCGGTCCGGGAGGCACCTCGCGGTCGGCCATCACGTAGTCGTCGACGACGGTCAACTTGTGCCCGCTGGCGAGGTTGCGCATCTGGCCCGTGCCGAGGAAGCGCATGTCGGCCACCGTGTACTTTTCCTCGGGCGGAGCGTCCTTGAAGGGCTCGGACTCGCCGTGCAGCCGGTGGTGGACCGCCCAGTCGAGCGCCCAGGTCCAGCGCATGTTGTCGTTCAGTCCCACGATGCGGTCGGGAACCATGCGCGCGCCCATCCACTCGAGCGCCTGCGCCTTGTCCATGTCGCGGAAGGCGCGCGAGCCCTTCTCGTTGAAGCGCCCGCCGGTCTCCTTGCCGTAGCGAAGGCCGTCCACGCCGTCGGGCAGGATGAGCAGCGGAACCAGCGTGAACACGCACAGGCCGACGAGCGGCACGAGCTCGCGCCGGTCGGGCCGCTTGAAACGCGCCATGACCCACTGCACGAAGCCGACGGTCGATTTGGCGACGACCCCGAGCGACAGCGCGAAGTACGCGCCGAATGCGAACGGCCAGTAGATGTGCACGTCCGCGCCGTTCTTGAACTTGAGGTACGTGACCGCGGCCATCGTGAAGATGGCGAGCGGGAACACCTCGAGGAGCTTCCGCCCGACCACGAAGCGCAGGAGGAAGAGGGGCAGGGCGATCTTGCCGACCAGGATCGCCAGCGGCGTGAAGGTGACGTCGATCCACCAGCTCCGCGACTCGAGCACGGTGTCGACCGGGATGTCCGACCCGCGCGATCGCTTCGTGTCCGACTGCAGCAGGTTCTCGAGCGCGTGGATCTTGTGGAAGTACCAGGCCCAGGCGACGACCGAGATCGCCGCGATGGCGGCCGCCAGGAGCGCCCACTGTCCGAAGCGACGCGGGGGGATCTTGCCGAACCATCGTGGCGGGATGAAGTACGCCGCCACGACCAGCACCCCGAGCACCGTGCCGAGGTAGAGGACGTAGTTCCAGTCGACGTTCGCCCCCCAGAGCACGCCGAGGAGGCTCACGAACATCCAGCGCTTCTTCCACCCGTCGACGAAGTGGAGGTACCCCCACGACGTGAGCAGGCACGCGAAGACCGTCGGCGGCTCGAAGCCGGGCATGTTGCCGAAGGCCATCGTCATCGGCAGCACGGCGTACCCGGCGGCGCACAGCGCGCCGTACGGCACACCCCAGAGCTTGCGCCCCATGCCGTAGAGCAGCGGTGGGCACGAGACGCTCATCAGGACGCTCACGAGCCGCGGCACGAAGGCGTGCCGCCCGAACACCGCCGCGAACGCCGTGATCACCCAGTAGGTGCCGTAGGGGTGGTGCGAGTAGAACTGGTCGACCTCGGGCTTGCCGAGGGTGTACTCGCGGACGGGGCCGACGATGTGCCACTTCAGGATGTTCTCGGCCATCATCCCGCGCGACGCGTCGAGCGCGTCGTGGCCCGCTCCGACGCGGGCGAAGAGGCACCAGCAGAGCGCGATCGCGTACCAGAGCGTCGCGGCGATGACGATGCCGTCGGCGAGCGCCTCGACCGTGGTCGCGCGCGACACCGGCTTGTTCGCGGCTACCATCTCGCCTCCATGACCGAGCCGGCGGTGCCGAGGATCCGCTTCGGATGGCGCGCGGCCGTGACGCTCGCGCTGACGCTCGCCATCATGGCGCTGCTGGTGCGCGGCTTCGGCGGGACGGGGGACTTCGTGGCGGCCGTGAGGAGGGCGCGTCCATCGTGGGTCGGCGTGGCCTTCGCGGCGGCCACCGCGTGCGTGGCGCTCACGACGGTGCGCTGGCAGATCGTGCTCGGGGGCATGGGGCAGTCGCTCGGCTTCCGACGGGCGCTCGAGGTGGTGCTCGCGAGCTGGCCGCTCGGGCTCGTGATGCCCTCTCGCGCCAACGACCTCCTGCGCGCCGTGGCGGTGCGCGACGTCGTGCCGCTCGCCGTGGGGACGGGGAGCATCCTGGCGGAGAAGGCGATCGATCTGCTGGTGCTGCTCGCGTACGCCGCGCTGGGTGCCGCGGTGACGGGCCTATGGCCGCTCGCGGCGCTGCTCGCGGCGGGGCTCGTCGCCGAGATCGTCGTGCTCGCGCTCGTGGCCACCCGTCGCAGCTGGCTCGAGGGCCTGCCGTGGCTGCGCACGCGGCCGAAGGTCGTCGAGGAGCTCTTCGCCGCCATGACGTCCCTGCGTCGCGCCCCGGGGCGCCTCGTGTCGATCGCCGGCGTATCGCTCGTCATCCGCGTGCTGACGGTCGCGGTGACGCACGCGCTGCTCATCGCCGTCGGCGCCGACGTGACGCTGATGCAGACGCTGCTGCT
>DASVWO010000473.1:0-18146 GCA_036393165.1 Polyangiaceae bacterium | reverse complement strand
TGGGGCGGGCATCGTCATGCTCGCCACCGCGCTCAGTGCCACCCTCGTCGGGCTCCAGGCTCATCTCGTTCGCGTCGAAGTCGAGGGACGGCGCGGTCCGTACTTCTTCGAGATCGTCGGCCTGCCCGAGGCCTCGGTGCGCGAGAGCCGAGTCCGGGTGAAGAGCGCCCTCGCGCAGCTCGGGGTGCACCTCGGCGAGTGCCAGATCATCATCAACCTCGCGCCTGCCGACGTGCGCAAGACGGGGAGCGGGTTCGACCTGGCGATCGCGGCCGCGGCGCTCGGGGCGATGGGAGCGGTGCCGCCGGAAGCGTGCGACGACACGCTGCTCATCGGAGAGCTCTCGCTCGAGGGAACGGTTCAGCCGCTGCGTGGCGTGCTCCCGCAGCTCCTCGGTGCGAGAGAGAGGGGAGTCACCCGGGCCATCGTCCCGCGCGCCAACGCGGCGGAGGCGGCGCTGGTAGACGGGGTCGAGGTTCGCACCGTCGGCTCGCTCGCGGAGCTGCTCGAGGCGCTGAGCGGCCGCGACGAGCTTCCTCTCGCCCGCCCCGCGCCGGAGACGCTGGCGGGGCGCGCATCCGAGGATCTCGCCGACGTGCGAGGTCAGGCAGGTGCGAGGCGTGCGCTCGAGATCGCCGCGGCCGGTGGGCACAACCTGCTCATGATCGGACCTCCGGGCGCGGGCAAGACGATGCTCGCCCGGCGCATCCCGGGGATCTTGCCTCCGCTCTCGAACGAAGAGGCCCTCGAGGTGACGGCGATCCACAGCGTCGCCGGGCTGCTCTCGGCGTCTCGGGGGCTGTCGCGAGCGAGGCCGTTCCGCGCGCCGCACCACACGGTGAGCGAGGTGGGGCTCGTCGGGGGAGGGGAGGGACCGCGTCCGGGAGAAGTGAGCCTCGCCCATCAGGGTGTGCTGTTCCTCGACGAGCTCCCCGAGTTCCGGCGGGGAGCGCTGGAGGCGCTTCGGCAGCCCATCGAGGACGGCGTCGTCACGATCTCGCGCGCGCATGGCAAGGCCGCCTTCCCGGCTCGCTTCCTCCTCGTCTGCGCGCTCAATCCCTGTCCGTGCGGCTACCTCGGTGACGGCAGCCGCCGCTGCGCGTGCACCATCGATCGCGTCCGTGCGTACCGCGCGAAGGTGAGCGGACCGCTGCTGGATCGCATCGACGTGCACGTGGTGCTGCCGCCGGTGGAGGTCTCGGCGCTGCAGGCGCGTGCGCGAGGCGAGTCGAGCGAGGCGGTGCGCACCCGGGTCCTGCGAGCGAGGGACATCCAGCGCGAACGCGTCCGCACGGAGGAGACGGGGGCGGGGACGAATGCATCGCTCGGGGCGCGCGACCTCGAGCGCGTCGCTTCGCTGTGCACCGAGGGCATGCGCTTGCTCGCCGCCGCGGTCGGGCGGCTGGCGCTGTCTGCACGTGCCTACGGGAAGGTGTTGCGCGTGGCGCGCACCATCGCGGACCTCGAGGGGTCGGACGCGATCCGTCCGGATCACGTGATGGAGGCGATCGGCCTCCGGGTCCTCGATCGCGGCGTGTTCGCGGCCGCCGCCTGAGCGGAACGAGCCAGCACGAAGGGTTCGACGCCGGCGGATGGCCCCGCCGCAGGCGCCGATGAACCAAGGGGCACATCGAGAGAGGAAAGAACCATGTTGGAACAGCTCGCGGAGAAGATGCGCGCCCTCAAGGGCGTGATCGTTGCGGTGGAGAAGCAGTTCGGGAAGGGCGCCGTCATGACGCTCGGAGACGACGAGGATCCGGAGCCGGTAGCAGTCATCCCGACCGGATCGCTCGCGCTGGACCTGGCGACCGGCATCGGTGGCTACCCGCGCGGGAGGGTCGTGGAGATCTACGGCCCCGAGTCGAGCGGCAAGACGACGCTCGCCCTGCACGCGATCGCCGAGGCGCAGCGCGCCGGAGGCATCGCGGCGTTCATCGACGCCGAGCACGCGCTCGACGTCGCTTACGCGCGGAGCATCGGGGTCGAGACCGAGAAGCTGCTCATCTCGCAGCCCGACACGGGCGAGCAGGCGCTCGACATCACCGAGATGCTCGTGCGCTCGGGCGCGGTGGACCTCGTGGTCATCGACTCGGTGGCGGCGCTGACGCCGAAGGCCGAGCTCGAGGGCGACATGGGCGACGCGCACATGGGCCTGCAGGCGCGGCTCATGAGCCAGGCGCTGCGCAAGCTCACGGCGGCGGCGTACCGCGGAGGGACGACGCTCATGTTCCTGAACCAGCTCCGGCAGAAGATCGGTGTCACCTTCGGCTCACCGGAGACGACCACGGGCGGCAACGCCCTCAAGTTCTACGCGTCGATGCGCTTCGACGTGCGGCGCATCGGCCAGGTGAAGATCGGCGACGAGCCGGTGGGCGGGCGTACGCGCGTGAAGATCGCCAAGAACAAGTGCTCTTGCCCGTTCCGCGAGGCCGAGTTCGAGATCCGCTGGGGCGTCGGGATCGATGGCGTCAGCGAGCTGCTGGACCTCGGGACGGCTCACGGGTTGATCGACAAGGCGGGCAACCACATGTCGTTCGCCGGAACGCCCCTCGGCAACGGACGCGAGCGGTCGCGAGAAGCGCTGGACGGCAGCGCCGACCTGCAGAACACGCTCCGGCAGGCCATAGCGGCGGCCGGCCCCGTGCGGCGTGGCATGCCGATGCACGCGGACGCCGAGTGAGGAAGTGAGTGTCCGCAGGGCGGGCCGGTCCCGCCCTGCGTGCCGCTCTTCAGCGCTCCCAGCGCGCGCGCAGGAGCGGCAGGAGCGTCTCGCTCATCCCCTTGATGTGGTCGATGTGGTCCTTCTTGGTCTGGCCCTCGTAGCCGGCGACGTGGAAGTCGCCCACGCTGCACTCGTAGATCTCGCGCATGCCGCGCGGACCGACGACGGCGTGAGGCTCCTTCTCGACGGACGTGAGGCGCAGGAGCTCGCCGATGGTCTCGGTCGTGCTCGGGAAGCCGATCGTCGGGATCGACGAGTGCGTGAGCGCGAAGAGCCTCTCGCCGCGCATCGCGGCCTCGGCCAGGCGCACCCACTTCTCCATGCCCGGCTCGTAGATGTGATGGGACGCGTCGTACATCGTGTGGGGGCCGTCGGCGAGGAGCACGGCGTCGATTCGATCGGCCACGCCGGGCTGCTTGAGGATCGCGCCCACCGAGGCGAAGCCGGCGCTCCACGCGGAGAGGGCGATGCGTCCCATGTGAGCGCCTGGCGCACGGCCGGTCTTGTCGATCGCACGCTGCGCCTGGGCGAGGAGCGCATCGAAGCTGCCCGGCGCACGGAACGCGTTGGCGTAAGCGTCCGATGCGACGCCGAGGTTCACGCTCACGACGACCGCGTTGACCTGGGCACGCTCGAAGTTGTCCTCCTGCAGCGACGCCATGCCGTGGAAGTGCACGACCAGGTCGTAGGCGCCGTCCACGGGGTGGAAGAACGTCGGCACGTACAGATCGGCGTTGCCCACGCGCACGCGCGTCGGCTCGCCCGCGAGGGCGCCTGCGGCGCGATCGCCGGCGCGGACGACCGCTTCCTGCGCCGACGAAGGTCGCACGGCGCCGTCGGCGTGGGCGGGCGCCGATGCGCTCAGGAGAAGGCCGGTCGAGGCGAGCAGCGTGACGAGAATGCGGCGGGATACGACGACGTGCATCGACGGTATGCGCTCCGGGGAGCGGCGACGAATTCAAGTTGCGCGCCGGATGAGCGAAGCACGCGAGATGACACGCGAATGGTCCTCGCGGAGCGCCCTGTGACGCTGAGAAAGCGAGGCAGCAGGTTGCGGTCGGTGGGCATCAGGGGGGCATGTGGTCCACCCGCACGTTCCCGGGAGAACACTCTTCCGCTGCGCGCGAACGTGCCGGCACCCGGCTTGCTCTACGTGCCGTCGGTCATGCGTGTCGCGATGGGATCCGGAGCGGTGCTCGAGCGATCGACGCCGGTGCTGACGTTCTCGCCGGGGGTCCGCGAACAGCCGGAGCCTCCGGCTCCCGCGCACTCCCGCGTGCGGCCACCCCCTGCCGCGCCGCAGCTCCGGCCCCTTCGCTCGAATCTGCCGATCATCCCGGGCATCGCGCGGCGGTCGACGCTGGACGTCGGCGGCCTCGTCGGGCCGCTCGTGCGTGTCGCGGGAACGAGCGGCGGCAGGACCGCCGGCAAGCTCCTGGCGATCGCGGTCGCCCTGGCCGCGCTGGGGCTCTTCGCCGGACTGAACATGCGCTCGCTCACGGTCGGCAACGGCAGCGGCAATGGCACCGAGAGCGAGAATGCGATGCCGACGACGACGGCTCAGGCGTCGGTCGTTGCAGGACGGGTCTCCGACGCCACCGCGTCCGAGCGCCTGCAGGCCCGCGGAACGCTTGCGCCACGGAAGGAGGCGCGGGCGGCCCGCTAGGTCGGGAAGGGGTTTCGGGGTCGCACATGCCCCTCTGGATGCAATACTCTGGGACTGCTTGAGTAACCCTCGCCGTCCCATCCCTCCGCCTACTCCCTTGCCTCCGCGGCCACCGGCACGGCCATCGTCTCCGGTTGGCTCGGAGGGCGGCGTTCCGGACAGCGGCAGGAGCCCGCAGCCTCCGAGCGCGCGCGGCACGCTGCCGGCGGTCGACAGCATCCCCGGCACGGCACCCAAGCCTCCCTCGTTCTTCCCCTCGCAACCCGACGGGCCCCCCACCATGCTCCGGCGCGACGAGACGAGCGTCGCCACCGTCCGGCAGCTCATCGACACCGTCGCCATCCCTCGACTGTCGCTCACCGTGGAGCGCGAGTCGGGCAGGCCCACCTCGCGCACGGTGCTGTACGACGGGGACCTCTGCCGCATCGGCACGCACGCCTCCAACGACCTGGTGCTGCAGGACCCGGCCGTGGCGCGCTTCCACTGCCGCCTCGTGCGCGAGGAGGGCGCGTGGCGCGTGCGCGACTGGGGCTCGCTGAACGGCACGAGGCTCGAGGGCGTACGCATCCGCGACGCCGATCTGCCGGCCGATGCGACGCTCGCGCTCGGCGATTCGATCGTGCGCGTGCGGGCGGTGGCGCCGGCGGGGCAGGCCGTCGTGCCCATGATCCCCGCGTTCGGGCAGCTCGCGGGGACGAGCGTGCCGATGCGCAAGCTCTTCGCGCTGCTCGAGAAGGTCGCGCCGAGCGACATCAACGTGCTCATCGAGGGCGAGAGCGGGACGGGCAAGGAGCTCGTGGCGAACGAGATCGTCCAGCGCAGCCCGCGCGCCGAGAAGCCCTTCGTGGTCGTCGACTGCGGCGCCATCAGCCCGAACCTCGTCGAGTCCGAGCTCTTCGGGCACCTGCGCGGCAGCTTCACCGGGGCCGATCGCGATCGAATCGGCGCCTTCGAGGCGGCCGACGGCGGCACGGTGTTCCTCGACGAGGTGGGCGAGCTGCCCGTGGAGCTGCAGCCGAAGCTCCTCCGCGCCATCGAGGCGCGCGAGATCCGGCGCGTCGGCGAGACCAAGCCGCGCAAGGTGAACGTGCGCGTCATCAGCGCCACCAACCGCGACCTCGAGCGCGAGGTGAACCGGGCGCGCTTCCGCGAGGACCTCTACTTCCGCCTCGCCGTCATGACGGTGCGCGTGCCGCCGCTTCGCGAGCGGCTCGACGACCTGCTCATCCTCATCCGCGTGTTCCTGCAGGCCCTCGGCGTGCCGGACCAGGAGCGCCTGTTCGCGCCCCAGGTGCTCGCCGAGATGTCGCGGCACGACTGGCCGGGCAACGTGCGCGAGCTGCGCAACTACGTCGAGCGCAGCGTCGTGCTGCAGAAGGCGGGGCCGACGATCCGCCGGTCGACGCCCGGGGTGGCCTTCGGGGTGCAGCCGGCGGCGGACATCAGCGTCCCGTTCAAGATCGCCAAGGACTCGGCCATCGACGCGTTCGAGCGCGCGTACCTCACGGCGCTCCTCGAGGCGGCCGGCAACAACATGAGCAAGGCAGCGCGCATGGCGGGCATGGACCGCATGTACCTGCACCGGCTCGTGCAGAAGCACGGGCTGCGCGGCGGAGGGACCGCCGGTGGCGCGCCCGCGATCGGCGGGCCCCAGTCGGGGACCTAGGCGGTACCGGTCGCTCGCTTGGCGCGCAGCGCCTTGAGCATCCCCAGGTCACGCTTGCCAATCTCGCGCGTCACGAGGAGCACCACGACATAGGCGGCACCCGCCGCGGCCGCGGCGACCGGCGTGAGCAACCGGCCGAAGCGCGGAGCCACGAGCCCCACGGCCACGCACGCGGCGACGCCGAGGAGGCAGCGCACCGCCGTCGCCGCCGGCACGAACGCGCCCGTGGCCCGCTTCACGAGGAACCCGCCGACCACCAGCGTCGCGGCCAGGGCCATCCCGGACGCCTGAGCCGAGCGCACCAGCTGGTCGTGCCCGAAGGACGCTCCCGGCACGAGCACCGCGCACGCTCCCGCCACCGCGACGACCGCACCCAGCGTCAGCAGCGCCGCGAGCCCCTCGCGCCCGATGCTCGTCAGGACGGTGGTCGCGATCCCCAGCATCGCGAACGCGCCCTGCGCGAGCGCCATGAACCGAAGCACGTCGGCTCCCTGCGTCGCGTCCGCCACGGGGTACGCGAACGCGAGCATCGACGCCGGCATCGCCACGACCGCGCCGACGAGCAACCCACAGAAGATGGCGGCGAGCCTCGACCCGCGGGCCACGTACTCGCGCACGGCCGCCATGTCCCCCTCGGCGCGTGCGCGCGCGAGCATCGGGAAGAGCACCAGCGTGATGCTGAAGAGCAGCTGGTAAGGCAGGAACGCGAACGTCTGGCACTCGCGGTAGATGCCGACCCACTGCTTGACCAGCGCGCGCTGCGCATCCGCGTCGACTCCGCCCGCGGTGCCAGCGGCCGCGTCGCTCAGGAACCGCCCGAGCAGCGCGAGGTCCACCTGCATCAGGAGGTTCGTGCACAGCTGCGCGCCCGCGATGGGCCCGAGCACGCGCAGGTAGGCGCCCGACGTCGGCACCCCCGCGGGCCTCGGCTTCGTCCGATCCAGCCGCTTCCCGATGCCCGTGGACCACGCCGCCAGCGGCACGATGAGCGCGCTCGCCCACACCCAGCCCACGCACGTCCCGAGCACGCCCGAGAGCCCGCGCTTGTGGAACCAGTAGCCGAAGCCCACGAGGCCCACGGTCCGCAGCGTCGCGAAGGTCACGTCGAGCAGCGCCTGCCGGCCGAAGCGATTGCTCCCGTTGAGGCATCCGATGAGCGGCCCGTAGAGGCCGTAGAGGAGCGCCACGCCGGCCATCACGAGCAGCGGCGCCACGACGTCGGGCGCGTGCTCGAACGCCGCGTACAGCGGCGCCGCCCCCGCCGCGATCGCGAACACCACGACGGCGAGGGGGACGTGCACCCGGAGCGCCGCCCGCAGCGCGCGCGGCTCCTCCCCGGGCGCCCCCGCGACCGCACGGCTCACGCCCTGCGTCGCGCTCGAGATGATGACGTTGTCGACGACGTACGAGACCGCGAGCGCCTGCGCGAGCGCGCCGAAGTCGCTCAGCCCGACGGCGAGCCTCACCAGGGGCTGCTGCGCGAAGCCCGTGACGAGGAAAAAGAGCTTCGCCCCGAGCACGGCGACGCCGCCGCGCCCCGCGGTGCGGGCCTGGTCTTCCCTCGGACTAGAGACCGCTGCTGTGTCGGATTGCGTCGTCAAGCTCGGTGAACGCCGCCATGAGGACCAGGATGAGGCCGATGCCGCCGGTCACGATGCCGGCGATCGCCATGCCCCCGCCCTTCCACATCTGCGGCTGCTGCTTCATCTTCTGAAGCCCGATGATGCCGCACACGACCGCCGCGAGCGCGAGCGGGCTGTTGACGCCCGGCGCGACGCACGAGCAGAAGCACGTCGGGATCGACAGGATGCCGCAGATCATCGACACGATCGCGAGCGGGTTGAACTTCGGCCCCATGCTGCCCGGCATCATCATGCCGGGAGGGCCGCCAGGCCCGCCGTAGCCGCCGCCCGGCGGGGGACCGAACCCGCCGCCACCCGGAGGAGGACCGAACCCGGGAGGACCGCCGCCCGGAGGACCGTAGCCGCCTCCGCCCATCGGAGGACCGCCGCCCGGAGGCGGACCGTATCCGCCGCCGCCCGGAGGACCGTACCCGCCGGGAGGTCCTCCCCCCGGAGGTCCGTAGCCAGCGGTCTCGATGGCGTCAGTAGCGATGCTGTTCTCGTTCATGCGTTCTCACCCTCCCAAAGCACGGTGGACCCGGCGGAGCGGATGGTCTCACGACCAGGAGCCGGATGATACGATGCTTTGCCTCGATGGAAGCGGGAACTCGCGCAGCTCACCATGCCAGAGCGCTCGGAGCGCGACGCGCGGCGCTGGCGGCGCTCGTGTGGGTGGCCGCGGCGCTGCCGGCGGCGCTTCGCTGGCAGCAGTGCGGGTTCGCGCGGATGTTCCACATCCCGTGCCCCGGCTGCGGCATGACGCGCGCGGTGACGCTGCTCCTCGCGGGCGACTGGCGCGGCTCGCTCCACATGCACCCGCTGGCGGTCCCGGTCATCGCGGCCGGCGCGACCTTCGCGCTCGCCACGGTGTGGACCACCTACGTCCACGGCTGGCCCATGGTCCACAAGAGCCGCCTCGGCCGCGCCGCCATCGCCGGCCTCGCCGTCGCCTACGCCGCCAGCATCGTCCTCTGGGGCCTCCGCTGGCTGGGATGCTTCGGTGGCCCCGTATCGGTGTACTGACCGACGCTTCAGTCCAGGTGCGTGGGGTCGAGGACCTTGCCGGTCGGGCTCAGGCCGACGGCCTTCCAGCGCTCGGCCTCGTTCGGCAGGTCGGCGGCGGGGACGGGGGTCACGTCCTGCATCAGGAGCGACGTGCCGCGGAAGCCCGCGGGGGCGAGGTGAATCGTGTAGAGGAGCCCCGGCTTGCCGTGGACCTTCACCTTGCGCAGGTCTGCGTACGTGTCGCCCTCCTCGAGGTCCGACTCCTGGACGTGCTGCCTCAGGTACTTCACGAGCGCATGCAGCGTCACCAGGCCCACCGCGTGGACGTCGCCCTTGTCCGAGGACTCGATGTGCACGCCCCGCGGCAGCGTGAGGCCGAACGCCTGCTCGGTGCCCTCCACCAGCTCCTCCGGGGCGAGGTGGTCGACGGGCGGTGCCGTCGCCACCGTCGCCGTCCCCACGGCAGACTGCCCCCCCGGCCCCGTCGTGTTGCCGTCCCCCTCCGGCGGCGCCTTCCGGCACCCGGCGACGGCCATCGCGAGCGCCATCGCGAGCGTCGCCGCCTTCGCCGCCGTCCTCATTCGATGACCGCCGCCCACGAGTCCACCTGCGTCGGCGAGATGGGCGTCTGCAGGTTGATCTGCATCGTCCCCGCCGCGGTGCCGCCCGATCCGCCCGGCTTCCCGACCTGCGAGAAGAGCGAGAAGCTGCCCGCCGCGAAGTTCTGCGGCGCCGCGTGCTGCGCGCCGAAGACGTACTGGTCGGCAGACGGGTTGCCCAGCGACGCGCAGCCCGGCGTGTTCATGATGCTCACGCCCGGAATGACCGCGCCCGGCGTCACGCCGCTTCCGGCGTACGAGGCGGGCACGATGTTGATGGGCGGCGGGTTGACCGGCGGGTTCGGCGGCGGCGGCTGGAGCTGACGCACGCCGCCCTGCGAGAGGTCCGACTGCACGTCGGGCCGCACGAAGTCGCGCCCCCACAGGCGCGCCGTGCCGCTGGTGCACGACTGGGCGCCCGTGGGCGCCGCCGCGTACGTGGAGAAGTAGAGCGTCCCGTTGAACACCGTCATCGGCCCCGAGACGCGCTCGCCCGGGTCGAATCCGACGCCCGAGGTCGTCATCGCGCGCGGCCCCAGCCACCAGTTCACGTTGGCGCGGAGCTTCGCGGGGTTGCCCTGCACCTTCTCCGTGATCGAATAGACGAAGTAGTTGCCGTTCGTGTCGAACGTCTGGGTCGTCCCCGTGGCTGCCTCGAGAACCACCTCGCCGCTGGGGTCGAGCGCGACGACGGGCGTGATCTGGAACGGCTGCCCGTCGTTCCACGAGGTCGCTCCGTTCGTGTCGGCGGTCGCGTTGTAGAGGTCGATGTACAGCTCCCCGGTCCAGTTGCTCGGGTTGGAGCTCGAGAGGTCGAACTTCCAGATCGTCCCGTCGGCGTCGCCCACGAAGACCTTGGTCGTGTCGGTGCCGACGTCGGTCGGGTAGACGACCGGCGTGCCGGTCATCGGCGAGTCGAGCGGCGTGTTGATGACCTTGTTGTTGTGCGCCAGCACGTCGGTCGCGTTGAAGTCCCCGATGCGCGCGAACGTCCGGATGATCTCTCCCGTGTCGAGACGCACGATGGTGAGCGAGCGCCCCAC
Organism: Polyangiaceae bacterium; assembly: GCA_036393165.1. Taxonomy (GTDB): domain Bacteria; phylum Myxococcota_A; class Polyangia; order Polyangiales; family Polyangiaceae; genus Palsa-1150. Next base: position 7,823 of record DASVWO010000473.1, on the reverse strand, counting down.
GACCGGGTCTTGCCAGTTCGCGGCCGTGCCCCAGCAGCGGACCGACTGGCGCGCCGTGTACGAATTGATCGGCGCCGAGTCGGTCGTCTTCACGGCGCGCAGGCATCCGCTGGTCTGCGCGCTCGACGTGGGCGGGCCGTTCTGCCCGCCCGGCAGGATGGCCACGGCGATCTCGCGCGCGCCGTTTCCGTCGCCCGGGTCCATGAAGACCGACGTGACCGCCGGCGTCGCCGACGCCTGCCCGAAGAGCTGGTAGTTGCCCGCCGGCATCTTGGTGAGCTGCCAGCGCAGCACCGGCCCCACGGGCGGCAACGAGCTCGGGATCGAGCCGTTGGGCATGCCCGTCGGATCCGGGTTGGTCACGTCCACCGCGTAGTAGCCGGGGAAGCTCGAGCCGTAGCCGGCGACGAGCATCGTGTGCCACACGTTGGAGTCCGTCGTGTTCTGGTTGCGGTCCCACACGACGTCCTTCACCACCGGCGAGCCGTCGAGCAGGAACTCGTGGTTCGACGGGTACGCCGAGGGCATCAGCGACGCGGCCTGCGGCAGCAGCATCGCCCACATCTCGTTGTTCTCGAGCGTCGTCTCGTCCGCCCAGAACGCGTGCAGCAGGCCGTCGTTGGTCGCGACGTACACGACGGTGTTGCGGCAGGAGCTCTGCCCGCTGGGGCACGTGGTCGGCACGGCGCGCGTCGAGGCCGAGATGCCCCACTTCTGCCGGAAGCCGACGTACAGCGGGTCCTGCAGGAGCGACCCGGGCGGACCCACGACGACGGGGTTCGCGTGGAAGACGTCGCCGAACGCGTCGCCGGCGCGCGTCGTGAACGTGAAGTCGGGCACCGCCGAGAAGGTCGGCTGCGCGAACTCGAAGTCGAGCAGCATCGTCGCGCAGTTCGCCTGCGACATGTACTTCTGCGTGCCCGTCTGGGTCGAGACGTACGCGCACCCGTTGGCCGGGACGTTCAGGGCGGCCGGCGTGATGCTCGGGATGACCCCGGCCGCCGTGCCCGAGTACATCGTCGCCGAGTACTGCCCGAGCCCGTCGGCCACGTTGGCGGCGACGTAGGGCCGGATGGTCGCGGTCGAGTCGACCGTGCCGGTCGCGCCGATGACCGCCGGCTGGAAGGCGATGAACGTCCGGGCCGGACCCGTGTTCGAGTTGAGGTTCTTCGCGAAGTCGTCACCCTGCGCGGGCGTGATGGCGACCTGCTGCGCCCCGAAGTTGTTGCCCGACGTCGGGCACACGTAGCGCTGGCGCTGGACGTCGCCGGACCACGGCTGCCCGGGCGACGGCGTGAACGACGCGAGGAACACGTTCTCGTTCGAGTTGCCCTGCCCGGCGAGCACGTTGGCGATGACCGGCGAGTAGGCCGGCACCGTGCGGGTCGTGGCGTTCTTCGTGATCTGCGCGAGGATGCTTCCGAGGGCGCTCTGCAGCGACCCCTGCGAGTCGGCGAAGTACGCGGTCTTGCTGCCGCCCGCCGCGGCGATGCACTGCAGCGCGCAGCAGGACTGCAGCGCCTGGTTCGGGTCGTTCGGGTTGAAGGGCAAGCCGCACTGGCACTGGCTCGAGAGGCTCCCGCTCTGCGCGAGCTGGGAGCAGTTGGCGAGCGTGCCCTGGTCCTGGAACGACGAGACCGCGAAGCCGATGACGAACGTCTCGATGGCGGGGCTGCCCGGCGTGTTGTTGCCGTTGTTCCACAGCTGCGCCGCGTACTGCTGCGGCAGGAGGAACGGGCAGACCCCGGGGCTGTTCTTGCCCATCGCCGAGCAGGCGTTCTGCAGGTCCTGGTTCGGCGCGCCGTCGGTGAGCAGGATGATGTACTCGCTCCTGCATCCGCCCTGCACGTACGTGTCGGTCTGCTGCGGGCCGGCCGGATCGGTCAGGAAGAAGTACTTGGCGCCGGCGAACATGCCCGCCGTCGGCGTCGCGCCGTAGGGACGCGCCGCGAGGACGACCTCCGAGACGATGCTGTTGTTCTTCTCCTGCGTCGTCGTGTCGTTCGTCGACGGGAAGCCGACGAGGCGGCCCTCCCACGCGGGCGCCGCAGGGTTGCGCGCGCCGACGGCCATGAGCGACGAGTTCGCGCAGTCGGCCGGGTTGCCGCTCTCGTTGCACACCGCGCCCGTGCTCCACCCCGGGTAGTACGTCCACATCCCGGTGAACGGCGCGCCCGCGATCACTTGCGGGGTGGCGCCCGTGGTGACGCCGATGCTCGAGTCAGGATCCGTGTCGAACATCATGGAGCCGAAGCGCACGAGGTCCTTCATCTCGGGGATGGCGCCGTCGCCGTTCTGGGCGAAGGTGCACGCGACCTGCTTGTTGGCCGCGAGGAGACCGAACTCGCGCGACACGATGCTGCCCGAGCACTGCCCGCTGGAGCACGTCCCCGTGAAGTCGGTCGCGTTGCCCGTGATGGCGCTGCCCGCTTCGCCCACGCCCTGGCCCATCTGGGCGCCGTTGAGAACTCCCGGCGCGATGACGCACGCGCCCGGGGCGAGCGTCGTCGCGCCCGCGGCGTTCGGGTCCCTCGCCACCATGCGGTGGAAGGGCAGGTAGTAGTTCGCGTCGTACGGCTGCAGCCCGTTGATGTCGTACTCGTTCGCGAACACCGTGCTGGGCGTGCGCGGCATCGCGATGCAGCCGTAGCCGTTCGCGAGCGAGCCGGTGAGCGCCTGCTGCAGGATGTTCCAGCGATTCGGCGCGGGCGGGGTGCTGGTCCAGTCGCACGTGGCCGCGTGGTCGGGTCCGTTCCCGCTGCAGTTGCACTTGTTGTAGCCGGACGGGGTGTTCGGGTTCGCGTCGGTCTCCGGCGTGTTGCCGTCGATCATGCGCTCCATCGACCCCGAGTTGTCGATGAGCAGCATGACGTTGGGCAGCGGCGGGTTCGTGTCGACCTGCTGGGCGCGCGCGGTGTCGGCCGCGAAGAGCAGCGCGAGCAGCGGTGCTCCACCGGCGGCGAGGAGGACGGATCTGGCGGTGCGGTTCCTCATGGTCGCCTTCTCCTCATCACCTCGGGCACGGCAGCGGGCCGGCGATCCATCGCGCACGATGCACGACGAGGCCCTCCTCGCCGAAGGTGGCCGTGAAGTTGGGACTGTTCGGGAAGAGCGGGTGCGTGAGCCCGTTCGAAGTCGCCGTGAGCTCGACGAAGCACATGTTGAGGTTCAGGTCGTAGCGCTTGGGCGCGGTGTACTTCGTCGGGTCGGTCAGCTCGACGAAGAAGTCGCCCTGCATCGGCGTCGGACCCAGGCTGCCGGGGACGGCGCCTTGCTGGTACGGCACCGTGCCGGCGTATGGATCGAGGATGGCCGTCCCGCTCGCGGGCCACACCTGCCCCAGCTCCTGCGATCCGAGCCGCCGGCACGCGCGCGTGAGGATGCTCGCCGTGGCGGGCACGTTGGGCAGCGCGACGCACACGGGATCCGGCGTCGTGATCATGAGCCCGAGGTAGAGCTGCGCCTTGCTCGCCACCATCTCGTGCGCGCCGCCGACGACGCCGTAGCTCGCGAGGAAGTTCGACTGCGTCGAGGTGCGCTCGTAGCCGGCCGCCCTCGCCTCGGACCCCGCCGCCGCCAGCGCGAACACGCCCACCGACGCGAGCACGGCGAGCGCCATCGCCACGATGAACAGGGCGGCCCCGTCCTGATCGCGGCGCACGAGCGCGCGTCGCTTGATGGCTTGCAGTCGGCTCGGGGCGCTCGGGCTCATCTCAGTACGTCCAGTTGGCGTTGTTGAAGAGGGTCACGTCCATCGTCGCGGTGCGCGTGCGCGCCCACTGCTCGATGCCCTGCGGGCCCGACTGCGGGCAGCCGGCGGTGTTGGTGCAGTAGCGGTACATGAACGCCTGCTGCCCGAACTGCCCCATCACCGGCGGGATGTACTCGTACCGGTCCGCCATCGAGGAGCGCGTCACGACGCGCGCGCGCACGGCGCGGATGCGCTGCGGCCCGATGAGCGCCGGCGGCGAGGCCGGCGGCGGGTTGAGCGTCGACACGTCCATCGCCCAGGTGTTCGCGCTGACGCCGTTGTCGTCGAACGCGTAGCTGACGAGGGCCGGATTCGGCTGCAGGCCGTAGTTGTTCGTGTCGACGGTGAAGGCGAAGTTGAGGTCCACCGCGTACTCGGCCACGATCTCGGCGGTCGCCGCGATCGGCCCGAGCGAACCGGCGTCCACGTAGGAGCGCACGAGGTCGTACTTGAGCGGGTCGACGTTCGCGTTGGCCAGGCCGTTGTTGCCCTGGAGGATGCTCCCGAGGCCGTTCACGTACTGCGGCGTGCGTCCGGCCTCGTCGTTCGTGGACATGATCTCCCAGCGGACGATCTGCACCGGGTTCACCCAGGCGGTGCCGGCGGCGTAGCCGCTCAGGGTGCACGTCGTCTGCCCGCCGGTCTGCGCCGTGAGGATGGGCGTGTTGACGGCGTCGACCCAGACGTAGGGCTGGCCGTTGGTGACGCCCGCGGGCTGCGCCATGCCCGGGCACGTCGCGAGGAACTGCGAGCAGCCCTGGTTGTCGAGCAGGCGCACCATGAACTGGTTGGCCGTGCCGCCCGTCGCCACCGGGGCGAACACGTTCGAGAGCTGCTGCGCGCCCGCGGCCGTGCCGAGGCCCGCGGTCGCGACGCGGTAGATCGACGCCGACACGGGCGAGAGCATGATCTGCTGGCACGTCCCGGCGGGCGGCATGATCATCGCCACGTCGAACTGCTCGGCGCACGTCATGTTGCCGCCGATCTGGATCCAGTCCGGGGCGAGCGCCGGCACCTGCTTGGCCGACTGCGGGATGGTGTTGTCGGTGAACGAGCCCTGGTACTTGAGCTGGATGGCCGAGAGGCCGCGCAGCCCCCTGAACCCCTGCGGCACGCTGGGCAGGTTGTTCGTGCTGTTCACGAGGCGGTTGATCATCGAGTCGCTCTGGATGTCGCCCGTGCTCATGAAGGCGGCGCGCTGCAGGTCGGCGCGCAGGCGGTCCATCGCGGTGCGCAGCGCCGACTCGGCGGCCGAGCTGCGGATCTCCTCGTTGAACGTCTTGGTCGCGGCGCGCGAGAGCCCCACGATGCCGAGCGCGACGATGAGCCCCGCGACCATCGCGACGGTGAGCTCGACGAGGGTGAAACCCGCTTGCGACGCTCGGCGGGTCCTCATTGGCCGGTCCCTCCCTGGCGGACCGTCGTCGTCAGGTAGATCGCGTGGTAGTCGGGCTGGGTGTCCGTCTCCGGGTTCGCCAGCGTCGACACCGCGGTGCACCAGTCGCCGGCGGGGCGGCTCACGATGTCGCGCGGCCAGAGCACGCGCAGGTCCACCCGGATGAGCCCCGGCTCGACCGCCGGGCCGCCCGGAGGGGGCGCGAGGTTCGGCGGCACGAGCCAGTTGAGGCGGTAGTTCACGCAGAAGACGACCGGGTTGGGCGAGCCTGTGGCCTGGCTCGACGGGATGTCACGCCCGAGCATGTCGAACGCGTAGCTCATCGTCTCCGGCGGGGTTCCCGGCGCGTTCATCTCGAAGTTCGGCAGCGTCCACGACCCGTACGCCGGCGACGAGAGCAGCTTCGCGTTGCTGAAGTTGCTCGTCGTCGGGTTCGAGTTGTTCGGCATCGTCCAGTTCATCGCGTCGCGATGCAGCCGGTCGACCCACGTGCGCGCGATCGATGCGGCGAGGTCGGTCTCGCGCGCGTCGAAGTTGCCGGTGACGCTCGTCTTCTGGAGGGACATCACCGCCGCCGCGCCGATGCTCATCACCGTCAGCGCCATCATGATCTCGACGGCGGTGTATCCGGCAGCGGAGGGGAGGGGGCGGCGGAGTCGCATGGCTCAGGTGTGCGAGTAGAGGCGCGCCATGCCGTTGGGCGGGAGGAGCACGCTGCGGATCTGACCGCTGGCGACGTTGTTGTTCACGCCGCGCACCACGCGCGCTTCGATGACGGTGACCGAGGGGAGGGACCCGTCGAAGATGGCCTGCGGCGCGCCGACGACGTTCACGTACGACCGCCCGAGCGGCGAGAAGCACACGTAGCCCGTGTTGAAGGCGACCGGGGCCGCGCTGGCGGGGTTCTGGTAGTAGTAGAGCTGCGTCTCGATGTCGGCGACGCCCTCCAGCGTCGATGCCGCGCCGTTGAGGCTGACGCCCTCGACGAAGATGATGCCCCTCTGGTTGTTGGTGCCCGTGTCGGTCGCGAGCGACACGAAGCCTTGCGTGCCGTAGGCGGGCGGCTGCCCTCCGGTTCCCCAGAGGGTCGGCGCCATGCAGCTGGGCATGGGCAGGCGCGCCGCACTCCCGGCCGCGCCGGCGCCGGGGTTGTTCTGCGTCGCCTCCCAGAGGCCGAAGGTGCCACGGTCGGTGACGCCGTTGGCGGTCATCGCGACCATCTCGGCGCCACCGCGGGCGATGGCGCGCATGCGGGCCTCGCGGAAGAGCATCATGATGGAGCCGGCGTCCGTGTACGCCTCGCGGTCGTAGCGGGCGGTCGACATCGTGGGGATCGCCAGCGCGGCGAGGATGCCGATGATGATGACGACCACCAGGAGCTCGATCAGGGAGAAACCCCGGCGAGATCGACGGCCTACCCGCTCCGACACGTGCTCCACCACCGGGGCCGGATCAGCAAGGCTCGTGCCCCTGGGGTGGGGACCGGATTGTCGCTTGTAGACGCGGAGTTGCGAGCGTCCGGGGCCGCTCGGTGCAGCAACGATTTCAACGCCTTGCAAAAGGTGCGGGGTGGCGTCGGCGCGTGTTAGCGTGGGCGGCGCCATGAAGGCCGCGCTGGTGCTGGCGGTGGCAGCCCTCTTCACGGGCGCCTGCAGCAAGGACGATACGCAGAGCGGCGGTGCGCCGCCGCCTCCTCCTCCGCCCACGGCGGGGTCGAGCGCGCACGCGGACCTCTGCGCCGGTGGCGGCGGGACCGACAGCGACGCGATCAGCGCGCCCTTCTTCACCCGCACGCTCGGCGCGTACTGCCTCGACCCGCAGACCGAGGTGAAGACCTACGGCGACAAGGGCAAGCTCACGATGGACGAGGTGTGCACCACCGCGTTCGACGGCGAGTGCGAGGTGTACAAGCGCTTCGGGCTCGACCGCGTCGTCGCGCTCCGTTACGTCGACGGGAGCGGCGCGCCCAACAGCGTCGAGGTGAACCTCTCGCGCTTCGCCACGGTGGACGGCGCGTACGCGATGTTCACCAAGCGCGTCGTCGCCGACGGGGACCCCGCGAAGGCGACGGTGAAGCCGCTCGCGGCGGGCGCCGCAGGGGCGACGAGCAGCAGCAACGCGTACGTGTGGCGCGGGCAGTACCTGGCCGAGCTCACGTTCGTCACCGAGGACACGAAGATGACGCCGCAGCAGATGGCCGCCGCGAACGAGACGGCCACGGGCGCGATCGCGAAGGACATCGGGAGCAAGCTGCCGGGGAGCACGGACCTGCCGCCGTCGGCCGCGGCGCTCCCGGCGGCGCAGCGCATCCCGCTCGGCATCTCGTACCACCCGAAGGACGCGCTCGGGCTGACGGGCGTCGGCCCGCTCGCGGTCGGTTACTACGCCGACGGGCAGAAGCGATGGCGCGACGTGGCGCTCGTGCGCACGACCGCTGACGACGCGAAGGAAGCGATGCGCGCCTTCAAGCTGCGTCCGGGCGCCATGCCCTACAAGGGCGTCGGCGACGACTGCGTGCTGGTCGTGCTGCAGGAGGCGTCCGACCGCGCGAAGGCCGAGTACGTCGTCGCGCGCAAGGGCACGACCGTCGCCGCCGTGGGAGACGAGGAGCTCGTGCTCGACCCGGGGGTGCCGAGCGACAAGCAGGCGCCGCTCAAGCTCACGCGCGACGAGAAG
>DASVWO010000472.1:0-7908 GCA_036393165.1 Polyangiaceae bacterium | reverse complement strand
CGCGCGCACTGGCCCGCCCACGAAGAAGGACCCGAGGACGTACGAGAGCAGCGCCGTGACGAGCGCGAGCAGCCCCGTCGTCTGCATCGTCTCGTACACGGTGCGCCGCGTGTAATCGCGCTCCGACTCGAGCGTCTCGCTGAGCTCGAGCGCGCCGTGCTGACCCCCGCCGACGACCAGGGGCGCGTAGGTGAAGCGCTCGTCCTCGCCGCGGCCGTCGGGCGCGATCACGGTGATGGTCGAGCCCGGTCGCATCTCGACGAGGGCCAGCTTGTCGACGTGGAGGTCGGTCGCCGCGCCCGGGCCATCGAGCCAGTCCCACCGGAAATGGATGCGGCTCTCTCCGGCGTTGGCGGCGTCGATGAGCGCCATGGCGGCCGCCTGGCCCTCGGAGCGCCACACCACCTGCAGCGACGCGCCGAGGCTGCGGCCGATGAGGTCGTGGTCGTGGACGCGGTCGGTACGGAAGAGCCCGACTTCGCGCCGCACGCGGAAGTAGCCGTTTCCCGCGAGGATCGCGGTCGTCCCGATCATGAACGCGAGCGACAGCTTGTTGACGAGCCGCATGTCCCGGCTGCGCCGGGAGGCTTACGCCACCTCGATGGATCGCTCCAGCGTTTCGAGCATCGGCAGGAGCTCCCGCGCATCCGAGTTCCGCGCGAGCCGCTTGGCCTCGACGATGTACTTGCGCGCGTCGTTCGTCTGGTGGCGCGCGTGCGCGACTTGCGCGAGAACCCCCAGGAGCCTTGCCCGGTGCTGGCTCGTCGGCGGCGCGTTGCCGAGCGCCTCGCGCAGGATGCCCTCGGCGTCGTTCCACTGTCCCGCCTCCGCGAGCGCCTCGGCGAGCTTGCGCGAGAAGACCATCATGGCCGACACGGGGTCGTCGATCTCGCCGCGGTGCAGCTCGCGACGCGCGACGTCGAGCGCGTGCCGAAGGGTGCTGATGCTTCCCGCCAGGTCGCCGTGCGTGGCCCGCCGGCGGCTCACCACCTCGAGCAGCGAGAGCGCCTCGAAGGCGCTGCCGCCGTGCATCGCCTGCTTGGCCCGGATCTCGATGGGCCCGTCGGGCCGGAGCTCGGCGGCGCGCGCGAAGAGATCGCGCTTGAGGCCCGCCGGGATGCTCGAGAAGACGACGCGGCGAACGAGCGGGTGCTCGATGCGCACGCCCTTCTGGTCGACCGTCACCATGCGCGCGCGGTCGAGCGCCTCGAGCGCGCCGCCCACGTCGACGCCCTGCGGCAGCAGGCGAGCGAGCGACTCGGAGGGGCACTCGCCCCAGATGGAAAGCGCGTACAGCGCCTGGCGGGCGTCGGCCGGCAAGCGCTCGGCGCGGCGCGCGATGAGGTCCGCGAGGCGCTCGGGCGGCTGCTCGTTGCTCTCGCGTCCCCAGGCGATCAGCTGCTCCACGTGGAGCGGCGCGAGCGCGCGCGCCGGTGTGGCCAGACGCTGCGGAAGCAGGTGCGCGAACGCCTCGGCCGGCAGCGGGCTGAGGGTGCAGCTCTCTCCCGGCAGCGTCGGCGACGGATTCGCGCCCGGCGAGTAGGTCACGACGACGAGCGCGCACGCGACCGGCGGATCCGCGAGCACGTCGACGACCGCGTTGCGGCTGGTGCCGTCGATGAAGTCGATGTCCTCGATGACGAGGACCACCCCGTGGCCCGCGCGCAGCGTTGCCGCCCGCTGCAGCGCCCAGCGCAGAGCCTCCGCCAGCGCCGCGCGGCGCTCGCGCGCGTCGAGCGCGCTCTCGCGCGTCCCGAAGAGTGCGTCGAGCCCCCGCTTCGCCTCTCCGGGCGCGTCCTTCCACGCCTCCGCGGCGGCTTCGCCGTCCGGCAGCTCCGCGAGGGCGCGCACGGCCTCGCGCAGGGTCCAGTCGCCGAGCTTCGCCCACGCCGGATCGGGTCCCGCGACGACCACCTTGTCTCCGCGCTGCGCGCAGCGCGCGCACAAGTCCTGCACGAGGCGCGACTTGCCGCTCCCGGCCTCGCCGACGAGATGCGCCGCGGCGAACATCGCGTCCGTCTCGTGGCGCCGCGCCTCGAGCCACGCGATCACGTCCGCTCGCGCCAGCAGCGGAAGCGGGCCGCGTCCGACGTCGACGGCCTCCGTTCGCTGCTCGGTCGGCGCCGCCGAGTCCACCTTGGGCCGTGGCGCCGCGGGGACGGCGGAGACAACCGGCGCGGCCATCCCGGAGGGCTTGGCCGGCGTGACCGCCGCGATCTGCGCGCCGCAGTCGCCGCAGAACTTCTGGCCGACGCCGTTGAGGGCCCCGCAGCTGCGGCAACGGATCGACGTGCGCGGCGTCGCGTCGAAGGACGACCGCCCCTCCACCTCGATCATCCCCTCTTCGAGCGCGGCGGCGAACGCCTCGGCGGTCTGGAAGCGGTCCTCGCGCGCCTTGGAGAGCGCCTTCACGCAGAGCTGCGCGAGCGGCTCGGGGATCGAACGGTCCGGCGCGACGCTCCGCGGATCGGGCACCGGGTCGCTGAGGTGCATGAGCAGCGTCTTGGTCGCCGTGTCGGCCACGAACGGCACGCGCCCCGCGATCAGCTCGAACAGCACGACGCCGAGCGCGTAGAGGTCGGCGCGCCCGTCGAGGGCGTCGCCCCGGCCCTGCTCCGGGCTCATGTACTCCGGCGTGCCGCACACGAGGCCCGGGCGCGTGAGCGCGCCGCCGCCCGAGGACGGCGACGGCTGGTCGTTCTCGAGGATCTTCGCGAGCCCGAAGTCCACGACCTTCACGAAGTCGAGCCCCGAGCGCAGCGGCTCGAGCACGATGTTGTCCGGCTTCAGGTCGCGGTGGACGATGCCGAGCGCGTGCGCCTCGCCGAGCGCGGCGAGGGTCTGGCGCATGATGTCCCCCACGCGCCGGAGCGGGAGGGGGCTCTCGGCGTCGGCGACCCGGGCGAGGTCGCGACCGCGCAGGTACTCCATCACGATGTACGGCTGCCCCTCCTCGGTGCGGCCGAAGTCGAAGATGGCCACCGAGTTGGGATGGCTCAGCCTGCTCGCGGCGCGCGCCTCGTTGAGGAAGCGCGCGACCGTCAGCTCGTCGTCGGCGAGGTGGGGGTGGACCACCTTGACCGCGACGGTGCGGCCCAGCGCCACCTGCTCGGCGCAGTACACGCGTCCCATGCCGCCCACGCCGACGGCGTGCGTGACGCGGTACCCGCCGGGCAGCGTCCGCCCGACGAGCGGGTCCTCTTGAGGCGTGTGCTTGGAGAGCTCCGCCCCGCACGCAAAGCAATAGCTATGCGTCTCGCCGCACAGCGCCGAGCAACGCGGGCAGAAGGACATGGGGCTCCCTCATGGAGGCTAAACCAGACCAGTCGGTCAGGGGGGACGAAGCGAGCTGGGGCGGAGATGAGACGCACTGCGGCAGATACCTCGGAGCCACTCATCTGGAAGGCAAAGGGGCAGGGGCGATCTCGACGAAACCGCGCCCGATTTCGGCACCGAACGCGTCGCGCGCAGCCACTCGGATGACGGTGGGCCTGAACGCACGCGGAGGCTGCAGGCGCGCCGTCCAGGTGCTGCCGGTCTGCTTCCACGCGACCGGCAGCGGGTCCAGGCCCACACTCGCCTCGAGCGTGACCTGCTCGCGCCCCGGGTCAAGCCGCCCGGTCGGGTCCCACGCGATGGCGCGCACGTCGATGGCGTCGCCCGGGTGTGGATCGCGCGGCGTCATCTCGACGTCGACGCGCAGCGCGCGCCGCGCGAGGACCAGCGCCGCCTCCTGCCCGAGCGCCGGATCGCGCACGTGCATGACCCGCACGTCGCTGTCGCGCGGCAGGCGCAGCGGCCCGGAGAGCGGCGACCAGAAGAGAGGGACCGTGACGCGCGGCGAGGGGCTGCCGTACGCGAGCTCGAGGCCCTGCGTGTCGTCGAGCTGCACGCCGACGTTGGATGGCAGCACGACCGATCCGTCGCGCCCCACCACGGCGCCGTCTGGCAGCGTGAAGTGGACGACGCGGAGCGGCCGCGGCGTGGCGGGCTCTCCGACGATCCCCTCGGGTCCGACCGCGCGCACCTGGGTCCAGAAGCCGGGCGTGCCGCCGGCGGTCGCGGCGCGCTCGACGAGCGCGTACGCGGTCTCGGTGGTGGTCGCGACGTCGATGATCTGGGTCATCGCGGGATCGCGCGCGATGGTCACGCGATAGCTGCCGGCGCCGGGCACCGCGTTCCACGCGACGCCCACGTTGCCGCGCGAGCCGGCGGGCTCGAGGAGGAACGACGGTGCGCCATGCGCTGCGTCCCAATGCGGCGCCGCCGGGATGCCGCGCGACTTGTCCGGGTCGATGCCCTTGCGCATCAGGATCCCGGCGCCGTCGTAGACGGGGAAGCCCTGCCCGTTGGAGCCGACGACGAGGGCGCCCTCGTAGATCGCGGCGGTCGTCGTGTCAGCGTGGACGGCGACGTGAAGCTTGCCCCGCCAGTCGGTGAGCTGGCCGGCCCGCGTCTGCACGAGGAACGCGTGCGAACCCTTCGGCCCGTCGGGCATGCGGACGTCCGCCTCGCCCTCCTGGAGCACGAGGTGGTAGCCGACGGCCCACGAGTTCGTCTCGCTCGGCAGCTTGGTCTTGGGCAGCCAGCGGCCTTTCGTTCCCGGTTCGAGCGTCACCGCGACGCCGTCGGGCAGGGTGACCACCAGCGTCTGGTCGGTGGGAGCCATCACGTCGCCGACGGGTGCCGTTCCGCGCGCCGGTAGATGCGCGGCGCTGGACGGTGCGGCCGACAGGGACGCGGTCAGTGCGATCGCGGACAGCGCCAGCCCATGCATGCGGGACACCTTTCGTTGCGTTGCGCGGCGCGCCCCTAGATACGGAGCAACTCTTCCCATGATGAAGGGAGTTCCGCGACGGGCGCTAGCCTGGCCCGCGTCGTGTCGGATAGAGGGCGCAGAGCTGCGCCGGTGACCGGTCGGCGGCTCGCGTCGATGCCTACGGCGAAGTCGAGTGCCAGCGCGAGCTCCAGCGCGCTCGGACAGCGCGCCCCCGGATCGCGCTTGAGCGCGGCATGCACGATGCGCGCGACCTGCGCCGGGACCCAGGGTGCCGCCTCTTGCAGGGACGGCGCCTCGCGCGCCGTCAGCTCGAGCACCATGCCCATGAAGGAGCGCACGTACGCGAAGGCCGGCCGGCCAGCGAGCGCGTGATAGAGCGACATCGCGAGGCTGTAGACGTCGGTACGAAGGTCGACGTGCTTGGCGCTGATGGCCTGCTCGGGCGAGACGTACTGCGGCGTGCCCATGAAGCGGCCGGTGCCGGTGAGCGCGCCGGGGCTGCCGGGCGCTTCGTCGAGGGCCTTCGCGAGGCCGAAGTCGGTGACCTTCACCGCGACGCTCGCGCCGTCGTCGCCGGTGCCGCCCTCGAGAAACAGGTTCGACGGCTTGACGTCGCGATGCACGACGCCGAGGGCGTGCGCGGCGGCTAGGCCCTCGCACGCCTGCACCACCAGCGCGATGGCCGTCTCGGGCTCGAGGCACCCGACGCGATCGAGGACGCTCGCGAGGTCCTCGCCGACGAGCAGCGGCATCACGAGGAAAGGAATGCCCGTGGCCTCGTCGATGCCGTGGTCGACGACGGGCACGACGTTCGGGTGCTTGATGTTCGCGCACACCGCCGCCTCGCGCATGAAGCGCGCGCGCCGCTCCTCGGCGTCGCCCTTGGCGGTGGTCGCCGCAAGCAGCGCCTTGATCGCGAATCGCGCTGGTCCCGACGCGGGTTCGCTCGCCGCACGCGCCGCGTACACCGAGCCCATCGCTCCCGCGCCGAGGCGCCGCTCGATGACGTAGCGGTCGCCGATGCGGCTGCCGGCAGCGAGCACGTCGTCCGGAGTCTTCAACGCCAGTCCAGACTACCCTGGTACGTTGCCCGCCATGGAGCTGACGCGACTGGGCCGCACCGGCCTCAAGGTGAGCCGGATCTGTCTCGGGACCATGAATTTCGGCCCTCAGACGGAGGAGCCCGAGTCCCACCGCATCATGGACCGCGCCGTCGAGGCCGGGATCAACTTCTTCGACACGGCCAACGTCTACGGGTGGGGCGAGAACAAGGGCAGGACCGAGACGATCATCGGTCGCTGGCTCGCGCAGGGCGGCGGACGGCGCGAGCGCGTCGTGCTCGCGACGAAGGTGTACGCGCCGATGCACGACATCCCGAACGGCGGGCGCCTGAGCGCGTACCACATCCGTCGCGCGTGCGACGACAGCCTGCGGCGGCTGCAGACTGATCGCATCGACCTCTATCAGATGCACCACGTCGATCGCGACACGCCGTGGGAGGAGATCTGGCAGGCGATGGAGCTCCTCGTGCAGCAGGGCAAGGTGCTCTACGTCGGCAGCAGCAACTTCGCGGCGTGGAACATCGTGCAGGCCAACGAGGCGGCCGCGCGGCGCAACTTCCTCGGGCTCGTCTCGGAGCAGAGCCTGTACAACCTCGCCGCGCGCACCGTCGAGCTCGAGGTGCTGCCGGCTTGCCGTGCGTACGGAGTGGGCGTCATCCCGTGGTCGCCCCTGCAGGGGGGGCTCCTGGGCGGGGCGCTGGCGAAGGCGAAGGAGGGGAGGCGCGCGGCCGAGCGGACGCAGCGGATGATCGAGAAGAACCGGCCGGCCCTCGAGCGCTACGAGAAGCTGTGCGCCGACGTCGGCGAGAAGCCCGCCAACGTCGGCGTGGCGTGGCTGCTGCATCGTCCCGGGGTCACGGCGCCCATCGTCGGCCCGCGCACGATGGAGCAGCTCGAGGACGCGCTGAAGGCGGAGCGGCTCGAGCTCGCGGACGACGTGCTGAAGGCGCTCGACGACATCTGGCCGGGCCCGGGCGGTCAGGCTCCCGAAGCGTACGCTTGGTGAGCCGTGCGGCCGCTCGTTCTCCTTCCGTTGGTCGCCGCGTGCGGAGGCGGCGCGCCCTCGACGCCGGTCGCGGCACCCGTCTCGTCATCCGCGGCGGCCGCGTCGTCGGCGCCCCCGCCCGCCGGCGTGGTGCGCATCCTCGTCGGCGGTGACTCGCGGGACGATTCGTCGCACGTCGTGCCGTGGGCGTTTCGCGAGGCCCAATTGCGCGGCGCGAGCGCATTCCTCTTCCTCGGGGACATGGAGATCACGCCGCAGCTCGACGCGGCATTCGTCAGGCAGCTCGAGGCGCTCGGTCCGGTGCCGTTCTATCCGGTGCTGGGCAACCACGAGATCAAGACGTTCGGCTTCATGTCCGTCGGCGTCGGCGGCGCCGAGCGCGCCTTCCGGGCGAGGTTCCTCGGCACGCCCCGCACGCCGGTGCGCAGCGGGCTGCCCGACCGCATCGTCTACTCGGCCGACCTGCCGGGCGGCGTGCACTTCGTCGCGCTCGACAACGTGACCGAGAACGGCTTCGGCGCTGCGCAGCTCGCGTGGCTCGCGGACGATCTCGCGAAGGCGAGCGCCGATCCGAGCACGAAGCACGTCATCGTCGGCATGCACAAGCCGCTCGCGAAGAACGGAGTGTCGACGCACGGCATGGACAAGGACGGTCCGGGAGCCGCGGCCGACTCGGACGCGGCGCTCGCGCTCTTCCGCAAGAGCCGCGTGTCCCTCGTCCTCGCGAGCCACGTGCACCAGTTCGCCAAGTTCGACGAGGCCGGTATCCCCGCGTACATCACCGGGGGCCTCGGCGCGCCGCTCGATCGCGCGGGGCCGGACCACGCCTTCCACCACTTCCTGCAGCTCGACGTGACGGATGACGCGATCCAGGTCAGCGTCGTGAGGTTCGGCGGCACGCAGGCCATGGCGCAGCAGGGCGAGCCCGAAGACGACTAGCGCGCGTGCGCAAGAAAGACTGCGGGCCCCGGAGCGTCACGACGCCCGGAGCCCGCGCGATTCGTCAGGGGCGCGTCAGTACGGATTCTGCGAGCCGCCCTGGTTCTGCTGGTTGTGCTGGT
>DASVWO010000471.1:0-2576 GCA_036393165.1 Polyangiaceae bacterium | reverse complement strand
CGACCTCCTCGAGCGTCTGGTCACCGGGGGAATCGATCCCGAACCGCATGCGCAGCACCTGCTCCTCGCGCGGCGTCAGGAGCTTCAGCAGGTCGCGCGTCTCGCGCGACAGCTCGTTGTCGCCGAGCGCGTCGTCGGGGGCAGGGAACGAGAGGTCCTCGACGAAGTCGCCGACCGTCGCCCCGCCGTCCTCGCCGACCGGCGAATCGAGGCTGACCGGATCGCGCGTCGCCTCGAGCAGCATCCGGATCTTCTCGACCGGCACGTTCATCCGCTCGGCGATCTGCTCCGGGGTCGGCTCGTCGCCGCCCTCCTGAACCATGTCGCGCAGCGTCTTCGACAGCTTGTTGTGCGTCTCGACCATGTGCACCGGGATGCGGATGGTGCGCGCCTGGTCGCTGATGGCGCGGCTGACGCTCTGGCGGATCCACCAGCTCGCGTACGTGGAGAACTTGTAGCCGCGCTTGTACTCGAACTTGTCCACCGCGCGCATGAGGCCCAGGTTGCCTTCCTGGATCAGGTCGAGCAGGTGGAGCCCGCGGTTGCGGTAGCGCTTCGCGATCGACACGACGAGGCGCAGGTTGGCGGCGATGAGGCTCGCCTTCGCCCGCTCGGCGTGCGCCTCGCCGGCACGGATGGCGGCGAGCGTCGCGTCGATGGGGCGCCGGCGGTTGATGGCCGTCTCCTCGCGGATGGTGCGCAGGTGCGCGACGACGCGGTCGAAGGCGCGCTTGGTGAGGCGCACTTCGAGAAGTGCTTCCGCAAGCTCGTCGAGCAGCTTGTTCGACGGGCGGCGTGAGCGCGCGGCGACGGCGGCGCGCGAGAGAGCGTCGGCGATCGCGTCGACGGTACGCTCCTCGTCCTCGGCGTCCTCGTCGACGGTGGCGCGGGTGACATCGCGCAGGCGGAGCTTCTTGTCGCGAAGGGCCTTGCCGATGGCGGCGAGCTCGCGGGCGCCCCGGGGGTAGCCCACGATGGCGCGGATGGCGCGGCGCTCGCCGTCCTCGATGCGGCGGGCGAGTTCGACCTCGCCCTCGCGCGTGAGGAGCGGCACGCGGGCGAGCTGCTCGAAGTAAGTGGTGACGGCGTCCGACGGAGAGTCGGTGCGAACGGGGTGAATCGGCTGGGGGGTATTCAATCTGGGCTCGTGGAGGGGATACGCGGATGCGCGAGGGTTCGGTCTACGCTGAGGCCGAAACGTCTCGTGGGACACGGTTCTTCCACGGCTGTTGGATCCGCGCGACCTCAGCCGCGGACAAAAGCGGAGAGATTGTGGGCGTTTGTCTGCTCGTTAGACGGTCGCAGACGGCTCTCGCTTCAGCATCTTGCGATGGAGCAATCGCTTCTTCAGCGGCCCCAGCCGGTCGATCATGAGGACGCCCTGCAAGTGGTCGTATTCATGCTGGATTGCGATGGCCAGGAGGCCCTCGGCTTCCAGAGTGAACCAGTTGCCATCGCGGTCCTGGGCCTTCGCCCGGACGCGGGCGGCCCGTTCGATCTCCTCGCGGGCGCCGGGGAAGCTCAGGCACCCCTCCTCGAAGGTGGTGGTGCCGTCGCGCTCGAGGATCTCGGGATTGATGAAGACGCGGAAGTCGCTGGGCTCGCCTTCGGCCGCGCAATCGACGACGAAGAGCTGGTAGGGCTCGCCGATCTGCGTCGCCGCCAGGCCCACGCCGGGCGCCGCGTACATGGTCTCGGCCATGTCGTCGACGAGCTGCTGAATCTCAGGCGTGACCTTGTCGATCCTCCGGCCGGGCTCGCGGAGCCGGGCGTCGGGGTAGTGGAGGATCGTGCGGATGGTCATGGATTCTCTCGCAATGTAATGCGGGGAAGGCAGCCGGTCCACGTTTGGCCTCAGCCAATTCAGACACGCCCATCGCCGTCGCTGCCCCTGACGCCGTCGCTGACGCTGAAGCTGCCGCCGCCCCTGACGCGGACGCCGACGCAGCCGCCGGCGCCCGCGCTGGCTCTGCCTCACGCCGTGACGCGCGCCAGGATGGCCCTCACCTGATCTAGCTCCTCGAGCAACCGCGGCTCGACGCACGCGACGTACCCGAGCGCTTCCGCGACATCGATGCACGCCCCCGTCTCCCGCGCGCTCCCGAGCGCCGTGCGATAACGCGCATTGCGAGTCCCCCCCGCCGACCCGCTCCCCTCTGCGAGATTGAGCGCGACACTCGCCGACGCCCTCCTCAGCTGATTCCCCAGATCACGATCATGCTTCTCAATCTGCACGAGCACCGGCACGAGCCGGCGCAGCACCGACAGCATCAACGGATACGCCTTCAGCATGAGCCTCTCCTTGCATCGCCCCCGCGCCGCGCGAAGGCGACCCGCCTACGGCGCGGAGCGCAGGCCGGCGCAAGGCTGGTCCACGGCCGAGAGGCCGTGGACCACCGCCGAGCGCAGCGAGGCGGCGCGCGCGTCAGCGCGCGGCCTTGAGCCGGCCGAGCACCGCAGCCACAATGGGAAAGCCGAGCGAGCGACTTCTCTGGCGCCCCGCCGGACCGAATGAGGAGGCGTCGGACCGAATGAGGAGGCGTCGGACCGAATGAGGAGGCGTCGGACCGAATGAG
>DASVWO010000470.1:0-10492 GCA_036393165.1 Polyangiaceae bacterium | reverse complement strand
GGGGAGTACAGCGGCTGCTCGTTCAACGGCCCGAACGGCCAGTCGGCCGGGACGTGCACCATCAACAACAGCGCGATGCACGAGTGGCTCACCTTCGGGATCCGCGGCGCGTACGACATCAACCTGTGACCCTCGGTCACGGCTAGAGCTTCCTTCCGCCCGTCGCGCGGCCGCCTGGAGCGGCCATTTCGCGACGGGCGGTCGTGTATTTGGCCCTCCCCTTCGGACTGTGCCCTCATCGGCGCAGAAGAGGAGGGTGTGATGCGATTCTCGATTCTCGCCGCGGGCGCGCTCGCGGCATCCGTCGTGGGGCTCGTCTCTGGCAACGCTCGCGCACAGGGGGCCGCCCCGGCGTTCGGTCAATCGGGCGAGCTGGCCATCACCTGGGACCAACCGCTCGTCGCCGGGTCGATCGCAACGATCGACCCCGCCCTCAGCAACAACCTGCATCCCCAGCCGATGACGCTGACGCCCATCGGCTTTCAGTACTTCGGTCTGAGCAACAACGGCCCCTCGTACACCGCGTTCAGCCTCGCACCGGCAGCCGATTACTTCGTGATCGACAACCTGTCGGTGGGCGCGCAGGTGCTGTTCGGAATCGTCAGCACCTCGCCGCCGGCTCCGCAGCAAGGGACCACGACGACGCTCTACGGCATCGCGCCGCAGGTCGGGTACAACATCGCGTTCAACGACAGCATCTCGTTCTGGCCCAAGCTCTTCTTTGCCTTCTCGGGCTACGGCGTCAGCAACAACGGCGGGAGCGGCAACAGCGGCACGATCGGCGTCTTCGCGCCGTTCCTCTTCCACATCGCGACGCACTTCTACGCCGGCATCGGGCCCGACTTCTCGACGCAAGCGTTCGTGAACCAGTCGAACGGCGGACCCAACCCGCCGCCCATCAACAACCCGACGAAGGTCACGACCTTCGGCGCGATGGGGACGTTCGGCGGGTGGTTCAATCTCTGATAGTCCTGGTTCAGGCATGAACCGGATCGAGCTCGCAGCGTGCTGCGGCCTCGCCGCTCTCGCGGCCCTCTCGACGTCCGCGGCGGCGGCACCGAAGAAGCCGAAGCACGGCGCGGCACCGGCGGCATCGGCCTCCGCGACGGCCGCGCCGGCGGCTTCCTCGGCTGCGCCGGCGCAGACGCTCCCGCCGCCTCCCGCGCCGAGCGCAGCGACGGCGCCGGCGACCGTGACCGATGAAGACGCCGCGCACGCCGCCGCGTCGCCCGAGGGCGACAAGAAGTTCTCCCTCGGCGCCGACCTGCTCTTCGTGCTGCCGGTCGGCGACTTCGCGAACGCGACCGGACTCCAGGTCGGCCCGCTGATCCGCGCCGGCTATCGCTTCATGCCGCAGCTCGAGGGCACGGCGCGCATCGGTTACCTCTTCGCGTTCAACACGTCGCAGCCCATCGGCAACGGCTACAACGGGAACCTCCACGTCGCCGACCTGCCCATCTGGCTGGGCGCGCGCTACTTCTTCATGGACTGGCCCGCGGGGCCGTACGCGGCCGCCGAGCTCGGGATGAACTTCCTCATGGCGAACGCGTCGGCGACCATCGCCGGGATGAACGTGTCGCAGAGCAACACCGACACGCGCGTCGGCTTCAACCTCGGCGCCGGCTACGTGTGGAGCAAGGAGCTGCCCATCGACGTGCGGCTCCAGCTCTCGTACTTCAACCTCGCCGGCCCCGAGAAGGCGCTCCTCGGCATCGGCCTGAGCGCCGGCTACTCCTTCTTCCTCTTCTGACCGAGCAGCTGCACGAGCGCGAGCAGCGTCTCGCGCACCCCCTCGCCCGTCGCCGCCGACAGGAGCTTCAGGTCGATGCCGCGGCGGGCGAATGCTTTCTTCAGCTTCGGGTAGGCCTCGCGCACCTCGGGCAGGTCCGCCTTGCTCATGGCGACGAGCTGCGGGCGCGAGGCGAGCGCCGGGTCGAACTTCGCCAGCTCCGCGTTGATCGCGTCGTGGTCCCCGAGCGGGTCGCGGCCCTCGGAGTGATCGAGCGTCACGAGGTGGAGCAGGGCGCGCGTGCGCTCGACGTGCTTGAGGAACCGGATGCCGAGGCCCGCGCCCTCGGCGGCGCCCGGGATGAGGCCGGGGATGTCGGCGATGACGAAGCTCGCGTCCTCGGCCCCGGGCACGGCGACGACGCCGAGGTGCGGGATGAGCGTCGTGAAGGGGTACTCGGCCACCTTGGGCTTCGCGCGCGACACCGCGCGGATGAAGGTGCTCTTGCCGACGTTGGGGAAGCCGAGCAGGCCCACGTCGGCGAGGACCTTGAGCTCGAGGCGCAGCTTCTTCTCCTCGCCCGCTTCCCCGGGGTCGGCACGGCGCGGGGCGCGGTCGTAGGGCGTCGCGAAGTGGATGTTGCCGCGGCCGCCGCGGCCCCCGCGGGCGACGACGACGTGCTTCTGGCCCGCGTCCACGTCGAAGACGAGCGCGCCGCTCTCGACGTCGTACCCCTGCGTGCCGACGGGCACGCGGATGACGAGGTCCTCCCCCGCCTTGCCGTACTGGTCCTTGCCTCGCCCGTGCTCCCCTCGCTCGGCGGTGAGCTTGCGCTGCAGGGCCACGTCCATGAGCGTCGTCTTGCCCTCGTCGCCGACGAACACGACGTCGCCCCCCTTGCCGCCGTCGCCGCCGGCGGGGCCGCCGAACGGCACGTACTTCTCGCGGCGGAAGGCGACGCAGCCGTTGCCGCCGGCGCCCGCGATGACCCTGACCTCGCACGAATCGACGAACTTCACGGGCGCGCCGGGCTCACTGGATGCAGTCGTTCCACGCGCGCGCGGTCGTCGCGTGCGAGGCGCAGTCGAACTCGTCCTGCGTGACCTCGGTCTGGCACTGGGTCTGGACCTGGCGCACGTCCGGGTCGCTCAGGATCTCGCGCGAGATCTGGATGCGGAGCTCCGCCTTCCCCGCGTCGCTCGCTCCCTTGCCGCGCGGGTCTTCGGCCACCTTCATGTCGATGAAGTGCTGGAGCAGCTGGTCGCACTCGGCGGCCGTGGCCATCGCCGGGCGCTTGCAGGCGCCTGCGGCGGCGGCGGCCGCGACGAGGATGACGGGGACGAGCGCGCGCATCGCGTGACGAATACCACGCGCGCCCGCCCCCGCTACGGACTATGAGGATCCGCCGAAGGCGGGCCGACGGCCCGAAGGGCCACCAGACCCTCAGATGCCCAGGGCGCCCGTGCGAAGCAGGTACGCGAACCGGCTTCGCTGCTCGGGCTCGAGGAGCGCGTGGATGCGGCCGAGCGCCTTGGCGACGGCGGCCTGCAGCCGCTCGGCGCTCCTGGCGCGGTCGCCCGTCGCGCCGCTCACCTTGGCCTCGTCGAAGCTCTCGGCGGCCACCGCGTCGGCCAGCGCGGCGACGGCGCGCCGGTCGTCGACCGCGGCCTGCGCCCGCTCGGTCTTCAGGTCGTCGAGGACGGCCGCGAGCTGGGCCACCTGCTCCTCCTCGAGCTCGAGCTTCCACGCCAGGAAGCGCAGCGGACGCCGGACGCCGAAGCCTCCGCCGCCCCACTCGTCGCCGCCTCCGTGGCCGCCGAACGGCGGGCCTCCTCGGCCGCGGGCGTGCCACGGACCACCACCACCGTGCGGGCCACAGCCCGCGCCTTCACCACACGACGCGCCACCGTGGCGCGCATGCCACCATGCGAACGGATGCATTGTCTTCTCACCTTTCAGCCGGGGCGGAGTCGCTCCCGGCGGGTCTTGCTGCGCGGGGGATTCCTCGCGCACCTGTGAGCGTGACTACGGCAGCGCCGTCTGTCAACGCGGCTCGGCGATCTTCTTGCGCTCTTCCAGCAGCAGCGTGATGCCGCGGCGCGCCGGAAGCATCAGGACCGTCGTGGCGAGGCCGAGCAAGACGGAACGGAACACCTCGACCATGAAGGGCCGGCCCTCGCGCCGGGAGCTCCGCAGCACGCGGCCCGGGTTCGTCCACATCTGCCGCGCGAGCCGCCTGCGATCGCGCCGCCGCCGCTCCGAGGACGTCGACATGCGGTACACGGCCAGCGCCACGGCCCCCGACGTGAGCAAGAGCGCGAGGCCCGCGAGCGCGACCACCTGCCGCACGTGCCGCTGCAGCTGCAGCTTCAGATCGAGCGCCTCGTGCCGCCGCTGGTCGAGCACCTCCACGGTGTGCAGCAGCTTGGACCGGACCTGGTTCGCCTGACGCGCGAGGTCCTCGCGCGACTTGCCGTGCCCGTTGTGGTTCATGCGACCCGCTCCTTGAGCTGCTTGAGGTCCGTCTCGATGCGCTCCTTGGTCTGCTCGAGCGGCCGCCGCGGCAGCGCCTTGAAGCCGCCGAGCGCGAGCACCCCGGCGACGACGAGCAGGATGCCGCCGAGGATGAGGGCCGCGAGCCACTCCATGCGGAAGGCCATCGCGATGCAGACGAAGAACATCGTGATGCCCGAGAGGGCCAGGGCGCCGCCCGCGCCGAGGGCGATCGCTCCCATCTTCGCCTGGCTCAGCTCCGAGCGCAGCTCCTCCTTCGCCAGCTCCACCTCGAGGCGCACCAGCTCGCGCGTCTCGTCGACCGCCTCGCGGAACAGCTCCGCGGTGGCCTCGTGCTCCTGCGGGGTGCCCGCGGGCGCCGCCAGCTCGGGGTTCAGGGGCCTCGTCTCTACAGCCATGTCGCTGACCTCCGATTCGCTCTCGCCGAGCGTCTCTTCGAGTCGATGCAAGCTTCGATCGAGCATCACCCACTGCTCGAACGGAACGACGCAGCGGTCGAGCTCCTGGCGCACCTCGTGGAGGCGCGAGCGGCCGGCCCACCCGATCTGCCCGGGATCGTGGTGACGGTGGATCATCTGCTCGAGCCGCTGCAGCTCCTCCTGGAGCTCCTGGGCCCCCGGATCGGAGACGAGGAACGCGTGTCGCTCGAGCCACGTGCGCGTCATCGCCGTTCGCACCCGCCCCACATTCGCGGGCTCGCCACGAAGGAGCATGTCGGCAGGGTAGAGGTACGCCTCGACGCCTTCGGCGCGCACCATCTGCGGGTCCTCGGCGACCATGCGGCGCACGGCGGTGCGCGCGAACCAGCCGAGCACCGTGGACGCGATGCGCAGGCGCGGGGGCACGGGCGTCACGACGCCGGGCGTGCCCGCGGCTTCGAAGGCCCGCGCGAGCTCGCGCAGCGCCGCCATGTACTCGCCCGGCCGCGGCTGGACGAACACGTGCTCGTCCTCCCAGCGGCGCAGCATCGATGCGACCTTCACGAGGGGCACGGTCACGGCCGTGACGAGGCACGCCACCGCGTAGCCGAGGGCGAGGGGGTACCCGGCGATCACCGTGCGAAACCAGGAGCCCTGTCGCTCGTCCTGCGCGACCCATCGGGTGATCCCGCCGATGACGAGGGGCATGACGGCCGCGAGGCCGACGGTGATCCAGCGCACCACGGCGGGCCCCAGCCACTTGTGCACGGGCAGGAACGCGAAAGCCCACGCGGCGAGAGGTGGAAAGAAGATCCCGGCGATCGTGAGGGGCCAGAGCAGCGACAGGATGAGGGCACCCGAGAGCGCCGTCTGCTTGGCCGAGGGAAGGCTGCCGAAGAGCGCCGTCACCGACCAGCCGAGCACCGCCTGCAGCAGGGTGCTCAGGCGGTTGCCGATCCAGGCGATGAGGGCGGAGAGGATCGCCACCGCTCAGACTCCGCACGAGACGCGCTGGAACCAGAGCGCGGGCGAGCCGGTGCGCGTGTCGACGTACATCACGCCGAGATCGCTGCCCGTCCAGACCACGCCCGGGTACTTGGACCAGCCGGCGTCGCCGTTGGAGATGCGCAGGTCCGCCGAGTCGGCGATGCGCGTGCCCTTGCCGTCGATGAGCGTGAGGAAGATCTGCGGCCGCGAATCGCGCCACTGGTAGTAGACGACGGCGGCGGCGTTGTTGGCCCAGGCGAGGTCCGGCCAGTTGGCGTCGCCGGTGTTCGGCGACTCGACGAGCCCCCCCGGCGAGCGCGTGCCGTCGTAGCTCACGGCCGCCGCGTAGATCTGGTTGTAGCCGGTGTTGCGCATGTCCTCCCACGCGGCGACGAAGCCGTTGCCCGTGGAGATCATGCGCGGCAGCAGGCCCCCGTTGTGGGCGGTGCCGCGGAGCGAGGTTCGGTGCGAGGCGGTGAGCTTCGAGGGATCGAGCGCCTCGAACTGCACGTCGTAGTTCGTTCCGTCGCCGTCGCACCACGCGAGGCCGAGGGCGTGGCTGTCCCCCGCGAGCCAAGGCCAGCCGTCGGCGGAGGAGGGATCGATGCGCTGCTGCTGCATGACGGCGAGCGAGTGCGGATCGACGAGCGCGACCTGTGAGCCGCCCGCCGCGCGGCCCGAGTCCATCCACGCGACGGCGATGTGGCCGCCCGGCGCGTTCGCCAGGACAGGACGCGACTCGCTCGAGTCGGTGGCGGCGATCGACGCGCCGGAGCCGGTGGGCTCGGCGTTGCCGTCGAGCGGGTGGGCGAAGACGGACTTGCCGGCGTCACCTTCCTGCCAGGCGACCATCCAGCCCTCGGAGGTCTTGAGGAGCGCGGGCAGGTCGCTCGACGCCGGCGTGGGCTCGATGTCGACGGGGGTGCCCATCAGCTTCCCCTCGGCGCTCATCTTCGCGACGAAGACGTCGCCGCTGCCGGTGGAAGGGTCGCTGTACACGACGACGTAGTGATCGTGATCCCAGGCGAAGGCGAAGGACTGCGACCCGGCGCCGAAGGCGAGCTTCTGCTCGCCGCCGGAGAGGTGGCAGAGCGACGGAATGATCCCCGCGGCCCCCTCGGAGCCGAGACGGAGTGCGCACGCGTCGGTTCCCCAGGCGACGGCGATCAGCGCGGGCGCCAGCAGAGCCGAACGAAAGGCGGAGCTCATGGGTGACCGGGTCGCAAGGAGCGCACCAGATCGGGATAGTCTCGGGGCGTGACGGGCATGCGTGCGCCGGTGATCGCCCTGCTGCTCTGCGCGGCGTGCAGCAAGCACCGGGCGCCAGGGGGCGACGCGGGCTCCTCGGAGTGGGTGGCGGCGGACGGGGCCGTCGTCGATCCCGTCGACGCGATCGAGCAAGCCACGCGCGACGCCGGGTCCGAAGCGGGCGGTGCCGAGGCGTTCGCCAAGGCGCACGCCCTGCACGACTCCGGTTGCAGCGGCGGTGACCCGCGCGCGTGCGCCGAGCTCGGCATCGACTTCGCCGAGGGGCGCGGCGTCGCTGGCGATGCGGGCAGAGCCGTCGGTCTCCTGCGCCACGCGTGCGAGCAGGGTGTGGCGGCCGCGTGCTCCGATCTGGGGCAGCTCGTCGAGAAGGGCGTCGTCGCGGGTGACGGTCCTGCCGCCGCGGCGGCGTCGCTCTACGGGCGCGGCTGCGACGGCGGGAGCGCGCTCGGGTGCAACGACCTGGGGCTCGACTACGAGCAGGGCGCCGGCGTGAAGCGCGACGACGCGCGCGCCACGGATCTCTTCGCGCGCGGGTGCGACCTCGGCAGCGGCGACGCGTGCACGAACCTCGGTTACATGCGCTCGAACGGGCTCGGGGGACCGCGCGATGGCGCCGTGGCGGTGGCCCTCTACCGTCGCGCGTGCGACGCCGGCAGCGCCGAGGGCTGCCACGACCTGGCTTACCGCTACCAGAACGGGCTGGACGTGCCCCGCAGCGAGAGAGACGCGGCGACGCTCTACGACAAGGCGTGCGCGCTCGGCGCGGCGTCCGGATGCGACAACCTCGGGGGCCTCTACGAGAACGGCACCGAGCTGCCGCACGACTACGAGCGCGCCGTGCGCCTCTATGCGCGCGGCTGCGCGATGGGCGACGCCGTCGCGTGCAACAACGTGGGGCACATGTTCGAGCTCGGGCGCGGGCTGCCGAGGGACGACGCGCGCGCCGCACGGTACTACCGGCGCGCGTGCGAGGCCGGTGTCGCCCTCGGGTGCGAGAACCTCGGGCAGCTTCAGCGCGCGGGGCGCGCGGCGCCCTGAGCGATCGACACGCCGAGCACGCGTCGGGCGAGCCCGTCGAGCGCCGCTTCGTCGCCCGTCACGTGGAGCGTCGTGTGCACGTGCTCCATCGACTGGCGCGGGGCGAGCGCCGCCGCGGGCGAGCTCGTCTCGAGCTCGTAGAAGCCGCCGAGCGAGGGCTTGCCCGGCTCGGTGGGGCCGTCGTTGTAGGCGTTGACGACGTCGCCGCCGTAGGGGTCCGGCTGCTTCGCCCACAGGCTGTTCACGTACCCGTCGGGCGCGCTCGCCGGCTTCGCGTAGTGCACGAGCGTCAGCAGGCGCGCGCTCGCGCTGTAGCTGCCGGCGACGTCGCGGGCGCGCGCGGGGCTCAGCCCGATCTTGCTCCGGTACTGGCCGTCGGCGCGGAGCGAGAGCCATCCCTCGTCGTGCACGACGAGCCGGTCGGCGGGCACCTTGCCGAAGTACGCGTCGTTCACGACGGGACCCGTACCCCCGGGATCGAACGGCACGAGGACCTGCGCGTCGGGCGCCGGGCTGTACATGCCGAGGATCCAGATGCTCGGCAGCCCCTTGTCGCGCGTCCACGCCGTGGCGCCCGCGTTGGTGATGCGGTTGTCGCTCTCGAAGGCGACCCAGCGTGACCCGTCCGGCGGGGCGACGCCGAAGCGCGCGCGCACGTCCTCGGCGCCGAGGACGCGCACTGTGCGCTCGACCGCGACGTCGAGCGCCGAGCCCGACCAGCTCACGACGTGCATGCGCCGCGTGAACGTCACGTGCGCCGCGTCGCGCGCGGTGACGGCCCACTCGCCCTCCTGCATCTCGTGCGGCACCTGCCACGAGCCGATCGCGAACGGCGCGCCCGGTGGGAAGTAGAGGCCGAACTGGCCGCCCTCGGGCCCGAGCCAGAAGCGGTCCTCGCCGCCGTAGTTGTCGAACGCCGTGCCCGTCTTGCCCGCCTCGATGAAGGTCCGGTGCACGAATCCGAGGCTCGCCCCGTGCGGCTCGACGGCGCTCGTCATCACGCGGGCCTGCCACCGTGCGCTGACGACGACGCGGCCGCCGCCGGGCGCCTCGAGCACCTCGACCGGCGCGTGCGACTGCAGGAACGCGAGATCGTCATCGATGGACCGCGCTCCGGCGGGCAGCGGCTGCGTGGGAGCGGGGCCAGGCATGGCGGCGGGCATCGACCCCGCACACGCACCGAGCAGCAGGACGACGGCCGGCGCGACGGCGAGACGCATCGCCCGCCCACTCTAGCCGATCAGGTCGAACGGTGACGGATGCGGTCCAGCGCCACGGCGACGACGATGATCCCGCCGGTGACGATCTCCTGCACCCAGTTGTGGACGCCGAGGAAGGTGCAGCCGGTGCGGATGACCGCCATCAGCAGCGCGCCGACCAGCGACCCGACGACGGAGCCCTCGCCTCCCGAGAGCGAGGCGCCGCCCACGACGACCGCCGCGATCACCTCGAGCTCGAGGCCGATCGAATCGGTCGGGTCGCCCACGGTGAGGCGCGAGAACTCCATGACGCCGGCGATCCCGGCGAGTGCGCCGGCCAGGCCGTAGACGAGGAGCTTCACGCGCGGCACGTCCACACCGCAGACGAGCGCCGTCGCCTCGTTGCTGCCGACGGCGTAGACGTGGCGGCCGAAGCGCGTGTACCGGAGTGCGAGCGCGCCGGCGACGCCGAGAAGCACCGCGATCCACACGCCGGCCGGTAGCAGGACGCCGCTCGACGGAGCGAGCAGCGAATCGATGCCGCGCGGGTCGCAGTCGATCTTCTGCTCTCCGGCGAGGCCCTTGGCGCCGCCGCGCAGGATGCTCATGGCGCCGAGCGTCACGATGAACGGCGCCATGCGGAGGTACGCGACGAGCGCGCCCGACGCCGCGCCGGCCAGCGTCGCCACGGCCACACCGGCGAGCACGGCGACCCCCGGCCCGAGGCCCGCCTTGAGCGTCGCGGCGACGACGACGGTGGTGAACGCGACGGCGGAGCCGACCGACAGATCGATGCCTCCGCTGACGATCACCAGCGTCATCCCGACGCTGCAGATGGCGACGACCGTCGTCTGCCGCGCCATCGTCGCGGCGTTCGCGGCGCTGGCGAATCCGGGGGCGCGCGCGGCGAAGAACGCCCAGAGCCCCACGAGCGCGGCGAACGGCCCGAGCCACGGTTGCTTCAGCAGCAGCTGCTTCACGCGCCCACCGCCTCGCGCAAGAGCGACGCGGCGTCGCACTCGGCCACCGGGCGCGCCGGGCCGAGGCGCCCGCGGTGCATGACGGCGATGCGATCGGCCATGCCGAGGAGCTCCGGCAGCCAGCTCGAGACGAGGACCACGGCCTTGCCACGCGTGGCCAGCTCGTCGACGAGCGCGGCGATCTGCATCTTGCTGGCGACGTCGATGCCGCGGGTGGGCTCGTCGAGGAGGAGGACGTCGCAGTCGTGGTGGAGGAGTCGGGCGATGGCGACCTTCTGCTGGTTGCCGCCGGAGAGGTCGCCGATTTTTTGGTTCGGGTCGCGGCACTTCACCGCGAGGGCGGCGATCCATTCCTTG
>DASVWO010000469.1:0-7617 GCA_036393165.1 Polyangiaceae bacterium | reverse complement strand
GAGCTCGTGCTGCTGGGG
Organism: Polyangiaceae bacterium; assembly: GCA_036393165.1. Classification (GTDB taxonomy): domain Bacteria; phylum Myxococcota_A; class Polyangia; order Polyangiales; family Polyangiaceae; genus Palsa-1150. The sequence continues at coordinate 7,599 of DASVWO010000469.1, read as the reverse complement.
AAGCAGAAGCCGCTCATCGTGTCGATGGGGACGGTGGCGGCGAGCGGCGGGTACTACATCGCGCGCGCGAGCCGGAACATCTATGCGCTGCCGCTCACGGTGACGGGGAGCATCGGCGTCTTCTACGGCAAGGCCGACGTGAGCGGTCTGCTGCAGAAGATCGGCGTGACCGTCGACACCTACAAGACGGCGCCGCGCGCCGACGCCGAGTCCTTCTTCCGCGGCTTCACCCCCGACGAGGAGAAGGAGCTCGAGCACAAGGTGGACCAGTTCTACCAGACGTTCCTCGATCGGGTGGCGACGGGCCGCGGGATGACCAAGGAACAAGTGGACGCTGTGGGGCGCGGTCGCGTGTGGACCGGCCAGCAGGCGATCGAGCGGCACCTGGTGGACCACCTCGGCGGGCTGAGAGAGGCTCTCGCCGCCGCGAGGGACGCCGCGGGTCTGCCGGCGGACGCGCCGATCGTCGAGCAGCCGCCGGAGGCCGAGGGTCTCATCGAGACGCTTCTCAAGCTGGTGAGTGGCAGCGAGGCCCAGAACCGCGCGATCGAGTCGGCGATCGAAAAGCTGCCGCCGGCCCTCAAGGCGCTCGCGCACTCGCTGGCGCCCATGATGGTCTATCGCCCCGACGAGCCCCTGGCGCGCCTCGAGTGGGTGGACACTCCCGATCGCTAGTTGCCGTCAGGTCGCGTAAGTGGCCTTCGCGAGGACGCGTACGACGCGCCCGCACGTCGCGGTGCCGATCTGGCCCATGCACTGGTCTTCGACGTCGACCTCGGTTCGACCGCGCCGCAGGCCGTCGAGCAGCGCGTGCGTGACGTCGTGCCCGCCGTCGTGGCACATCGAGTCACCGCACGGGAGCACGAAGAGCGCCGGCGCGCGGTCCACGATGATGTGACGCACGTGCTTGCTCTCGGCGAGCGTCGAGGTGCCGCGGCGCTCCTCGACCTCCAGGCGAAGCGTGCGCAGCGCGGGTACTTCGTCGTGCAGGCGGGGGGCATCGTCCTCGCGCTTGCGCCGTTCGGCGAAGCGCTGGGCGCCCTCTCTGAAGCGAGATGTCACGGGCGTCGATCCTCACCATTCGTCGTAGCACGCCCCCCGCGCGGATACTCGTGCACATTGCCTCGTGAGCGCCTCGTGAGCCCTGCCTGAGCCTCGGTCAGCGAGCCGCACGCAGCACGAGGATGGTGACCTCTGGCGCTGCGCCGAGCCTCATCGGAGGACCCGTCGTACCCAGGCCCGGGTGCACGTAGAGCGTCGACCGACCGCGACGGTAGAAGCCCACGTTGTACGGATGCGCGAGGCTCGCGAGGCTCAGCGCTCGCGAGAGGAAGGGGAAGGCGATCTGGCCCCCGTGGGTGTGGCCGCTCAGCACGAGGTCGACGCCGGCGTCCGCTGCCGCGTCGAAGCGCGACGGATCGTGCGCGAGCAGCACGGCCGGCGCGCCGTCGGGCCGACCGGCCATGGCCGCGCGCAGGTCGTCCCGCCGCGTCCAGGTGTCGTCGATGGCGGAAAGCCAGAGCCTCGCTCCGTCCCGCTCGATGAGCAGGCCCTCGTTTCGAAGCACGCGCGAGCGTGCCGCGACGGCCTTGATGATCTCGTGCTCGGCGCCGAAGTAGTCGTGGTTCCCGAGCGACGTGTACACGCCGTGCTTCGCGCGGAGCGCGCCGATGACCTCGGCCACTTCCTCGGCGAACTCGGTCCCGCTCGTGACGAGGTCGCCCGTGACCACCGCGATGTCCGGCTGGCGGGCGTTGGCGGCGGCCGCCCAGCGCATTCCCCACGACCTGGGCGTGAGCGTCCCGATGTGCAGATCGGACAGGTGCGCGATGCGCAACCCATCGAACGCCTTCGGCAGCCCCTCGAGCGGCACCTCGCGCTCCACGACGCGGAACCAGCGCCGCCTCACGAGCACGCCGTAGCCGCACACGACGAGCCCCGAGAGGTACGTCCACATGTACGCGCCGAACGGCAGCGCGACCGGCACGCCGCGCGCGAGGTCCACGAGCGGCACTCCGATCGTCTCGACGACCGCGGGGATGAGCGTCCACACCGCCGCGCACCAGTGCACGAAGTACGGGATGTCCACGGCGCGCACGAGCAACGGGTGACGTCCGCGCGCGTCGTGCATCCCGGCGCGCGCGCGGCCCGCGAACAGCGCGAAACCGAGCGCGCCCCAGAGCGCACCGAGCGCCCACGGAAACGGTGCTCCCACGCGCCGCAGAAGCTCGCCGACGCCGAGCGCGACCGGAACGTGGATGCCCGCCGTGATCATCAGGAGCACGCGCATGAAGCGCGAGATGCGGGCGCGTCGGCGCGCTGGCGCGTTGCGATGGGCCTCGACGACGTCGGCGGCGGGCGCGGCGGCCTCGGTCTGCTGTGCTGCGCTCGTCGTCATCGACTCAACTTACGATGCCCTCGACGACCGCTCCGTCGTCACAAATCGCTCTCACGGCGCGGGGAGTAACCCATAGCGCGACGACCGATGACTGCAAACCGAGCTCTCCGCTCATCCGTACCCAGCTCGCCCCCGTGGTGGGTGTGCGCCGCAGCAGCCGCGCCTGCGCCGATCCGGCCCACGCGCATCCCGCGGCGTCCACCGCGAGCGCGAAGAGGTCGCGCGTCGTCTGCACCGCCTCGAGCTGCGCCTGCAGTCGCGGCGACAGCGAGAGCGCGTGCCCACCCGCGCCCACAGTCAGTGCGCCGCCGTCCGGCACCGCAGCGATCGCGTGCAGGTGCCCGCCGCACACCGAGCCCACGTGCTCGGCGACGCCCAGCTCGAGGCGCACGACGGCGCCCCAGTCGCCGCACGCGACGACGACTCCCGAGCGCAGCCGCGTCGCCCCGCGCAGGCGCGCGCACGCCGACGCGTCGGAGACCAGCGTGACCTTGCCGCGCGCGAACTGTGCGAGCGTGCCCATGGTCGTCGTCTGCCCACCGCCGCGCACCGCGCGCCGCGCCGGCCTTTCGCCGACGAGCGTCACGGTTCCCTGCGGATCCGCGTGCGCGCCGAGGAACGTCGCCTCGACGTCGGGCATCTGCCACGCCTCGATCCCTGTCCCCGGCACGAAGCGCACGGCGGTGCTGCGTGCGCCGTAGAGGAGGATCTCCCCTGCGCGCAGCCACGTGACTCCGCGCAGCAGCCTCGCGTCCAGCTCCGGCGGCAACGCCACCTGCGTCCACCCGGCGCCGGCCCAACGGAGCAGGCCCGTTGGACCGACGGCCACCGCGGCCTCGCCGCTCGCGTCGAAGGCGGCCGACTTCGCCGCCCCCGCGCGCAGAGGGGGCACACGCACGCGCCACACCCACGCAGCCGGGTTGGCGAGCTTCGCATCCGCCTCGGCGCCACCTCGCTGCTGCTGCGTCGTCTCCAGCGTCTCGAGCAGCGCGGACGGGTTCGATCGCGCGCCCGAATCCCCGCCCGCCGGCGCGAACGAGCGGCGCTCCACCGCGCCGCGCAGCACCGGTTCGACCTCTCCCCACAGCTCGTCGATCGTGGCGTGGCGCTCGTTCGGCTCGGCGGCGGTCGCACGCACGAGGACCGCGTCGAGGCGTTCGACCAGATCGCGTCGCTGCGCGAGCTCCGGTGGCAGCGCGCCGCGCGTGTGCACGAGGCTCGGTCGCGGGCCGTTGAGCAACCGCGTGACGATGATGAGCGGGTTCTCGCCCTCGCCGTAGGGAAACGCGCGGACGCCCGTGAGCATCTCGTAGAGCATCGAGGCGAACGAGAACACGTCGGTCCGCGGGCTCACGCGGCGGTTGCCCTGCTCGAACTGCTCCGGCGGCGCGTAACCGAGGCTCGCGCCCGCCAGCGCCGTCGTCTTGCCGAGGTTCATGTCGACGACCTTCACGAGGCCGAAGTCCGTGACCTTGGCCGACTCGGTGCCGCCCTCGTTGGCCAGCAGCACGTTGGACGGCTTGAGGTCGCGGTGCACGATCTTGTGCGCGTGCACGTCCGACAGCGCGAGGGTCACCTGCCGCCCGATCCGACGCGTGCGTTCGAGAGGCAGCCCGACGTTCCCCGTCTGCTTGCGGCTCTGGTCGAGCACGGTCTCGAGCGTCTGCCCGCGCACGTACTCGAGCACCGTGTAGCGGAGCTCCACCGGGTCGCCGCCGTGCGGCGAGGGGAGGCGCGCCGACGCGTGGTCGAAGAAGCGGACGATGTGCGGGTTGGGTCGTGCCGCCTGACCGAGCATGCGCAGCACCTGCGCCTCGCGCTCGAATCGCGAGAGCGCCTCCGGCGTCACCGCGTCCGGCCGCAGCAGCTTCACGATGACGAGGAAGCCGCCGGGCTCGTCCCACGCCGCGGTGTAGACCCAGCCCTGTCCTCCCTCGCCGATGCGCTCGCGCACGTGGTAGCGCGCGCCGCGCGTGCCCTCGAGCACCCGGCCCGGAAGCAGATCGCGCAGCGCGAGCAAGCGCGGGTCGACGGGCTGCATCGGACGAAGTCGATGCTACCCCAGACCCGGGCGGGCTATACGCCGAGCAGCTTGAGGAGCGTGTCCTTGTTCGTCACGCCGACGTGACGGCCGCTCTCCTTGCCGCCCTTGAAGACGAGGACGGTGGGGACGCTGCGGATGCCGAACTTGGACGCGACTCCGGGCGAGTCGTCGATGTCGAGCTTCCCGACCTTGACCTTGCCCTTGTACTCGTCGGCGAGCTTCTCGACGATGGGCGCGAGCACCTTGCACGGGCCGCACCAGACCGCGCTGAAGTCCAGGAGGAACGGGACGTCCGCCTTGAGGACCTCGCTATCGAAGTTGCCGTCGTTGATCTCGAAGACGTTTGCGCCTGCCATGCTCGAATCTCCTGCGGGAGCTTCTGTTCTTAGTACTTCGATGCACCGCTGTCGACGGGCGTCGCGGGCGGAGCGGAGCGGGAGCGGTAGGCGAGCACGCGCTCGATGGCCGTCGTGAGCGCGTCGGTGGGGGCGCTCGCCGACAGCGAGAGCGACGTGCCGTCCGCGCGCATCGTCAGCGAGTCCAGCAGCGGGCCGAGGCCGACGAGGCGCACTCCGAAGTCGCGCGATAGCGCCATGCGCTTCTTGTCGAGGAGGCGCTGCACCTCCGTGCACGCGTCAGCCGACTCGCAGTGGAGCTGAGCCGCGACACGCGTCGTCGACCCGGCCGGCCCGGTGCTCACCGCCAGGCCCGCCTGGTCCACCGAGAGAACGCTCGCGTACTCGCGCTCCTGCGCCGGATCCGTCACCTCTGCCTTGAGCCGCTGGCGCAGCGTCGAGGGCAGGAGCGCCGTGAGCAGGACCGTCGCATGCGTATCCCCCGAGAGGCTCGCCCGCAGCGCGGTATGCGCGCTGCTCGGGCCCGCATGCTCGTCGCTGGCGGCGTTCATCATCGCGTCGAGCCACGCGCCGCGGCCGACGAGGAACGGCCCTCCCTCGCGATAGGCCACGCGCGTGTGCGTGGCGTCGGCGGCGTCATCGAGCATCGTGAAGGCTCCGTGCGCCGACGTCGACGGCTGCCCGCCCCGCGCGCGGATCACCTTGTCGGCGCAGCGCGCCAGCTCGTCCCTGGAGAAATCGCCGGCGAAGGCGAGCCCGAAGTCGCCCCGCTCCCCGCCTTCGGGCGAGCACACGGCGATCTCCGCGAGCCGGGCGAGCGGGTCGAAGCCGCACGCATCGGCGAGCGATCCCAGCCCCGGCACGGCGGTCGCGGACTTCACCAGAGGCGCCGCGATCGGCGACTGCCGGAGCGCCGCCACGTCCACCGTGACGACGAGCCACGCGTCCTTCGGCACCGCCGCGAGGACCGGGTCGATCCGCTGCGCTACGGGCGAACGCACGCGACCGATCCCGAAGCCCGCCGCCACGACGAGGGCGACGAGCACGAGGAAGAGGAGGTACTGACGGGCCGGGCGCTGCGGCAAGGCGGCGCGCAACATAACCCCACCCTTGACACGGCGGCCATCGCGGCGAAGGCTCTCGGCCCGAGGGGCGTCATGGTGTTGATCCTGGGGGTCGTCGCGCTCGTCGCGGTCGTCGTCGGCGTGGGGCTCGTCCTCGTCATGGGCGCCCGGCAAGCCAACGACGCGCAGGGGCCGACGAGCCAGCCCACCGACTACGTGGCCCCCCCGAGCGGCGGCGCCCCCGGGAGCTACCGCTGGCGCCGGGACGACGAGACACCTGAGCAATTCCAGGAGCGAATCGCCCGGGAAGACGCCGCGGCCCGCTCTCACGGCGCGTAGCCCCGGCCCGCCACAAATTTGGCCCCCCGGCCGGCGCGGACGCATGGTCCTCGCACCATGAAGGACGAGTCGACCGCTCTCGATCTCAGCACGGAGGAGCGCGGTTACGGCGGCCCCGAGCGCCGTCGCCACCGCGTCTACGTCACGCGCAACACCGAGTACCACTTTCGCGACGGCTTCTGCATCGCCGTCCGCGACCGGCGTACCGGCGACTTCCTTCACGGGCACCTGGCCCTTCAGCGCCGGGTGCATGGCGGCCTCAGGTTCTTTCCGGAAGGCGGCATCGCCCCCAACGCCGGGGACCCCAAGCCCGGCGAGTCGCTCTACTTCGCGGCCGAGGGCCGCGATCTGGTGACCAGCCCGCTCGAGGCCGTCGAACGGCCGAGCAAGGAGCTCGTCGGCGCCTATCCGGGCCGCCGGAAGTAAGGCTGCCCGGCCCACCGCCCGCCACCTCCCATCCACCGCCGGCACGCGCGGCGGACATGCGCTCGCGCGCGGTTCGTCGTAACGTGCGTCGAGCATGCTCGTCGTCCCGCCTCGTGCCGAGCTGCGGCACCGCCCCCTCGATACGCAGCGGCTCGTGCTGACCCCCGTGGAGCCGGCCGACGCGTCGGACCTCTGGAACGCCGTCGAGACGTCCCGCGCGCACCTCGAGAAGTGGCTCCCCTGGGTGCCGTTCAACACGGACCTCGACGCGAGCTGGCGTTACTGCGAAGCCAGCGCGAGCGACTGGGACCACGCGCGCGCGCTTCGTTTCACCATCCGCGAGCGCTCCTCGCGGCGCTTCCTCGGCGTCGTCGGCCTGGAGTCGCTCGCGCACCTGCACCAGAGCGCGGAGCTCGGATACTGGCTGCGCGCCGACGCGTCGCGCCGCGGCTACATGACGGAGGCCGCGCGCGCGACGCTCGTGTGGGCCTTCAAGCGGCTCAACGCGCATCGCATCCGCGTCGCGGCGGCGACCGACAACCTGGCCTCACTGGGCGTGATCCGGCGCCTCGGCTTCCGCTTCGAAGGGATCGCCCGCGAGGCCGAGCGGTGCCAGGGACGCTGGCTCGATCACGCGCTCTTCGCCATGCTGGCTGGCGACACGCCCGCTTAGTTGGTTCGTGTTTCGATGCGACCGTTCAACATGGGCGCTCGCTCCGCGCGCTGAGCGCGCTCCGCTCGCGCAGACGAGGTGCACACGATGGGGTCGGGGGAGCGCGGCCGCTCCCCCGAGCCCCCACCCATCCGCCGGATCCCTCGGTCGCAGTTCCGTCGAGCGAGGTAGCAGCTCGCGATCCTTCGGTCGTGGCTCCGTCGACCGAGGTAGCAGCTCGCGATCCTTCGGTCGCGGCTCCGTCGACCGAGGTAGCAGCTCGCGATCCTTCGGTCGCGGCTCCGTCGACCGAGGTAGCA
>DASVWO010000468.1:0-35564 GCA_036393165.1 Polyangiaceae bacterium | reverse complement strand
CCCTCGCCTTCCGCCTCTTCCTCTGCCCGGCCCACCCCTTCTCACGGCCAGTCCCGCCGCACCGGGCCGGGGGGAATCTACGTGCCCCCGCCCAGCCAGTGGTTCAAGTGACCGGACGACCTTGACGAAGGCCGAGCCATGCGTACTCTCCGCCGGCTGTCATGCGCGACCTGATCAAGATGACCTGCGGCAACTGCGGCCGGGCGAACTACACGACCACGAAGAACAAGCGGACGATGTCCGAGAAGTTCGAGATCAAGAAGTTCTGCCCCGCTTGCCGGAAGCACTTCCCCCACAAGGAGGGGAAGATCTCCAAGGGCTGAGGCGGGGAAGGGCCCCCGCCAACCACACGGCCGTGCCCTGCCGCTGACCATCCGAGCAGAGTTCCGGGAGTCACCCCGGTAGACACGAACTCGGCTTGTGGTACAAGCGGGGCTCCCCGCAGCTCCTGGCTGCCAGGCCCCCCCCCACCATGATCTTCGACTGGCTTCACGGCCTGTTCTCGAACGATCTCGCCATCGATCTCGGTACGGCGAACACGCTCATCTATGTGAAGGGCAAGGGGATCGTGTCTTGCGAGCCCTCGGTCGTCGCCGTGCAGAAGGACGTGCGCGGCGGCAACAAGGTGCTCGCCGTCGGGCGTGAGGCCAAGGAGATGCTCGGCCGCACGCCGGGCAACATCCGTGCAGTCCGCCCGCTGCGCGACGGCGTCATCGCCGACTTCGAGATCACCGAGGCGATGCTCCGCTACTTCATCGCCCGCGCCCATTCGCGCCGGACGCTGGTCAAGCCGCGCATCATCATCTGCGTCCCCTTCGGCATCACCGAGGTCGAGAAGCGCGCCGTGAAGGAGAGCGCGGAGAGCGCCGGGGCCCGCGAGGTCTACCTCATCGAGGAGCCCATGGCGGCGGCCATCGGCGCCGGCCTGCCGATCACCGAGCCGAGCGGCAACATGATCGTCGACATCGGCGGCGGCACGACCGAGGTCGCCGTCATCTCGCTGGCCGGCATCGTCTACTCGCAGAGCGTGCGCGTCGGCGGCGACAAGATGGATGACGCCATCGGGGCGTACCTGAAGCGCAAGTACAACCTGGCCATCGGCGAGCAGACGGCCGAGAAGATCAAGATCCAGATCGGCAACGCCTACCCGGTCGAGCGCCAGCTCACGACCGAGGTGAAGGGACGCGACCTCGTGGCCGGCGTGCCGAAGACCGTCGTCGTCAACAGCGACGAGGTGCGCGAGGCGCTGACCGAGCCGATCCACCAGATCACCGAGGCGGTGCTGACGGCGCTCGAGAAGACCCCCCCCGAGCTCGCGGCGGACATCGTCGACAAGGGCATCGTGCTCACCGGCGGCGGCGCCCTGCTGCGCAACCTGGACGTCCTGCTCCGCGAGGAGACCGGCCTGCCCGTCATGGTGAGCGACGACCCGATCAGCGCCGTCGTTCTCGGCAGCGGCAAGGCGCTCGATCACATGGAGCTCCTCAAGGAGGTCACGATCGCCTGAGGGCACGGTGCTCGACGGCGCGTCGTAGGTGTTCGCCGTGGTGTCCCCCGCCCTCAAGCGCTATCGCGACGCGGCGATCGTCGTCCTGCTGCTCGCGCTGCCGTTCTTCGTGCTCAAGGCGAACATGAAGTCGCCGGAGAGCCAGAGCCCCCTCGACCGCGCCATCCTTCGCATCTCGTCCCCCGTGGAAGCTGCCGCCGCCACCATCGCGCGCGGCCTCGGCGGCATCTGGAACGACTACGTGTATCTGGTGGACGTGAAGAAGGAGGACGAGCGGCTGTCGTACGACAACGCGCGCCTCCGCGAGCGCGTCCGCTCGCTCGAGCAGGCCGACATCGAGAACCGCGAGCTCCGGCGACTGCTGCAGCTCAAGGACTCGATGCCCGAGGCGACCGTCAGCGCGCGCGTCATCGGCAAGGACTTCACCGAGTTCTTCCGGGTCACGCGCGTCGTGCTCGACAAGGGGGCGCGCGACGTGCGCCCGCACATGCCGGTGGTCGCGCCCGACGGCGTGGTCGGCGCCACGCTGCACGTGGCGGACGACACCGTGGACGTACAGCTCGCGGTGGACGCGGCGTTCGGGGTCGACGTCGAGGACGAGCGCACCCACGCGCGCGGGTTCGTCCGCGGCACGGGCGATCCCGCGCGCTATGCGTGCAAGGTCGAGATGGTCGACTCGCGCGACGAGGTGGAGATCGGCGACCTGCTGGTCACGAGCGGCAAGGGGCACTGGTTTCCCAAGGGCATCCCCGTCGCGCGCGTGACGAAGGTCGTGAAGCGCGAGCTCGGGCGCGACCAGGACGTGGACGCGGCGCCGACCGTGGACTTCTCGCGGCTCGACACCGTGCTCGTGCTCGTGACGTCGCCCGGTGAGGAGCCGTCGCCGACCGGAGCCGTCGGTACCGGGACGCTGGGCGGTGCGCGCGGGAGGCAGTAGATGCGCAACCTCGCCTTCCTCTTCGCCGGGCTGGCGCTCCTCGTCGTGCAGGCGAACGTCTTCCGCGCCGTGGACGAGCCGAACCCGTGGCTCGCCGCGCTGGCGCTGCTCGCGGCGCTGGCGATCGACGTCGGCCGGACGGTGCGGCAGATGCGCCAGGTGCCGGGGCGGGCGCGCCCCATCGCGACGTTCCGCGCCGAGCTCGCGCTGCCGATGGCCGTGCTCCTCGGATACGCCGTCCTCGTGGCGCTCGGCCGCGGACCGTCGGGGCGGCCCATCCCGGCGCTGGTGCTCCCGCTCATCCTGTTCATGGGCGTGCACGAGTACTCGCTGGCGCGCGGGGCGGCGGTGGCGTTCGTCCTGGGATACGTGACCGACGTGCTCGGGATTGCGCCGGTCGGGCTCTACACGTTCACGTACGTCGCGACGTTCGTGCTCGCGCGCGCCGCCGGCGTGCGGCTCGCCGCGCAGACGCTCTGGATGCAGGTGCTCCTCGCGGGGGTCTTCGCCATCCTCCAGAGCGTCATGGTGCTCGTGCTCCTCGCGATCTTCGGGCGTGACGTGTGGGTCCCGCGGTCGCTCTACCCGCTGCTGATGCCACACGCGATCGCGACGGCAGCGGTGGCGCCGCTGGTCTTCGGCATCGCACAGGCGCTCCACGCGGCGACGGCGAGCGGTCCGCGCGCGGAGGCCGCGGGAGGGAGCGGCGCCCCCGCATGAGCGATCTGCTCGTCTCCCGCTCGGACGTCGGGGAGTTCCGCAAGCGCTACAAGTGGATGGCGCTCTTCGCGGTCCTCGGGTTCCTCACGATCGTCGGCCGCCTCTTCGACCTGCAGGCGCTCGACGGCACGGACTACGCCGCGATCGCGCACGAGAACATCATCCGCAGGGTCGGCCTGCCGACGACGCGCGGAGTCATCCGCGACGCCAACGGCAAGGTGCTCGCGTCGAGCCGCCCGTCGTACGACGTCGAGGTCGTCGCCGGCCGCGTGATGCCGAGCGCGCGCCCGGTCCGGTACCGCAACGGACAGATCGTCCCGCACGATCCCGACTCGTGGCCGCGCCTCGCCGACATCCTGCGCCTCAACCCCGAGGAGCAGCGGACGTTCGAGGCCCGCATCCGGACCGCGTGCGCGACGGACGACGACAAGTCGCCGTGCTGGAAGACGCCCATCCGCGTGCGCGAGGACGCGCCGCGCGACATCGTGGCGGAGCTGAAGCAGCACTCCGACGAGCTCGCGGGCGTGGACATCGTGAGCGTCCCGGTTCGCTTCTACCCGTACAAGGAGCTGGCGGCGCACCTCCTCGGCTACGTGGCCGAGATCGACCCCGAGATGCTCGCGAAGTACCGGCCGGCCGGGTACGACCAGCTGCCGCGCGAGGAGCAGCAGCGCATCAACCCGCTCGGCTACGAGGGCGGCGACACCGTGGGCGCGACGGGCGTCGAGCACGCGTGGGAGTCGTACCTGCGAGGGCAGCGAGGGTGGGAGAAGCGCGTGGTCGACGCGCGCGGCCGCTACCGGAGCGGGCCCGAGGCGGAGCGGCTCGTGGATGCGCCCGCGCGGCTCGACCCCATCCCCGGTCGCGACCTTCGTCTCACCGTCGACGTCGACCTCGAGCAGGCCGTCGACAAGGCGATGCGCCCCCACGCCGCGGGCGCAGTCGTCGCGGTCGACGTCCGCACGGGGCGCCTGCTCGCGATGTACTCGAAGCCGAGCTTCGACCCGAACGAGCTGTCGGGCGGCGAGGGCCACCAGCGCATGCGCGAGGCCTTCAACCGGCTCTACTCGGACCCGCTGCGCCCGATGCTCGACAAGACGATGAGCGGCGCGTTCCAGCCCGGGTCGACGATGAAGCCGTTCAGCGCGCTCGCGGCGCTGGAAGACCACCTGGTCGACCCCGAGCACGGAGAGAAGTGCGAGGGGTACGCCGTCTACGGGCGCCGCATCATGCACTGCAGCCACGTGCACGGTACGGTGCACATGCGCGAGGCCATCGCACGCTCCTGCAACGTGTACTTCTGGCACCTCGCCGAGGCCGTCGGCATGGACAACATCGCCCGCATGGCCACGCAGTTCGGGCTGGGCCTGAAGACGGGCCTCGGCACGAACCCGGAGGCGCCGGGCCGCATCCCGACACGCTCCTGGTACGCGCTGCGATACCGCGGACAGTTCCGCCTCGGTTTCACCCTGAACATGGCGATCGGCGAGGGCGACGCCATCGTGACACCGCTGCAGCTCGCGCTGGCCTACGCGGCCATCGGCAATGGCGGCACGCTCTACCAGCCGCAGATCGTGCGCGCGGTCGAGACGAGCGACGGCACCGTCGTGCAGGAGTTCCCCCCGCGCATTCGGCGGCAGATCACGCTGCAACCCGACAACCTGCGCCGCGTGACCGACGCCCTGTACGACGTCGTCAACGATCCGGTCGGCCCCGGCACGGCGTTCCCGGCGCGCGACCCTTCGCTCGACGTGATGGGCAAGACGGGCACGGCGCAGACGGGCTTCGTCGCGAAGAAGGACATGGAGCCGAAGCTCGCCTGGTTCCTCTCGCAGAACCACGCGTGGTTCACCGCGCTCGCGCCGGCGCACTCGCCGGAGGTCGCTGTGACGGTGCTCGTCGAGCACGGCGGATCGGGCCCCGAGATCGCCGTCCCCGTCGCGATGCAGATCGTGCACGAGTACGAGCGCCTCCAGTCGATCCGACTGGGGCACGCGCCCTCGGCGAAGTCGCCGCCGCCGCAACTCCAACCGCGTGACCGAGGGCGGCCGTGAGACTGGGGGCGCTCGACGGTGGGTCGCTCGGCCGGGTGCGCGAGCACTTCGACTGGACCCTGTTCATCTCGGTGGCGGTCCTCGCGGTCGTCGGGGTCATCAACCTGTACTCGGCGACGAGCGTCTCGCATGGGTCGCACTCGGACGACTACATCCAGCAGATCTACTGGCTCGTCGGCGGGGGCATCCTCGCGACCGTCGTCGCGGCCATCGACTACCGGCACTACGAGCGCCTGGGCTACGCGCTCTACGGCGTCGGCGTCACCTTGCTCGTGCTGGTGTTCATCCTCGGGCGCGAGATCCGCGGCAGCTCGCGCTGGATCTACATCGGCTCGTACAGCTTCCAGCCCAGCGAGTTCATGAAGCTGTTCCTCGTCGTGGCGATGGCCAAGTACCTGCACGACGACCCGAAGACCGAGGGGCGCACCCTGAAGGACCTGCTCCCGCCGGCGCTCATCGCGGCCATCCCGACCGCGCTCGTCCTCCTGCAGCCCGACCTCGGGACGGCGCTCATCCTCGTGCTCGTGTTCCTGAGCATCTGCGCGATGACGCGCATCCAGAGCCGCAGCCTGGTGGCGCTCGCGATCACGGCCGCCATCGGGGCGCCCGTCTTCTGGAGCTACGGCATGCGCGGCTACCAGAACGAGCGCATCAACGTGTGGCTCAACCCCAACGAGAACATCCTCGGCGTGGGATGGGACCCGCGTCAGGCCCGCGTCGCGATTGGCAACGGCGGCTGGTTCGGCCAGGGGTTCATGCGCGGCTCGCAGAACCAGTTCCTCTTCCTGCACGAGCAGCACAGCGACTTCCCCTTCCCCGTCTTCGCCGAGGAGTGGGGCTTGATCGGCAGCGCCGCCCTGGTCTTGCTCTACGGCCTGCTCGTCCTCTGGTGCCTGCGCGTCGCCTCCACCGCGAAGGACCGCTTCGGCGCCGTGCTCGCCGTCGGCGTCGCCAGCATCGTCTTCTGGCACGTCGTCTTCAACCTCGGCATGGTCACGGGCCTCCTGCCGGTCGTCGGCGTGACGCTCCCGCTCTTCTCGTACGGAGGCTCGAGCGTCATGACGATCCTCATCGGCATGGGCCTCGTCATGAACGTCTCGATGCGCCGCTACTACGCGGCGAGCACGCGCCCCACGCCGTTCCTCGGGTTCTGAGAGCGTCGCTCCGGCTGCTACTTCGCGCCGGTCTTGCCGCCCTGGAGGACCATCATGTGGAACTTCGCGAACTCGGTCTGCCCGAGCGTGTACATGACCTCGGTCAGCACGCGGTAGGGCGTCGTCGAGTCCGCGACGAGGATGGCCTCGCTCTGCGTCGGGTCCTTCCCGGTCGCCAGGCGGATGCGCTTGTCGGTGTCTCGCCACGACTGGAGCGCGCTGCCGAGCGGCACGATGAAGTAGTCGTTTCGCGACCCGCGCTTGTACTTCGCCTCGATGCCGTACTGCTGGGCATCCGGCGGCACGGGGCAGACCACGTTGTCGCCCACCATGATCTGCGACTTGCTTATGATGAGCGACAGGCCCTCGGGCTCCGCGTCCGGCTCGGCGTTGAGCACGCTCTTCGGCAGCTGCAGGTCCTGCGACTGCGGGAGCGACGCCGTCGACTGGCTCAGGCTCTTGAGCAAGAAGACGAGGATGATGGTCATCATGTCCATCATCGCCGTGATGTTCAGGAAGTTGATCTCCGGCTCGACGCGGTTCTTCGCGATCGCCTTGCGGAGCTCACGCTTGTAGGTCGCCATGCCCGCCGGCTTCTGGTGCGGCGGCGGCTGCTGCGGGGGACCTCCGGCGGGCGGGGGCTGGTTCATGGCTTACTTGGGGACTCCGAAGGTGATGTCCGGGAACATGACCTGCCCGTCGTCCGCCTTCCGCAGCGCGTCGCACGTGCTGATGATCACCTGGTACTGCGTCCCAGCGTTGCCCGTGACCGTGGCCGACGTCTCGTCGGAAGCCTCGGGCACCTGGTTCTTCAGCTTCTTCGCGCACGCGTTGAGCGCGTTGTAGTCGTAGTCGGTCTGCCCGCCGGTCGACGTCATGCCGACCGTCACGCCGGACCCCGGCCCGTTGCAGCCCTCGCCGATGCGCTGGCCGAACGCCGAGACGAGGAACCCCTTGTCGAGGATGACGACGTTGAGGGACAGCGTCGGCTTGGTCGGCGGGCGCCCGCCACCTCCGGCCTTGGGCGCGTTCGTGTCGATGAGCGTCGTGAACGTCACCGAGATGGTGGCGAGCACGAACATCAGCACGTTGGTGATGATGTCGAGGAACGGAACGATGTTGAGCTCACCGCCCTCTTCGTCGGGCGAAAGCTCGCGCGGCAGCGACCGCCGACGGATCCGGCTCCGTTGCGCGGCGCTCAGCTTCTCCTGATCGGCCATCGCGCGTCGTCTCCCGCGTCCGTCAGTAGTTGCCGGGGCGCGTGAGAATCGTCAGCAGGTTGAACACGCGCTCCTGCGTCGCATCCAGGTCGTGCTGGATGTTCTTGGCGCGCTGGTGCAGGAACAGGTGCGCGATCATGCACGTGACGGCGATGCCGAGACCGAACGCCGTGTTGTACATGGCCTCCGAGATACCGAGCGACAGCTGCGCCTGACGCTGAGCTGCCGAGAGGCGCGGGTCGGACACGGCGTTGAACGTCGTGATGAGGCCCGTGACGGTTCCGAGGAGTCCGATGAGCGTCGCGATGTTCGCGAGCGACCAGAGCGACCCGACGCGCTTCTCGACCGCCGGCCGGAGCTCGCCCATCTTCTCGCTCATCGCCGCGTCGATCTCGTCCGGTCCCTTGTTCGCGTGCGTCAGCCCCGCCTTCACGAGCTGCAGCGTCGGGTAGTCGCCCGCGTCGCAGAGCTTGATGGCGCGGTCGATGTTGCCCGCCGTGACCAGCTTCTTGATCTGCGCGAAGAACTCCTTCGAGTTCACGCTGTACTTCGAGAGCTGGAAGGCGATGCGCTCGATGACCATCGCGATGACGACGGCGCTCACCACAAGGTTGGCCACCAGGAACGTCGGCTTCTCTTTGAAGGCCCCCATGAGGCCACCGCCGCCGCTACTCGCGGCCTGCGCCGCCTGCTCCGCAAGAAGGACCACGAACATTACCCCGACGCTCCTTTCTAACTTCCGTCGAACGTTCTACGCGCGCGCCAGTATAGCGGGGACACTACGTCAAATGGGAAGCGTGCTGCAGCAGTTACACGAACTTGCCCGGCTCGGCTCGGACGCATCTGACGAGCTCCGCGCGGGCCTTGCCGCGGAGCGCCTACGACGTGCACGACGATACAGGGTGCCGATTCACTGCGTCAACGCGACGCGATCCCGGCCGTGGCCCAGCACAAAGACCCGGCCCCGGCCTCCGTTTTCGCGGCCGAACGTGGAACACGTGGATTGCGGTCACGCCGCAAGATTCGACAAGCCTCGGGATCTTGTGGGCTTTTGTGAGCGCCGTTTGAGTCTCGATCGCGTGCGCGGGCCCAAACTCCCTTGACTGAGTTTGGTCTCACCTGTCAGGCTCGCGTTGCTCGTGCAGTGCGCGTGAGCGCTTGCTTCGCTGGAGTTCGTTCAGGTACCGTCGCTGCGCGCGAAAGCGCTCCGCGCGGGTGAAGCGCGTCGCAATGCTCGAGGTCAGGCTCTCTCTCTTCTCTCTCTAGACGGAGGAACGTTCGATGGCTGCTGTGTGGAAGCATTTCAAGGATGGCGGATGGGGCATGTACGTCATCCTCTTCTGGTCCATCATCACGATCGGCGTCATCGTCGAGAGGGCGCTCTACCTCTTCGGCGCGTCCATCAACAAGGACGTGTTCCTCGCGACGATGCAGAAGTGCATCCTCGCCGGCGACGTCGCCAAGGCAGTGAAGATGTGCTCCGCGGCCAACGCGCCGCTCGCGCGCATCGTCCAGGCGGGCCTCGTGAAGGTGAACAGGCCGGACGAGGAAGTTCAGGCCGCGATGGATGAAGCTGCGTTGCGCGAGATCCCGCGCATCGCGAAGCGCACCGGTTACCTCGCGCTCCTCGCGAACCTCTCGATGCTCTCCGGTCTCCTCGGGACCGTGTCGGGCCTCATCGTGAGCTTCGGCGCCGTGTCCGGCGAGAGCGTCGACCCCAGCCAGAAGGCGAGAATCCTCGCCGAAGGCATCTCGGAAGCGATGAACTGCACGGCCTTCGGCCTCATCGTCGCGATCATCGGTCTCGTCGGCTACGCCGTTCTCAACGGCAAGACGCAGACGCTGGAGGACGACATCAACGAGGCGAGCGTGCAGGTGCTCAACCTCGTGGTGACGAACCGCCAGAAGGTCAACATGTCGGGTATCGGCGGCTGAGCCGCTGATAGGAGAGAGAGCATGGGCGGCGTAGACGTCGGCGGAGGTGGTGGCGGCAAGCGCAAGTCGCTCGACTCGGAGATCAACATGATCCCGATGATCGACCTGCTCATGGTCACCATCTCCTTCCTGCTCATCACGGCGGTCTGGACGCAGATGGCCCGCATCAACGCGGATGCCCAGGTGCCCGGACCGCCCCGGCCGGACGTGGAGCAGGAGAAGGTGGAGCCCGAGAAGCAGCTCCACGTCATGATGCAGGCCGAGGATCACTTCACCCTCGTCTGGAAGCAGGGGAGCACGACGGTCGACTCGATCGACGTGCCGCGCAAGGACGTGCTCCTCGCGCAGGGCGCCATCACGGTCGTCCGCTTCCCTGACCTGGCGGCGAAGATCGAGACGGAGTGGAAGGCCAAGGGCCAGCACACCAACCCGTCCGACCGGAAGCTCGATCAGGCCATCCTGCACACCGACAACAAGACCGAGTTCAAGTACATCATCGGCGTCATCGACGCGGTGTACCAGACGCACCGGGACATGAACCTCGGCACGAAGACCGAGAAGTTGCCGGCCTTCAACATCACGTTCGCGACCAACTAGGGATAAGCCATGGCCGTCAATCAACCCGGTCGTCGCCTGATGCGTGGAGTCGGGCTCGAGTTCGTCGCCCACAAGGTCGCGGGCGGCGGGCACAGGAACACGAACGCGAGCCTGTCGCTGACGAGCATGATCGACTTCCTCGTCGTGACCGTCGTCTTCCTCCTGATGACCTTCAGCGCGAGCGGGCAGACGCCCGTGGCCAAGGGCCTCAACATGCCCAAGGCCGAGAACACGCTGGACATGCTCGACGCGCCCATCGTGGCGGTCGTCGGCAGCCAGATCCTCGTCGACGGGTCGCCGGCGGGGAACACGCGCGCGGTCGAGGAGTCAGACCGGCTGCAGAGGATCGATGAGCTCTTCAACATCCTCAAGGCCAAGCGCGAGCTCTGGAAGCAGACGCACCCGAACAAGGAATTCCCGGGCGTGGTGCTCCTCCAGATCGACCAGTCGATCAAGGCCGTCGTCGTCAAGAGCGTGTTCCAGACGGCCGCGTTCGCGGGCTTCCCGAGCGTCAGCTTCATGGTCGACCGTCTGCCGAAGTCCGGCTCGTAGCCGGCGCGCGTCCGCCGGGGGTGCTAGGTCCCCCCGGCGAGGGATGCGACATTGAAGAAGCAGAGGGGTCTCCCCGCCATCGCGCGGGCGCGTGAGGACCGCGCCAGCGGCAAGACGCGGTGGACGACGCAGGCGGGCCTGATCGCGCTCGCGGCCGTCATCGGCGGGTACGTCTTGCACCAGTGCGTGAGCCAGCGGGAGCTCGTGTCGGGACGGCAGGCGCTGCTCGCGAAGCAACGCGCCGTCGAGACGACGCTGGGCAAGGAGTGGTTCCCGCTGCGCGACAAGCTCGAGGGCGACATCCTCCGGGCGGCGGGTGAGTACCAGGGCGACGCGGTGGACCCCCAGGCGCGCACGGGGGCGTTCAAGACGCAGCCGGGGCTTTACCTGAGGATGCGCGTGGCGGACGCGAAGAGCGCCGACCGCATTCGCAAGGTGGCGGGGGACGCGAAGAAGGACGCTTTCGCCGGCTGCTTGCTGCGCGAGCCGAACGACCGCGGGGTGCGCGGGGAGATCGACGGCGGGGCGTTCGCCGAGCAGCCCTGGAATCTCGGGCAGGCATACGCGGCGACGCGCATCCTGACGGACGACTGGGTCGGCGAGGTGAAGGCGGCCGACGACGACCTGCGCCTCCGCGTCTTCCAGGAGCAGTTCGACCACGCGCAGGCGAGCGAGATCCCGCTGGCGATCGACGTGGTGACGCGGGCGCAGTTCCTGCTGCTCGCGCTCGACGAGGACGTGCCGGAGGCGGCGCCATACGTCGACGGCGGGACGTTCACCGAGGAGGCGCTGCAGATGGTCGGGCATCCGACGCGCGTGCACCTCTTCGACCTGGCGAGCGGGAAGGAGATCCTCCGGCTGCGACGCGTGGGAGAGGCGCGCGTGATCTCGGCGGGGGAGCGCGTCGTGACGGACGAAGAGACGCGCGATGCGCAGCAGCGGCAAGCGAACAACTGCGCGCTGGCGCGGCGGGTGGACGAGGCACTGGCCGCGACGGCCAACAAATGAGTCTGGTGGCGCTTCGCGCGGTCGTCCCGCCTTCGGCGGGTCCTCAACGGGGCGCGCGGTCGCCCAGGTCGACGAGGTGGGTGGCGACCAGCTGGTGCCACGCGAGGGTGATCGCGAGGAATGCGGCCCGATCGTCGGGGCTCGAGGTCGCGCCCGACTCGAGCGCGTCCTTGCTCCAGCGCATCCCGCCGTGCAGGCCGATCCAGGGGCCCGTCGCGTGCGGGAGGATCGGCACCTCGATCCCAAGTCCCGCCTGCAGGCCGGTCTGCGACGCGAAGGCGGTGCCCGAGGGCTGCGACCACGTCGCGGCGATCTCGATGCCGAACGAATCGAGCGTCAGGTCGAGCCAGGCCCGCTGCGTCTCGTGGCCCTGCAGCCAGCGGTAGAGGAAGAGCGGGCGCACCTCGAGCCCGGTGGCGAGCACCCGCTGCGGCTCGGCGGACGAGCCGAGGAGCGGACCGTCCTCGTACGCGGCGAAGATGCCGGCGCTCTCGAGGTACCTCAGGCGCAGCTCGCCCTCGCCGCGCACGCCGGAGGAGACGACCGTCGCGCCCGCGCCGACGACCAGCGTGAGATCGCCCTCGATGCGTCCGTAGCTCGGGTCCACCGTGTCCTGCGCGCGCGCGTTCCCCGGAGCCAGCGCGAGCGCCGCGCCGACCCCCGCCGCCAGCACCGCGCGTTCACAGACCGAGGGCATGCGTGACCGGAGCGCGAAGCTCGGGCGAGAGGACGAGCCGCACGCGCGAAAGCGTCTGCCCCGCCAGCCGCCCAAGGAGGAAGGACACCTCGTGCAGCGGCCGCGCGGGCCCCTTCGCGTAGAACACCATGAGCGGGTCCTCGCTCCCGCCGAACGGCTCGACCGTCGCG
This sequence comes from Polyangiaceae bacterium, assembly GCA_036393165.1. GTDB lineage: Bacteria > Myxococcota_A > Polyangia > Polyangiales > Polyangiaceae > Palsa-1150. The sequence continues at coordinate 23,013 of DASVWO010000468.1, read as the reverse complement.
AAGTCGAGCCCCACGTACGCGTCCGGATCGAGCCCCTGGGCCTTCGCGATGTCGCGCGCCGTCTCCAGCGCCTGCAGCCGCCCCATCTCGGTCGCGTGCTCCCCGAAGAGCTCGAGCGTCTTGAAGAGCGCGCGCCGCCGGATGCGCGCCGCCAGGTCCGCGAGCGGCTTGTCCGCCGCCTTCTCCCACGCGTGCATCGCCACCCAGAGCACCCCGTCGTCGAGCTCCAGGTAGTCGCCGAGGGCCACCTCATGCCCGCGCGCCGCCGACACGAACGCCGCCGGCATCGCGTCGAGCGCGACGCCCGCACGCACCTGATCCACCGCGCGCTCGAGGATCTTGCGGATCATCCACTCGGCGGCGCGCGTCGCCTTGTGCAGGTAGACCTGCTGGAACATGAAGAGGCGCGCCGTGATGAACGCCTCGATGGCCGGCAGGCCCTTCGCGCCGTCGATGCCCAGCGAAGGGGCCGCACCTGCCGCGCTCCCCGCGGGCCCCGGCGTGAAGCGCAGACTCCGCAGCAGCCAGTCGAGGTCGTAGAGCCCGTACCGCACGCCCGTCGCGTGCGCGTCGCGAAGCAGATAGTCGCACCGGTCGACGTCGAACTCGCCGCTGACGGCCCTCGAGAGGTACGCGACCTCGTGACGCCCGAACACGAGGCGCGCCACCCGTGCCGGCAGATCGCGGTCGATCGACGCGAGCACCTGATGCACGCCCGTCGACTCGTCGAGGATGACGTACGCGGTCCAGTCCTCGTGCGCGCGGGTCATCGGCGTCGCCCCCTCGTAGAGGTGCGACAGCGGCCCGTGGCCCACGTCGTGGAGGAACGCCGCGGCGAGCGCCTCGCGCGCGCGCTCGGTCGTCACCCGCTGCTCCGCCGGCAGCTCGCCGTGGATCGCGCGAAGGCGCGCCAGCAGCAGCTTCATCACGAACGCCGCGCCGACCGCGTGCGAGAAGCGCGAGTGCTCGGCGCCGGGGAACGCGAGCGACGCCACGCCGAGCTGCCGGATGCGCCGCAGCCGCTGCACCTCCGGCGTGTCCATGAGGCGCTCGACGATCTGCTCCTCGTCGGACTCGAACGCTACGAGGCCGTGCACCGGATCGCGCAGGATCATCTAGAGCTCGACCCTCGCTTGCCCGACACGTCCATCGTCGTACCAGACGCGTGCGACGAGCGGCTCGGCTTGCGTAGCGCGCGGCGCACCAACCTTGGCGACGCGCTCGGCCGGCCGCGCCTTCGCGCCGGGCGCCCGCTCCGAGTGCCAGAGGACCCGAAGGGGCCCCTTCCCTTCCGTGAGCGTCCCCACCGCCCACGCGAGCGGCTCGCGGGGCTCGCGCAGCGTGAGCCGGAGCGACTTGCCCTCGCGCTCCACCCGCACGCGCGGCGCCTTCCCCTGCGGCGCCTGATGCCCCGCGCACGACTGCACCGCGAGCGGCACCCCCGCGCGCATCAACCGCGCCCTCGCCGTCATCAGGGCAATCGGCGAGCGATCCCCGAGCACGAAGCGCCGCCCGAGCGCGTGGGCGCTCTCGCCCGTCGTGCCGCTCCCGGCGAAGAGATCGACCACGAGCCCTCCCGGCGGCGTCGCGCACGCCACGATGCGGTCGAGGAGCGCCCGCGGCTTCTGCGTGGGGAACCCGGTGCGCTCCCCGGTGCGCGCGTGCCGCAGCGGAGGCACGTCGGTCCAGAGCGCGTCGACGCGCCGCTCGCGGCACCAGGCGCCGTCGGCGTTCTTCACGAGGAAGTACTTCACGTAGAGCTTCCCGCTCGCCGTCCGGTGCACCCGCCCCTCCTTCTCGAGGCGCGCCATCGACGCGTCGGTGTAGTCGCCGCGCGGCGCGCTCGTGAACGGCCGCCCCTCGCCGTCCCAGCGCACCGCCGAGGGCTCGATCGGCTCGAGGCGCGTCGGCGGGCAGAGCTTCGCCTCCGGTCCCCCGTAGACCACGATGGTGTCGAGCGTCCGCCCGAACTGCCGGCTCGCCGCCTGGCGGCCGAGGTTCGGCGCCCGCCGCCAGACGATCTCGTTCACGAAGGCGTCGCGCCCGAGGATCTCGTCGCACAAGGCCCGCACGAGGTACGACGCGCGATAGTCGACGTGCACCCAGAGCGTCCCACGCGGCGAGAGCAACTGCGCCAGCGCCTCGAGCCGCGGCGCGAGCATGTCGAGGTACTCCGCGAGGCTCTCGCCCCAGCGATCGTCGTACGCCTGCGTGCGCACGACGCGCCCGTCCGCGTTCCCGTCGAGCCGCGCTTCGTGCACGTAGCTCGTCTGCGAAGCGAAGGGCGGATCCACGTACGCGAGGTCCACCGTGTGTGACAGCCCCTCACGCGCGAGGGCATGTGCGACCTCGAGCGCATCGCCCGCAACGAGGCGGGCCTCCCCGGCGAGGGACGAGACACGTGTCTCCCGTGCGTCGCAAGCGAGCTCAATCGCGTCGATTTCAGATGCAGGCGAATGTGCGCCCTGACCAGGTACCCACATGCGCCCCGGCCACGAAAGCTTCACGGTTTCGCGGTGCTGCGCCCGCATATCGAAGGACCGGAGGACCACTGAGGGCGAGCTTCTCCGGGTCTGAGCCCACGTGCAAGCCTCCCCGTGAAATGGAAGGACGAGCGCGGTAGTCTCTGAGATCGTCCCCCCTTGCCGAACACGCGCTCCACAGAAACGACGCATCGCCTGACGGACATTCTGCGGGCCCTCCCGCAGAGTGAGCTGGACGGTCTCGTCTCGCGTCTCGGCATCCGAATCGATCCCGCGAAGCGCATCGACGAGGCGTCGCAGATCGCGCGCGCGCTCGTGTCGCTGCCCGAGCTGCGCGACCCGTCGCGCCTTCCGCCCGCGTCGGTGGAGCTCATGCACCGCGTGGCCGAGGCGCGCGGCTCGCTCGTCGTCGCGTCGCTCCCGGGGGCGCTCGAGCCGCTCCACGCGCGGGGGCTCATGTTCGCGCGCCAGGCGCCCGCGGGCATCGAGCTGATCCTCCCGGCCGCGTACCTCGTTCAGCTGCGCACGTGGGAGGGCGAGGACCCGCGGTCGATCCGCGCCCTGGTCTCGCAGGCGCCGTTCGAGACGATGAGCGCGATCGCCGCGCACTACCTCGGCCGCCCGGCGACGCCGCCGATCGCGCTTTCGCTCGAGACGGCGTGGGAGACGCTCGGCGACCCGCGCAAGCTGGCCGACGAGATCGCGAAGCTGTCGCCGACCGAGCGCCGCGTCCTCGAGGGCGTCGAGGCCGAGGGCGGCGAGGTCGACACGTCGGAGCTCCTCGAGCTCGAGCGCGAGCCGCTGCGACTGCGCACGGCGACGGGGGCGACGCCCTCGCGCCGCGGCGTCGGCTTCTCGCTCGAGCGCCGCGCGCTTCTCATCCCGGTGCACCCGAACCGCCACGTCGTGCCCACCGAGGTGGGCGCGATCATCGGCGCCGAGCACCACAGCCAGCGCGAGGCGCATCGCGAGGAGGTGCGCACCTTCGTCGCGTCCGGCGACCACGCGCCGCGGCGCGCGCGCTTCTCGCTCGATCCGGCGCCCCTGGCGCTCGGCATCGCCGTAGCCGCGCGCGAGACCGTGAGCCGCGTGGGCGAATCGCGCACGCAGTCGGGCACGTTTGCCGACGTGCGCGCCGGGGTCGGCACGCCCAAGTCGCTCGTGCAGAAGCTCGGGACGCGCTTCGGGCGCGATCCGGCGCACGTGGCCGTCGTCTTCGCCGTGTCGCGCGCCGTTGGGCTCTGGGACGCATCGGCGACGTCGCTCTCGTCGCCCCCCGGCAGCTTCACGATGCAGGAGCTGACGCGCTCCCTCTTCCTCACGTGGCGCCGCGGCGGCGTGTGGGACGAGGCGCGCGCCGAGCCCGAGGTGCTGCGCATCGCGCCCGACGCGCGCGATTCGTCGCCGGCCGGCGTCGTGCGCGAGATGGTGCTCGAGTCGCTGCGCGAGCTCGGCGAGGGGCGCTGGGTCCCCTGGTCGTCGCTCGCGGGCTGGCTGAAGAACGACCACCGCGTCCCGGGCCTGACGCGCCTCCTGCGCCGCTGGGCCGAGCGCGGCGGCGTCGAGCCGGTCGAGGCGATGGAGGTCGCGCGCCGCATCGTGCACGAGAGCCTCCCGGCCCTCGGCATCCTCGACCTCGGCGAGGACGAGGACCTGCCGCACGACGAGAGCGTCGACGGCGACGGTCCGCCGGTCGCGCTGCGCCTCACGGCGCGGGGGCGCGCGGTCATCGCCGACAAGGTGCCCGCGGGGGACGCGACGCCGTCGAAGTTCATCGATACGCACGTGCTGCGGCTGGGCCCCCAGGCGCACGTGGGCGCGGTGCTCGCGCTGGCGCCGTTCGTCGAGGTGGGGCGCGCGGCCGAGACGCTCGACCTCCTCGTGGCGCCGCAGACGCTGGCGCGCGCGCTGTCGGCGGGCGTCGAGGCGGACGTGGTGCGCCAGCGCATCGAGGCCATCGCGCCGCTGCCCGAGTCGCTCTCGCGGCTGCTGGCGCAGGCGAGCGTCGTCGTGGGGCGCGCGTCGTGGCAGTCCGCCGCCGGGTTCCTCTGGGTGGACGACGCCGACGTGCGCGAGCTCCTCCGCACGCGCCGGACGACGCAGGACCTCTTCGTCGATCCCTCGCCCCCGGGCGGGCTGCTCGTCGCGTCGGGGGTGGACCTCGACAAGCTGGCGCGCCGCTGCCGCACGGTCGGCGTCGAGGTCGTCGTCGACGGCATCGTGGTGCGCGCGCGGACGATGCCGCCGGGGTCGACGTCCCAGCCGCCGCCGACCAAGAGCGGCGCCACGGTCCGGGTGACGCCCGGGCGCGGCACGAAGGGCAAGGACAAGGGCGAACGGAGCGGGTCGACGGGCGAGTAAGCTCGCCGCATGTCGCCCATCGCCCGGTATCCGCGCGCCAGCTCGGCCGCGGCGGTCGTGGCGGCGGCGCTCCTCGCGCACTGGCCGGGCCTGCGCGCCGGGTACGTGCTCGACGACGAGACGCTGCTGGCGGCCAATCCCTACGTGCGGACGCTCTCCGGGCTGCGGGTGCTGCTGACGAGCGAGTTCTTCGCGGCGACCGCGCGCCCGGAGTACGCGGCGCAGTACCGGCCTGTCTCGGGCGCGCTGAACTGGCTGAGCTGGCAGCTCCTCGGCGGCTCGCCAGCGGCGCAGCACGCGCTGAACCTCGTGCTGCACGCGGCGGTGTCGGTGCTCCTCCTCGCGGTGCTGCGGGCGTGCGGCGTGCGGCGCGGGATCGCGCTCGCGGCGGCGGTGCTCTTCGCGGTGCACCCGGCGACGACGATGGACGTGTCGTACGCCGAGGGCCGGCAGGACCTGCTCGCCTGGTGCTTCGTGCTCGGGGTCGCGCTGGCGGTGTTTCGGTGGCGGTCGCCGCTCGCGCTGGCCGGCGCGTCCTTCGTGGGGACGCTGCTGGCGACGCACTGCCGCGAGCCGTTCGTCGCGTCGTTCGTCGGTCCGGCGATGCTCGCGTGGGGCCTGAAGCCGCGGGAGCCGCGGCGCGCGCTGGGAGTCGCCGCGGGCGGCGTCGCGTCGTTCGCGGTGACGATGGCGCTGCGAGCCCTCGTCGTGACGACGCCATCGGATTCGCCCAACTGGTCGGTGGGCGGCGGGTTCGCCGCCGCGGCGTCGTCGATGGTGCGACTCGCGAAGGACGTGATACTGCCGACGGACCTGTCGCTGATGCTCACGCCGCCGGCATTCGGGCTCGCGCTCGGGCTTCTCGTGGCGTGCGCCCTCGTCGCGTCGGTGTTCGCGAGCGATCGGCTGCTGGCAGCGCGTGCGCCCGCGATGCGTCCGCTGGCGTGGGCTGCGTGGGCGCTGCTGGCGGGGCAGTCGGCGCTGACCGCGATCGTGGTCCTCAAGTTCACGACACTCTCGGACCGGTACGCGTACGGCTTCGTGCTCTGCGCTGCGATGCTCGGCGCGGCGATGGCCGAGGCCCTCCCTCCGCCGCGCCCGGTCCTCGCGCGCGCGGTCGCGGCGGGCATCGCGGCGCTCGTGCTCGCGATCGCGCCGCTCACGTGGGCGCGCGCGACCGACTTCCGGAGCGAAGCGACGCTCCAGGCAGCGATGGTGGACGAGCGTCCCGACGATCCGGAGACGCAGATCGCCGAGGGCCTCGGCCTCCTCGCGCGCGGCGACGTGGAGGGCGCCTATCCCCACTGTGCGGCGTTCGCCGCTGCGCGCCCGCAGAGCGACCGCCCGGCGTTCTGCATGGGCCTCTGGGAGCTCTCCCACGGCCAGGCGTGCGCGGCGTCGAAGCGCCTGCTCCCGTACACCCTCGCGCGTCCGGCGTATGCCGGCGCCCGAGGCGCAGCCCTGGAGGCGGCGCGCCAGTGCGGCGACCTCGAGGCCCTGCGGGAGCTCGGTCCCGCACGGCCCTGACGCCTCGATGCGGCGCTAGGCCTGCGGGAGGCCGGCCCAGGCCGCGCTCCGGTCCCACAGCTCGCGCGCGAGCGCGTCGTCGAGCGCGAGCTTGCTCGCCTTCTTCTCGGCGCACGCCTCGTAGTAGAGACCCGTCTTGTCGCGGAGCGCGTCGCTCGTCGCGCAGAAGAGCGTCGTCTTCGCTCCCTCCTCGTTGGAGATCATGAACAGCTTCATCAGGTGCCGCAGGCCCCACGGGACCTCGCGCCACACGTCGGAGGCGACGGCCCCCGGGTGGAGCGAGTAGGTGCGCACCGTCGCGGGCAGGCGCTTGGCGAGCTCGCGCGTGAAGAGGACGTTGGCCAGCTTGGAGATGCAGTACTCGGGGAACGCCGTCCTCGTCGCCGTCGGCTTGCGCGCGGCTTCCCAGTCGATGCCGCGCGCCCGGTAGTGGCCCTCGCTCGAGACGTTGACGATGCGCGCCTCGGGGCTCTTCTCGAGCGCCGGCAGGAGCAGCCGCGTGAAGAGATACGGCCCGAGGTGGTTGGTGCCGAAGGCGATCTCGAAGCCGTCCCTCGTCGTCCCGTGCGCGCCGGCGAGGCCCGCGTTGTTCACGAGGACCGCGAGCGGCTCCCCGCGCGCGAGGAACGCGTCCGCGCACGCGCGCACGCTGGCGAGGTCCGCCAGGTCGAGCGGGAGGAACTCCGCCGACCCGCCCTGCTTCGCGATGTCGTCGAGGACGGGCTTCGTCCGCTCCGCCGAGCGGCACGCGAGGATGACGTGAGCGCCTTGCTTCGCGAGCTCGAGGGCTGTGACGCGCCCGATGCCGGTGTTGGCGCCCGTGACGATGACGTTGGCTCTCTGGAGGTTCATGTCGCACCCGCGGCATGGGATGCGGTGCGCCGAGAACGCGTTGCGTCCCACGCTGGGGACCCTCGGTACCGACGTGCCAGGGCTCGGTACCATCGATACCGAGGGTCCCCGAGCCGTGTGAGAGCCCCTGATTGAGGTGGAAGGGGGCCGCCTCGGCGTGGGAACGGTCGGTACCGAGGGGCGAGACCTCGGGATCGGCCTCCGCGCGTCCAGTCCCAACGTACGAGAGCCCCGTTTTCTCGTGACAGCGGACGCCCCCGACGTGTGCGCGTCATTTCCTCGCGTCGGGACCCACCGGTATTTCGAAAAGGACCCTCGGTCCCGATGGGACCGAGCCCTTACACGCTGGTACCGAGGGTCCCCACGGAGGGACCGAGCCTCGGCACGAGCGATCAGCGCTCGCTGATCGACGCGCGCTGCGCCGCCCACGCCTCCGCCGAAGCTCGCACCGTGCGGCCCACCACCTTCCCGGCGCGCAGGAACGCTTCCACCGGGAGCTGCCGCCCGTTGTACTGGCTCGCCATCGTGTACGCGTACGCCCCCGCGTCGAGGATCGCGACCGACTCGGGCGGCGCGCGCGGCAGCAGGTGCTCGCCGAAGTCGTCGCTGCTCTCGCACACGGGGCCGACGACGCGCCAGGCCACCTTCTCTTCGTTCGCGCCCTCGGGCCCCAGCGGCACGATGCGATGGCGCGCCTGGTACAGCGCCGGGCGCACGAGGTCGTTCATCCCCGCGTCGATCATGAGCCAGCGCGCGGCGCGCGTGACCTTCGCCTGGATCACCCGCGCGAGCAGCACCCCGTGCGCCGCGACGAGCGAACGCCCCGGCTCGACGTAGAGCGCGAGATCCCCGAGGCCGTGTGCCTCCTGCTCCTTTCGCGCGGCGCGCACGAAGTCCGCGGGACGCAGCACGCGCGTCTCGCCGTAATCGACGCCGAACCCGCCGCCCGTGTCGACGAACGCGAGCGACGGCAGCTTCCCATCGGCGCGCAGTCGCTTCACGAGATCGAAGAGCACGCGCGCCGCATCCATGTACGGCTCGCGCGCCACGAACTGCGAGCCCGCGTGCACCCCCATCCCGAGGAGCTCGAGGTGCGGCGACGCGTTCACGACCTTCACCGCGTCCTCCGCGTCGTCGAGCGGCACGCCGAACTTCGCCTCGTCGTGCCCCGTCGCGATGTGCTTGTGCGTCGCCTGCTCGAGGTCGACGCTCGGGTTCACGCGCACGCTGACGCGCGCCCGCCGTCCGGCGTTGCGCGCGCGCGCCTCGACGCGCGCGATCTCCTCGATGCTCTCGATCTGCACCGCCCCGATGCCCCGCTCGCCGCACCCGACCGCCCGATCCAGCTCGTCGTCGCGCTTGGCCACGCCGCTGTACACGATGCGCTCGGGCACGACGCCGCACGCGAGGGCCACCGCGAGCTCCGCCCCGCTCACGACGTCCGCGCCGCACCCCTCGGCCGAGAGCGACCTCACCACGGGCCCCGCGGTGTTCGCCTTCACCGCGTAGCAGACGAGGTGCGGGTGCCCGTCGAACCCCGCCTCCAGGGCGCGCGCTTCCTGCGCCATCGCATCCAGGTCGTACACGTAGCTGGGGGTCCCCAGCTCTTGCGCGAGCGCCGTCAGCGCGACGTCGCCCAGCCGAAGCATTCCCGAGGCGTCACGGGTGAGAGACACCGGAGCAAGGTAATGTGTTAACAGCAAGATCAGAAGACCAGGAAGGGTTGGGGTCGGTTGCTCGTACGCCCACTCCCTTCTGATCTCCTGATCTTCCTGTTAACTCTCCTCCTCGCCATGTCGTCCCCTCGCCGCGCGAAGCTCGTCTGCACCTTGGGGCCTGCGTGCGACTCCGCGCAGGGGCTCGACGCGCTCATCGACGCGGGCATGGATGTGGCGCGCTTCAATTTCTCGCACGGGACGCACGACGAGCACGGCCAGCGGCTCGTCCGTCTGCGCGAGGCGAGCGAGCGCAAGCGCAAGGCCGTCGCGGCGCTGCAGGATCTCTGCGGGCCGAAGATCCGCACCGGGCGCTTCCCGGGCAAGTTCGACCTGCCGTCGGGCATCGAGTGCACGCTCGTCGAGGGGGAGGAGTCGAAGGACGAGCGCGTCATCCCCATCAACTACGAGGGTCTCGCGCGGGACGTGCGCGTCGGCGACCACATCCTCTTCGACGACGGGCGCCTGGTGCTGACGGTGCTCGGCATCGAGGCCGAGCGCGTGCGGGTGCGCGTCGACCAGGGCGGCGGCATGCGCGACCACATCGGCGTGCACCTGCCCAGCAAGACGCTGCGCATCTCGGCGCTGACGGACAAGGACAAGGAGGACCTCGTCTTCGGCCTGTCGAGCGGCGTCGACTACATCGCGATGAGCTTCGTGCGGCGCGCCGAGGACCTGCACCAGATCCGCGAGATCTGCCTCGCGTGGGGCGCGCCGACGCCGGTCATCGCGAAAGTCGAGACGCCGGACGCGGTCGAAAACCTCGAGAGCGTCGTGGCGGCGAGCGACGGCGTGATGGTGGCGCGCGGCGACCTCGGCGTGGAGTTCCCGCCGGAGCGCGTGCCGGTCATCCAGCGGCAGATCCTGGCGATGGCGCGACGCGTGCGGCGGCCGGTCATCGTGGCGACCGAGATGCTGCAGTCGATGACGAAGTCGACGCGACCGACGCGCGCCGAGGCGAGCGACGTCGCCAACGCGGTGTACTCGGGCACGGACTGCCTCATGCTCAGCGGCGAGACGGCGACCGGGGATTACCCGACGCTGGCGTGCTCGATGATGTCGCGCATCGCGCTCGAGGCCGAGTCGAGCCAGTTCTTCGAGCAGGCGCCGTACGTATCGCGCGCGACCAGCGTGGCGGAGGCCATCGCGCGCGGGAGCGTGAACACGGCGCGCGAGATCGGCGCGAGGTACATCGTGGCGTTCACCGAGAGCGGCGCGAGCGCGATGACGGTGAGCCTCGCACGGCCCAACGTGCCGATCATCGCGTACTCGCCGAACGAGAAGACGCGCCGGCGCATGGCGCTCTACTGGGGCGTCGTGCCGCGCGTGATGCCGGCGATGAACGACCCGGATCAGCTCGCGGACTGGTGCACGGGGGACCTGCTGGCCGCGGGGTTCGGAAGCCCCGGGGAGCGGGTGGTCATCGTGTTCGGCGCGCCCATCGGCGTGAGCGGAAGCACCAACAGCATCCGCGTGCACGTGCTCGGCTGATCGGGCTCGGTCTCGGGCTCGGTCTCGGGCTCGGGCTCGGGCTCGGGCTCGGGCTCGGTGTCGGTCTCGGCGTGGGCTTGGGCCTCGTGCCTGGCCTCGATCGCCGGCCTCACGCGGAGAGCGCGCACCCGCCGCGCCCGCGGCAAGGGGACGCAGGGGGAGGAAAAGCGCCGCTGTCCCGGCGGCTGCGCGTTTGGGGCGTGAGGCCGGCGATCGAGGCCAGGCCCAAGGAGATGCCATGCACGACTCGCTCAAGACGTTCGAACATCACCGGCTCGATGCCTATGCCGTCGCTCTCGAGGCCCTCAAGGGAGCCGACGAGATCGCGAAGGCGCTGCCGAGGGGGTACGGCCCCATGGCCGATCAAGTGCGGCGCGCGAGCCAGAGCGCGTTCCTGCAGCTCGCGGAAGGCGTCGCGAGATCGGGAGGCGAGCGAGCGATGCGCCTGCGAGGCGCGCGGGCCGAGGCCAGCGAGGCCGCCGCCGGCATCGAGGGGCTGCTCGTCCTCGATGTCGTGCGGCCGGCCGGGGCAGAACGCGTCATCGGCCTGCTCGGTCGCCTCTGCGCCATGCTCGTCCGGCTCGAGCGCGTGCGGCGGTGAGGGTGGCGCCCGCTTGCGCGTGTTCACACCGATCGGCGCGATGAGGGACGCGTAAGTGGCCGTAATGGCGCAACTTAAGTGACTCGCGCCGCTCTTTCGTCGACACGCGGGACGCGTTCGACCCAAAGAGCGACGATTTGCTCGACTCGCGCGGCGCATTCGGACGAAAGAGCGGCTCGAGCTGTCCAAAGCGGACCGCGTTCGTCGACTTGCGCCGCTCATTCGACGACTCGCGCTCCTCTTTCGACCGAAAGAGCGGCGCTTTCGACCCAACGCGCGGCGATTGTCTCGACGCGCGCCCCGCATTCGACCCAAAGAGGGCCTCTCTCGGTGCAGAGAGCGCCTCGTTCGGGCCAAAGAGTGCCTCTTTGGGACCAAAGCGGTGCTCTTTGGGGCGAATCAGGCGCTCGTGTCGACCAAATCGTCGCTCTCGTCCTCGTCTTCGTCGTTCTCCGTCGGGAGCCGCAGGTGCGACAGCCCCAGCTCCTCGACCAGGTCGCACAACCCATCGTGCATTCTCTCGAGGCGGCCGCGCACTTCGGAGCGAACGAGGCGCCTTACGCGAAAGCGACGACTCGTCGGCCGGTCAACGGCGCGCGCCGAGCCTGTAGAGCATGGCGGCGATGCGGTCGAGGAGTTGCTCGCCTGCCTCCAGCTCGGTCCCGCTCACGTATCCCCAGGCCACGGCCACGCGGAGCGCGGCGCGCACTTCGGCGTTGGACCCGGCGGCGGTGGAAAAGCGCGAGAGGCGGTTGCCGCCTTCGCTGCGGTTGGCCTCGCCGGTGTTCAGAGCGACGGAGCTGAGAGCGCGACGGATCTGCTCGCCCAGATCCCGATCGCACTGACGGATGCGGGCGACGACGGGGCGAAGCGTCTGAACGGCCTGGATGGCCACTTCGAGAACCTGGAAACGCGGGGAGGGTGGCGTGGCGGCGTGCATGCCCCCCTTCGCGAAACAAGCATGCCGCCCGACGTTGGCGGCCATGCCGAGCGGGGAGGGCGGCGGGCTTGTTTCGCGCTCTCGCATGCACGCCGCCATGCCACCCGACCTCGGTGTCAGCGATGTACCCGGTCTGGACCCTGGCCCCTCGGTCTCGGTCTCGGTCTCGGACTCGGAGTCGGAGTCGGACTCGGAGTCGGACTCGGCACCCGGGCAATCGGCCCCACGCGCACGCCGCTACGCGGGGCAAAGTGCGCGTTAACCCTTCTTTACTCGCGCCACGGGACCATTCCCGCCGCCTCGCACGTCGATCGGTGCGGAGGCGATGGAAAACCATGAAGCTCTCGATTCGTAGGTTGATCACGGTCGCGTCGGTCGTGGGTGGTCTCGCGGTTCTCTCGGGCGGGACGGCTCTGGCGGACGATGGACAAGCCAAGCCCCACGCCCACGCGCACCACGCGAAGCACGCGGGGATCCTCGCGCAGGCGCAGCAGCTCTCCGGCCTGAGCGCCGAGCAGAGCGAGCGCATCGAGCAGCTCAAGGCGCAGCGCAAGGCGGCGACCGAGCCGGTGCGCCAGGCAAACGCGAAGCTGCTGACGGATCTCGCGGGGCAGGTGGACGCCGCGAAGGTGGACAAGGGCGCGCTGCAGCCGGACCTCTCGGCGGAGCAGCAGGCCGTGCAGGGCGAGAAGAGCGCCGACGAGGCGACGCTGACGGCGCTGCACGCGCTCCTCAAGCCGGCGCAGCGCAACGAGCTCGTCGACCGGATGGAGTCGGTGTCGGCGAAGAACGAGCAGCGCAAGCAGGCTCTCGAGACGTTCCGCGGCGACTCGTTCGACGCGAGCGCGCTCGTGCGCGTGCACGACCCCGGCGAGCGCACCGTGCGCATCGCCGAGGAAAAGGTGCCGCAGATGACGCAGGAACAGCGCACGCAGTTCGCCGAGCACCTGCGCGCCCGCGCCTCGCGCGTGTCCAAGAGCTGAGCCGCGCGCCGCTCGGCGGCGCGTGCCGTGCAGCCGATCCGAGCGGATGAGGGGGAGGATCCGATGGCGGAAGGCCGCGTTCGCGTGCGTGCTGGCAATCCCGCACGCTCTGGCCTGTCTGCCGTCGGATCCCAGCGGGCCCGAGCCTGACACGGATCACGACGGGCTCAGCGACCGCGAGGAGCTGGAGGTCACCGGCACCTCGCCGCTCATGGCGGACACGGACGGGGACGGCTACTCGGACTACGACGAGGTCGTCACCCTGGGGTTCGATCCGGCCAACGACCCGGACCGCTTCAACCCGCGCGTGGCCGATCTGCCCCAGATGACGATCATCGTCACGGGGCCCCCCATCGTGCGCTTCATCACGCAGCTCGCGGACGGGCAGACGATCACCCTCACCAACTCGCTCGCCGACAGCATCACGGCCGGGGAGATGTGGGGCCCGACCTGGACGCAGGGCCAATCGAACACGCAGTCGTTCTCGCAGACGAACACGCAGGACATGTCGGTGATGCCGTCGACGATGAACCAGACGTCGATCACCGTGCCGCTCGGGTCGCCGGGCGGGAGCGTCACGGTGACCCCCGGGGACGCAGGACCTCCGGTCGATGCGACGGTGCCGGAGGACGCCGAGGAGGACGGAGAAGCGCCCGACGCCGAGGAGGAGGAAGATGCGGGCGAGCTCCCGGATGCGAGCGGAACGCCCGGGAGCGTGACGGTGACCACGAACCCCAGCGGCGCCACGCTGACGCAGACGCAGGGCAACAGCACGACCCTCACGTTCGACAACTCGGTGTCGACGACCGTGAACCCGTCGACGACCATCGACACGTCGTACTCGTTCACCGATCAGCAGATCCGGCAGAACCAGCAGACCGCGACGCGCGAAGAGGCGCTCTCGATGTCGCACCAGATCGCGGCGAGCGCGGCGACGCTGAAGGTGCCCACGGTCATCTACAACCCGAGCCACGTCGGGTACCGCGTGACCAACGTGTTCCTCTCGGCCGTCCTAGTCGACCCGTCCGGCGCGCAGCTCGCGCTGACCAATCTCGCGGTGGACCAGGACATCGTCACGACGTTCCAGCCGTTCGCCATCGCGGCCGGGGATCACACCGGGCCGACCGTCTTCAGCAGCCCGGCGATGGAGGTCAACACCGGGCTCGAGATCCTCACGGACGGGCGCGGGCTGCTCCTCAGCCTCGCCACCTACGAGCTCGACGACTCGAGCGGCAAGGCGTTCGTGTTCGACACCACCGACCTCGGGACGAAGACGGCTCTCGTCGCGATCGATTTCGGCGCCAAGAGCAAGAGGCAGCCGGAGCTCTACCAGGTCGCCACGAACTTCGATCCGGCCCACCCGGGCGTGACGGCGGCGCAGCTCTTCCAGAACGTGCTCTTCGTGCCGTACTTCGCGAGCCCCGAGACCGGCCTCGTCGCCGTGCGCGACGTCGCCGTGAGCGCCAGCGGCGCCGCGCACTGGTCGGTCGCGCTCGTGCACGACTCGGGGCCCGACATCACCACGACGAGCTGGGGCGACGGCATCGATCCGTACGACTTCGACGGGATCGACGTGCACGCCGGCGACGTGCTCCACCTCGCGTACGTCGCCAGGGCGGGCCAGACGATCGCCGACTCCGGCGTCCCGCCCCCTCAGCTGGGCACCGGTCCGCCCGCGGACGCGTCGTTCCACGTGGTCGGTCCGCCGCCCGATGCGGCGGTGCCATGACCGATGCGAGCGCGCCCCAACCCCCGTCGGCCCTCGTCTACGAGGTGCGTGAGGAGGTCACCGGCGCGCTCCTGCCGGCACACGACTGGGCCGTGACGGGCCAGTGCGCGACGGGTTCGGGGCTCGCGCCGGGATCGACCTACGCGCAGCGAGAGACGGGGCGCGGCGCGGCGCTCGGTGCGGGGGTCGGCGCCCGCGCGGGGTACCTCATCGCGGTGGCGCCCCCGACGGCGGGCAAGTCGAGCTGGTGGGGCGTGCGCGCGACGGTGGGGCTCGACCTCGCGCTGCTGTACGGGCGCGTCGACACGGGGATGTCGGACGTGACGGGCCAGCTCTGCGCGCACGTGGAGAGCGGCGGCGAAAGCGTGCAGTACCGCGGATCGACCGTGTTCCTTGCGCAGTTCACGGCAGCCGTGGGCGCGCAGGTGGGGTTCGGCGACGCGAGCCAGTCGGACGGATGGCACGGCCTGGTGTTCGGCGCGGCGATCGTGCCGGCGGTCACGTACATCAACCCGTGGGTCGCCGGTTCGTCGCTGGACGCGAGCTTCCTCGGGACGGAGCTGACGCTCGACTTCGCGACGATGCAGTACGGGACGGCGCAGGAGGACGCGAAGCGTCTCTCGCTCTTCCTGATGCTACCGCCGGAGGATCACGGCGCGATGGTGGCGACCCTGAGCTTCGGTTTCGTGTGGCACTGAGGTCCCGCCGCAGGCGGGCCGACGGCCCGAAGGGCACACCAGACTGACGATGGTCGGGGCTACGCGCGCCGGGGGAGCAGGATGCTCACCGTGGTGCCCTTCCCCTCGCCGCTCTGCACGCGCAGGCTGCCCCCGAGGGCGGTCACGATGCCGTAGACGGCGCTCAGCCCCATGCCGCTCTTGTTGCCGGCCATCGTGTGCCGCCAGTACGGATCGAAGATGCGCTTGAGGGCGTCGGGCGCGATGCCCCTGCCCTCGTCGGCCACGGTGAGGACCACCTTGTCCCCTTCCCCGCGCACGCTCGCGCGAAGGCGCCCGCCCCCGGGCATCGCATCGACGGCGTTGCGCGCGACCTGGTAGAGCGCCTCGGCCAGCGCGGCCACGTGGCACTGCACCGCGCCGACCTGCGGGTCGTAGTCGCGCTCCACGGCCACGCCCGAGCGCGCGCGGCCGATGGCGCTCTCGAGGGCGAAGTCGAGCATCGCCGCCACGTCCGCCGGCTCGAGGACGCCCTCGGAGGCCATCGCGAAGCGCCGCAGCCGCTCCACGGTCGCGCGGATGCGCCCGAGGCCTCCCTCGGCGCGCTTGAGCGCCCCGGCCGCCTGCTCCGGGGTCTGGCCGGGGCGCGCCGCCTGCTGCGTCGACGCGACGGCGACGGCGAGCGCGTTGTTCATCTCGTGCGCGATGCCGCCGACGAGCACGCGCAGGGCCTCCAGCTTCTCGACCAGCACGAGCTGCTCCTGCATCCGCCGCAGGCGCGCCACGGCCGCCGCGAGGCGCTCCACCTTGAGGAACGACGCGATGGCGCGCCGGTGCCGCGTGCGGGCCGAGACCCACGAGCCGGCCGCCACCGCCCCGACGAGCAGGTGCGCCCAAGCGGGCGACAGCGGGTCGGCGACGAGCAGCGAGAGATACCCGCTCGCCGCGAGCGCCAGCGCCACGCGCGGAGGCAGGGGGACGAGCCCGACGCCGACGACGACGAGCGCGGGCTCCACGAGCAGCCACGGGCTCGTGCGACCGCCGGAGAGGCGCGCCACGAGGCCCCACCCGAGCTCCATCGCGACGATGGCCCCCGCCGCGAGCGACAGCAGGCCGCGCGTGTTGCGCCGGACGGACGGTACGGCCAGGGCGGCCGCGCCCAGCACGATGGCGACGCATGCCTGCGCGATGGCGGCGCCCTGGTACGCCCCGCCCTCGGTGAGCAGGGTCACCGCCGCGCACGCCCCGGTGATCCCGGCGACGGCCGCGAGCGTCGGCACGAGGGCCGCGGCCGTCTGCGCGCGCCGCTCGGCGATGAACCGCGAGCGCGGGCGCCCCTTGCGGCCCACCTTCTCGGCGACCCGCGCGTAGCGGTCGCGCAGGAGGTGCGCGGCGTGCAGGGACAGGTTGGCGTCGGCCGGGGGGCGGGCGCTCGCCGGATGTCCCGCCTCGGGAGCCATACGGCGAATTTACTCTCTTTGCCCTCAGAACGAGCCGGCGATCCCGCTCCACGGCCCCACGACCAGCCGCGCCTGAGCCGCCTGCGCGTCCGGAGCGGTGAGCAGCAGGTACGCCCCCGCCCCGCCGAGCGCGAGCGCTCCGAGGAAGGCGATGTCCGCGGACGTCCGGAAGGTGATCCCGCTCGCCTTGGTGCCCTGGTCCTGGAAGTGCTGCGTGTCGGTCGGATTGTTGTACTCGTTCGCCAGCGACATGGCCTCGAAGCCCGCGACGGTTCCCACGACCGCCGCGACGCCAGCCCCCGCCACCAGGAACCACCCCGCGATGCGTCGTCCTTCCCCCGGGTGCTGCGGGGGCGGCGCCTGCCCGATCGGCTGGAGCGAGACGTCGACGTCCGGAGCTTTCTCGCCCACGACCTCGAGTTTCTTGCTGTAGGGCGTGTACCCGTCGGCATCGACGCGGAGCGCGTGCGTGCCGCGCGTGGTGCGCACGTCGACGAAGCTGCCCGGCATGAGGGCGAGGGGGCGCGCGTCCAGCGTCGCCCGCGCGCCGTCCGGCGCGGCGCGCAGCCGGAACGAGCCGAGGTGCAGCCTCGTCTGCGCCAGCTCGGCGCGTGCGCTCGCGAGCTCGTCGGGGCGCGCGCCGCCGTCGTCGGCGAGGAAGTGTACGAGGTCCTGCTCCGCCTCGAGCCACTGGCCCGTGTGTGCGCGCGCGATGCCGAGGTTGAGCAGGATGCTCGGGTGCGGGAACAGCTTGTACGCCTCGAGGAACGAGTCGCGCGCCGACGTGTAGTCCCCGCTCTCCGCCTGGCTCACCCCGCGGCGGAACGCGGCCCGCGACCGCTCGCGCGCGTCATCCTGCGCGCTGCCCGTCCCCGCCACGAGGACGAGCGTCGCCGCAATCGCCGCCGCGAGCAGGAGAGGCCGGCGCATCCAGAGCGATCAATACCGCGGTTCGGTCACGATTTGGGGCTCCGTCGGCGCCCGCTTGCCCGGCGCGGGCGGAGAACCCGTGCGCTTGCCGGGCTTTCCGCGAGACGGCCGGCGCGGAGTCGTGCCCGCATCGAAATCGTCGATGGATACGGGCTGCCCCGACGCCGGCGCGGAAACGTCCACGGGCGGCAGATCGAGCGGCGTGACCGTGGGGATTGGCGGCGCGGTCGAGTCGACCGGGGGCGGGTCCGGCGCGGCCGACGGCTGCGCCGTCGCCGGAAGCTCGGCCGCAGCCGCCGTGGCACCCGCAACGGCCGAGCCGGACGTCCCGGTTCTCAGGGCCAGGGCGAAGACGAGCACGATGCACGACGCCGCGAGCGCCGTCGCCGCGGCGACGAGTCCGATGCGCGTGCCCCGTCGCGCGCGAGAGCTCGTGTTCAGCGTCGGCGCCGCGGTGACCCCCGTCTCGGTCGGCGGGTCGGTCCGCATCGTTCCGGGCGGCAGCGGCGCCGGCACGATGGTGGGCGGACCGAGCGCGCGCCACTCCCGCAGGAGCTCCGCGGCGGACGCCGGACGCTCGGCGGGCCGGCGATCGAGGCAGCGCGCCACGAGCGCGTCGAGCCCCTCCGGGATCGGCATGCGCCCGAGGTCGCGGATGCTCCGCGCCGGTCGCTCCAGCTTCTGCGCGATGAGCGCGATGGACCCGCCCGCGTCGTACGCGAGCCGCCCGCTCAGCGTCTCGAAGGCGACCATGGCGAACGCATAGAGGTCGGCACGCTCGTCGACCTTCGAGGCGCCGCGGATCTGCTCGGGCGCCATGTACGCGATGGTGCCGACGGCCTCGCCGGTCGTCGTGAGCGATTCGCCGTCGTGCACGTCGAGCTTGCACACGCCGAAGTCGAGGATGCGCGCGCGCTCGCGCCGCCCAGGGAGCGACTCGATGAAGATGTTGCCCGGCTTGAGGTCGCGGTGGATGACGCCGGCCGCGTGCGCGTCGAAGAGCCCGCGCAGCACGTCCTCACCCAGGTGGTGCACCTCCTCCCACGTGAGCAGACCACCGCGCCGTCGCAGGCGCGACGACAGCGTCTCGCCGTAGAGCAGCTCCATCACGAGGAACAGCTCCCCGTCGGGCGTCTTGTCCACGTCGTAGAGCTGCGGGACGAACTCGCTGTTCACGCGGCGGGCTGCCTCGGCCTCGCGGCGCAGGCGCTCGACGAGCATCGTGTCGAGGAAGGCCCGGTTGACGACCTTGATGGCCACCCGCTGGCCCGTGACCAGGGACGTCGCCTCGAACACCTCCCCCATCCCACCTCGACCGATGGAGTCTTCGAGGCGGTACTTTCCGCCGAGGATGGCGCCCGGTCCGATACTCACGGCCCGCCGGAAAAATAGCACGATCAGCGCGGAACGGACGCGTCAGGCCTCCGTCCACGGAAGCGTGCGCAGCAGGCCTTCGGCGCGCCTTCGGAGCGCTGCGTCGAGGCGGCCGCGAGCGGCTTCGTCCAGCGCGCGGACGAGCTCCGAGGCGCTCGAGAAACGGTCCTCGATGCGCTTTGCGAGGGCGATCGCGAGGGCCAGGTCCATCTCGGGCGGCACCGGTGCCACGGACGTCGGCCGGAGTGGCATCGTGTGCACGACCTTGTAGAGGATCTCGGCGGTCGTCTCGCCCTCGAACGCGGGGCGACCGGTCAGCGTTCGGTACGCGATGATGCCGAGGGCGAAAAGATCGCTCTTGGCTGTCACCGGCTGCCCGTTGGCCTGCTCCGGCGACATGTAGTTGGGAGTGCCGACGATCTGATCCACCGTCAGCGTCTCTTCCCCCGCGAGGCGCGCGACGCCGAAATCGAGGATCTTCCAGGCCTCGTGCACTCCGGAGCGCGCGAGGAACAGATTGCGCGGCTTGAGATCGCGGTGGACGACGCCCGCCGCCCACGCCGCGTCGAGCCCCGCGCCCACCTGGCGGATCATCTGCAGCACGTGACGCAGACCCATGCGCTTGTTCTCGCGCAGGTGATCGGCGAGGTCGGTGCCGACGAGCCGCTCCATCACGAGGTACGGTACGCGCGCGTCGGGCGGCGACACCTCGAGGACCTTCACGACGTTGGGCACGTCGAGCGCCGCCACGATGCGAGCCTCGCGCACGAACCGCTGCACGAGGTCGCGCTGCGCGAGGGCGTGCGGGTGCAGGAGCTTCACCGCCGCCGGCGCGCCCGTCTGCAGGTGCTCCGCCTCGTACACTTCGCCCATCGCGCCGCGGCCGAGCACACGCCCGAGCCGGAAGCTGCCCACCACCTCCTCGGTCCATCGCCCGACGCCACCCGCCTGCATCGCCTGCGCGAGGTCCTGCCGTGCCTCCTGCAGCAGCGCGTCGCGGTGGGCGAGCGAGCGCACGACGCGGTCGTGCTGCTCGATGGCCTCGATGGTCGCGGTGCGCGCCTTGCGCTGCATCGCGAAGGTGAAGAAGAGCACCGCCTGCATCAGCACGATGAAGCAGATCTGATCGATGTGCGTCAGGCCGTCGGTGCGGATCATCCCGCGGTCCTGGATCACCCCCGTCGCGACGACGCCCGTGAGTCCAAGGTGCAGCCCCGCGCACGTCGCGTACACGGCGGTCACGGCGCGCGAGCTCTGCCCCACGCTGAAGAAGGCGATGCCGAACGGCAGGATCATCGTCGCCGGCGAGTAGACGCCGAAGAACCAGATGCCCGTGAACGCGCCAAAGATGGTCACGTATGCCACCGCCGTCGCGCGCTCGATGGTGTAGCCCTCGTCCCGGCGCAGCTCCCAGCGCAGCCATCCGCACGAGGCGGCGATGCCCGCGAGCGACACGATGAAGACGCGCTTGGCGGTCGGGTCCCCGCCGATGACGGCGAGGACCGCGATGACGAGCCCCGCGAAGCCGACCACCATCGACGTGAAGAAGCGCGTGCGCGCGATCTCCTGCATGTGCAGCGTCTCGCGCGGCGTGACGACGGACGTGATGCGCGAGCCCGTCGAGCCGATCGACGGCAGGTCGCTCAGACGCCCGCTCGAGCGATCGACCCGCCGCTGCGAAGCGGCAGGCTCGGCGACGGTCGCGGGGTCCTCAGCGCCCGGCTGGGTGGCGGGTTCCGTCCCCACCCTGGCAAGGTTACCGCACCGTGCGAAGCTCGCGCTTGAGCACTTTGCCCGTCGGGTTGCGGGGCAGGCCGTCCAGGAAAACGAAGTCCCGCGGCACCTTCGGCCCGGCCAGGCGCTCGCGACACCAGAGCTTGAGCGCGGCCTCGTCGACCGCCGTGCCCGGCCTGCGCACGACGAAGGCGCGTACGCGCTCTCCCCACTCGGGGTCCTCGATGCCGACCACCGCGCACTCGCCGACGTCCGGGTGCGCCTCGAGCACGGCCTCGACCTCGGCGGGGTACACGTTCACGCCGCCCGAGATGATCATGTCGCGCTTGCGCCCCTCGATGAAGAAGCGCCCATCGCGGTCGCGGCGCGCGAGGTCCCCCACGCTGAAGAATCCTTCCTTCATGCTCGCGGTCGTCGCGGCCTGGTCGTTGTGGTACCCGGCGACGAGCATCTTGTTGCGCGCGTAGAGCTCGCCCACCTCCCCCTGGGGCACCTCGCGCCCGGCGTCATCGAGCAGGCGGATCTCGTTGCCCGGCACGACCTTCCCGATGGTCCCGGGCGCGGCGCGCAGATCCTGCGGCTTGGCGAGCGTGACGAGCCCCGTCTCGGTCGCGCCGTAGAAGTTGTAGAGGACGTCCCCGAAGCGATCCATGACCTCGATCGCGAGCGGCCCCGAAAGGGGCGCGCCGCCGGAGAAGATCGCACGCAGGCTGCGCGTGTCGTGGCGACCGATGACCTCGGGCCCGAGCTGCATGACGCGATGGAGCATGGTCGGCACCATCGCGGTCGTCGTCACGCCGAAGCGGTCGACGTGCTCGAGGAAGGCCTCGGGCTTGAACTCGTCCATGATGACGCCACTCGCCCCGAGGATGGCGCTCATGGCGAGGAACCCGAACGCCGTCGAGTGGTAGAGCGGACAGGTGACCAGGTGCACGTCGTCGACGCGCATCGGCGTCTCGGCGATGAACTGCATCGCCGCGTGCATCGCCTCCTTGGGGAACTTGCGCACGGCGCCCTTGGGCTTGCCCGTGGTCCCCGACGTGTAGATGACGACGGCGGCCTCCTCTTCCACGCCCTTCTCGACGGAGAGCTCGGCGCGCGGCTCGGCGATGAAGTCGCGCTCGTACTCGCTGCAGCCGGGCACGTCCCCACCGACCGCGATGAAGTCGCGGGCGGCGATGTTCGGTAGCTCCTTCTTGGCTTGTTCGACGACGTGCCAGAGGTCCGCCTCGAAGACGAGCGCGCGCGCGCCGCAGTGGTTGGCGAGGTACACGAGCTCCGCGGCCGTGGAGCGCCACGAGATGCTCACCGCGGCGGACCCCAGGCGGCTCGCACCGGCCTGCACCTCGAGGAACTCGGGCCGGTTGCGCATCATGATGACGACGCTGGTGTTGCGCCGGAAGCCGCGGCGCTTGAGGCCGACCGCCGCCCGGTTCATGCGGTCGTCGAGCTCGGCGAACGTGAGGCGGCGGTCGCGCCAGAAGAGGGCCGGCTTGTCGGGCGAGTTCGCCGCGTGGAGCTGGAAGACGAGGGCCGGATTGCGAGCCCCGCTCGCCAGCGCGCTGACGGCCTTTCGCAGCCCCGGAAGCGTCCAGTTGTAGAGCATGCCGCTCTGCCGGGCGACGCGAGCGCCGGTTCGGACGCGCTCCGGGATCTCGGCGAGAGACTCGCGAATCTGATGCAGCGAGAGGGGGACGGGGCTGCTGCTGCTCGAGGAGGGCATGGGGCTGGGACCGTCATGGTAGCGCGTGGTACCCTCGTGTGCGTATGGTCCCGCCGCCGCCGAAGAGCGGTCCCGGCTCGCCGCCGGACGACACCGAGATCAAGTGGGAAGATCGGCGAACCTCGCCCCGCCACGCGATCACCCTCCGCGTCGACTACAAGCGGATGAACACGTTCTTCGCCGACTACGCGAAGAACATCTACAAAGGCGGGACCTTCATCCGCACGAGCAAGCCGCTCGACGTGGGGACCGAGTTCGTGTTCGTCCTGAGCATCCCGGACCAGCAGGACCAGCTCCAGCTCCGCGGGCAGGTCATGTGGACCGTCGACGAGTCGCAGGCGGGCGACGAGCACCCCGCCGGCATGGGCATCCGGTTCAAGTTCGCCGACGACGGCGAGCGCGAGGCGCTCGAGGCGTTCGTGGAGAAGCTCAT
>DASVWO010000467.1:0-10127 GCA_036393165.1 Polyangiaceae bacterium | reverse complement strand
CGACGGCGACCTCGCGCGACGTCCGCCTCGTGATGGACATCGACCAGTCGGCGATCTGGCTCGAGCAGAGCGACGTGCCGATGCTCGTGCAGGCGAAGGACAAGACGGGGACGGGCGGCGCCGACCCGATGACGACGAAGGAGCAGGAGGCGTTCGCCGAGGGCGATCGCATCCTGAAGGGCCCGCCCATCCCCAAGCCGCGCTTCAGCCCCATCGACGCGACCGGCTTCGGCGACTCGCAGGTGGCCGTGAAGGGAAGGAAGCCCCTGCACCGCGGGATCACCTTCCGCTCGGTACAGACGACGCACGACGACAAGGCGCGCACCGATGGGCGCGCGTACCTCTACTTCTGGCCGGGCGGTCGGACCGAGCTCGCCTCCATCCAGATCCGCATCGGCGACTCGGACGAGGACTCCCAGACCCTGTCGCTCGAGGTCTCTCCGCTGACCGGCACGGTGAAGATCAAGTCGGGGGCCGTCGATCTGGTGATCCCGACCGAGGACACCCAGAAGTCCGACCGAGAGGAGTCGGCGTTCTAGCCATGCGCAAGCCTCGCCGCCGCGGGTTCTCGCTGCTGGAGGTCATGATGGCCGTCGCGCTGTTCGGCGCGGTCGTGACCATCATCCTCTCGGCGCAGGCGGGCCTGGTCGCGAGCGACCGCACGGCGACGAACATGAGCCAGGCGATCGAGATCGCCCGATGCAGGATGAGCGAGATCGAGGAGAAGCAGCTCCGCCTCGGCTACCCCGAGATCGAGGAGAAGGACCAGAGCACCGTCTGCTGCAACGACCGCGAGGTCACCGGCTTCTCGTGCGAGTGGAAGGTCGAGCGCGTGCTCCTGCCGCAGCCCATGGGGCTCGCCGGCGACGGCGGCCTGAACAACCTCTTCAGCAGCGGTCTCGGGCTCGAGGGCGGCCTGGGCGGCCTTGGAAGTATCGGAACGACCGCGCAGGGGCTCGCGACGTCGATGCCCACCGCCATGGGACCGAACGGCATGCCCCTCGTGAACCCCATGGGCGGCGCCGCGCTCGACTTCGACGCCGGCCTGCAGAACATCGGGCAGACGCTCACGCAGTCCTTCGGCGGCGCGGGGATGTCCGGCCTGCTCTCGCTCGTCTTCTCCCTCGTCTACCCGTCGCTCAAGCCGATGCTCGAGGCGGGCATCCGCCGCGTCACCGTGACGATCCACTGGCAGGAGGGATCGAATCAGCGCGACATGATGCTGCAGCAGTACATCACCAACCCGTCGCGCGCGGGCCTCCTCGCCGGTCTCGCCGAGGCCGGCATCGGCGGCGAGGGCGGTCTGGGGATCAACCTGGGCGGCGGCGGCGGTGGCGGCGGGCTCGGCGCTCCCGGCGGCGGAATGGCTCCCCCGCCGATGATGCCTCCACCGGGGTTGATGACGCGATGAATCGAGCCCGCTCTCGCTCCCGCGGCATGACGCTCATCGAGGTGATGGTCGCCGTGGCCATCATGGCGGGCATCGCAGTGCTCATCCACGGCACCATGCTCTCGCTCTCGAACGGCAAGAAGGGCGAGGGGATGCGCGCCGAGCGCGTGCACCAGGGGCGCGAGGCGATGCAGCGCATGGTGCGCGATCTCTCGTCCGCGTACATCTCGATGCACGTGCCGCCGATCCAGGCGCTGCAGACGTCGCGCACGGCGTTCGTCGGCCGCAGCTCGTCGAACTTCGACCGCATCGACTTCACCGCGTTTGCCCACATGCGCACCGAGCGCGATGCGCACGAGTCGGATCAGGCGGAGGTCGGCTACTTCGTCGTGAGAGATCCGGACGTCGACGACAAGATGGACCTCGTCCGGCGCGAGCAGACGCCCATCGACTACGACCCGCTCCGCGGCGGCATCGTCAACGTCGTCGCCGAGAACGTCGACGAGTTCCACCTCCGCTACATGGACCCCATCACCGGCCAGTGGGTGACCACGTGGGACTCCATGCAGGTCACCGGTCAGCCCAACCGCCTGCCGCTCGAGGTCGAGATCACCCTCGAGATCAAGGGCGTCGGCGAGGACGCGCCGCCGTACCGGTACACGACGAAGATCTTCCTGCCGATGCAGCAACCCCTCAGCTTCGGGATCCCCCAGCAATGAGCACCGCCGCGACCAGAGCCGCGGCGCGCGCCAAGCGCCGCAAGAGAGAGTCGGGCGTCGCCCTCATCATGGTGCTGGGCGCGATCGCCGTCATGGTCGTCATGCTGGCCGAGTTCCAGGACGACGCGGGGGCCGAGTTCGCGGCGGCCACGGCGGCGCGCGACAGCGTGCAGGCCGAGTACTTCGCCCGGAGCTCCGTCAACCTCACGCGCCTGCTCATCGCCGCCGAGCCGACGATGCGCGCGGGCATCGCCCCGCTCTTCATGCTCCTGAAGCAGAACCCGCCGCAGCTCCCGGTGTGGGAGTACGCCGACCGCATCCTCGGCGCCTTCAACGACAAGGACGGATCGGGCGACTTCGCGCAGCTCTCGGGCCTGGATCTCTCGCTCGGCAAGAACCTCGGCCTCAAGGGCGGGCACTTCGAGGTCTCCGTCGTCGACGAGGACGCGAAGATCAACGTGAACATGGGCGCGTCCAACGAGATCGCGCACATCCGCCTCGCCAAGGAGCTCATGAGCACCATGGCGCCCATCCAGTACAACCCGCTCTTCGAGCAGCGCGATTCGAGCGGCAACTACAACGACCGCCTCACCATCTGCTCGTCGATCATCGACTGGGCGGACGCCGACGAGCAGCTCTTCTCGTGCGACGTGACGAACGCCCCCTCGTCCAACGCCGTCGAGGACTCCTGGTACCAGCTGCAGCCCAAGCCGTACCGCCGCAAGAACGCGCCCTACGACTCGCTCGAGGAGCTGCACGTGGTGCGCGGCATCACCGACGACTTCTGGCAGACCTTCGTCGACCCCGAGCCCACCGATCCGAAGAAGCGCGTGATGACGGTGTGGGGGCAGGGGACGATCAACGTGAACTCGGCCAACTCGCTGACGCTCTACGGCGTCGTCTGCTCCGGGGCGCCCACGGCGGAGCTCTGCATCGACCCCCTGCAGATGCAGATGTTCATCATGGGCATGACGATGGCCCGGGGAATCACCATGGGCGCACCCCTCTTCGGTTCCCCCAAGGACTTCGTGAACACGATGGAGGGCAAGGGAATGCTCGGGCCCATGCTTACGCTCATGGGCATGAAGCCCGTGAAGTTCCAGTCCGAGAGCGACTTCGAGAAGAGCATCTCCACGTCGAGCAAGGTGTTCTCCATTTACGCGATCGGGGCGGTCAAAGGGTTCAAGCGCGAGACGCGCGTGCGCATCCACGCCGTGGTCGACTTCCGCAACGCGCAGGCGATCACCCCGTCGTCGATCACCAGCGCGGCGGGGGCGGCGGGGGCGCTGCCGCAGCAGGGCGGGGGGCAGCAAGTGCAGACGGCCAACTCGGCCAACGGGGCGATCACCAACGCGCTCCAGCCGGCCGTCGGCGGACAAGTTCTCTACTACGAGATCGAGTGATAGAGGCTAGCGGAGAGGAAGCATGCCGACCTGGCTGGGCATCGACATCGGTAGCGCGAGCGTGAAGGCGGCGGTGGTGCGCTCGACGTACCGCCGCGTGGCCCTCGCGCGGGTCGCCACGGTCGACGTGGAGGAAGCGGGTGGCCACGTGCCCGCGGTGCGTCTGGCGGTGGCCACGGCGCTGCAGGGAGACCAGCCGGGGACGACGCTGTCTCCGGACGCGATCGCCGTGACCATCGAGGGCTCCAAGGCCGCCATCCACCGGCTGGTCCTGCCGGCGGCGGCGCAGAAGCAACTCGCCGACGTGCTCGCGTACGAGCTCGAGTCGCAGATCCCGTTCGACATGGAGAGCGCCGTCTTCGACTGGCGCGTCCTCCAGCGCCAGGCCGACGACGGGCAGATCTCGATCATCGCCGCCGTGGGGCGCATCGAGGACGTCAAGGCGCGCATCGACCTCGTGCGCGAGGCGGCGGGGCAGGAGCCGGAGCGCGTCGGCGTCGGCGCCTTCGCCCTCGGGGCCCTCGTTCCGTACATCCCCGGGCTGGCCGAGAGCGGGGCCGTCGCCATCGTGGACATCGGCGCCAAGGCGAGCGAGGTCCTCGTGCTCGAGGACGGCGAGCCGGTCTTCGCGCGGACGCTCTCGACGGGGACCTCGGGTCTGCCCGCGAGCGCCCAGCGCCTCGTGCGCGACCTGCGCACGAGCTTCGCCGCGCACCAGTCACAGGGCGGCAAGGCTCCCTCGCGCGTCTACCTCTGCGGCGGCGGCGCCTTCTCGTCCGGCGCCGAGGCGTTCCTCTCCGGGTCGCTCGACGTCCCGGTGCAGGCGCTGCCCGAGCCGCAGCTCGAGGGCACGCAGGTCGATCCGGCGGCGGCGCGCGAGCTCCCCAAGTACGCCAAGTCGATCGCGCTCGCCCTGTCGCTCGCGGGGCGCGGCATGGGGATGAACCTGCGGCGCGGCGCGCTCGCCTACGAGCGCGGTTTCGGCTGGGTGCGCGAGCGCATCCCGGTGCTCGCGGGCCTCGCCGCCGTCATCCTCGTGAGCTTCGTCTTCAGCGCGTGGGCGCGCCTGCACGCCGTGCACAAGGAGCGCGACGCCCTGCAGGAGGCGCTCGGCCTGGTGACCAAGGAGGTCCTCGGCACCGAGGCGACCACGGCGCAGGACGCGCAGGACCTGCTGACCAAGGAGACGTCGCTCGCCGACGAGGATCCGATGCCACACGCCGACGGGTTCGACGTCATGGTCTACATCTCGAACGCCATCCCCACGTCGATGACCCACGACGTCGAGGAGCTCGACGTGCAGAAGGGCAAGGTGACCATCCGCGGCGTCGTCGGCTCGGTGAGCGACGCGCAGTCGATCGCCGAGGCGCTCGGCGAGGACAAGTGCCTGAGCAACGTGAAGATCAAGAGCACGACGCAGGCGGTCGGCACCGACCGGCAGAAGTACGTGCTCGAGATGGACCTGAAGTGCCCGCAGGACGTGCACGGGACGCCCTCGAAGAAGAAGGGCGACACGGCCGCCAGCGCCAGCGGCGGCGCCGCCAGCAGCGCGGGAGGGAAGTGAGCCATGGCCGGTCCGATCCTCTCCATGAACGCCCGCGAGCGACGGCTGGTCGCGGTGCTCGGCTTCGTCGCCGCCATCATCGGCCTCTTCGCCATCCCCTTCGGGCTCGAGGCCTTCGTCCGCTCCCAGGCGTCCGACAACGACGACCTGCGCCAGACGCTCCAGGACGTGCAGGACGCGCGCGGCGTCGTGAAAGAGCGGCAGGCGAGCAAGGACGCGATCGTCGCCCGATACTCCCGCAAGGCTCCCGAGCTCGCGGGCTTCATCGAGCAGCAGGCGCGCATGCAGAAGCTGGAGGTGACCGACTCGACGCCGCTGCCCGACGTGCCGCACGGCAAGCGCTACGTCGAGCACGGGACCAACGTGCGCCTCAAGAAGACGAGCATGCTCCCCCTGGCGCACTTCCTCGAGTCGATCGAGCGAAGCGGCTACCCGGTGGCCGTGACGCGCCTCAACATCCGGCGGCGCAGCGCCGAGCTCGACTCGTACGACGTCGAGGTGGGCCTCTCCTCTTACGATCGCAGCGCGCAGGCGCCGACGCCGGCGGGCTCGGCCAGCGCAGGGAGCGGCAAGCCGTGAAGGAGCGCCTCCTCAAGTACGCGAAGTACGCGCCGCTCGTCGGCTACCCGGTCTTCTACCTCTTCTGCCTGTTCGTCTTCGCGGCGCTCACGTTCCCGTACGACAAGCTGCGCCAGCGCATCGTCGCGAGCTTCAACGCCGACCAGCACACGACCGGGGGGACGCAGGAGCTGCGCATCGACGAGATGAGCGGTTACTGGCTGAGCGGCGTGCGCGTGCGCGGCGTGACGCTCTCGAGCGCGGCGACCGAGCCGGGCAAGCCGCCGTCGAAGATCGAGATCGACGAGGCGACGGTGCGCTACCAGATCCTGCCGGCGCTCATCGGGCACAGCGACATCCACTTCGACGTGTACGCGTTCGGCGGCGAGGCGACGGGCTCGTACGACGTGAGCGGGAAGGACAAGTCGCTCGAGGTGGCGCTCGACTCGGTGGACATGGGCGAGATCGACCCGCTCGTGGGGCTGCTCGGCGTCCCGCTTCAGGGCAAGCTCTCGGGCACGGTGCGTCTCGCGCTGCCGGAGGGCAAGACCGCCAAGGGCAACGGCGCGGTGTCGCTCGAGGCGTCGGGCGTGGCCGTCGGCGACGGCAAGGCGAAGATCAAGGGAGCCATCGCGCTGCCGAAGATCGACGTGGGCACGCTCACCCTCGCGGCGGACGCGAAGGACGGAGCGCTCAAGATCACCAAGCTCGCCGCGGGCGGCAAGGACGTGGAGCTGCAGGGCGACGGGCGCATCACGATGCGCGACTCGGTCGGCGAGTCGCTCTGCGACGCGAACGTGCGCTTCAAGATCAACGACGCGTACCGCGGCAAGAACGACATAACGAAGACCCTCTTCGGCGCGCCGGGCTCCACCGCCCCGCCGCTCTTCGAGCTGGCGGATCCGAAGATCAAGCAGTCCAAGCGCGCCGA
Source organism: Polyangiaceae bacterium (assembly GCA_036393165.1). GTDB lineage: Bacteria > Myxococcota_A > Polyangia > Polyangiales > Polyangiaceae > Palsa-1150. The sequence goes on along the minus strand of DASVWO010000467.1, from coordinate 3,562 downwards.
CGGCTTCTACGGGTGGACGCTGCGCGGCTCGCTCGCGCGGCTCGAGTTCATCCCGGCGGGGGGAGGCGGAGTCGGGGTGGGCGGCGGGGCGGCGCCGCCCATCATGCCGTTCGGCGGCGCAGGGAAGCCGCTGCCGTGACGGAGCGCGCGCGCGGCCGGCTCGTCGGCGTCATCCACCTGCCGCCGCTGCCGGGGAGCCCCCGGAGCAAGCTGTCGTGCGCCGACGTGGCGCGCGCCGCCGCGAAGGACGCGCGGGTGCTCGCCGACGCCGGGTACGACCTGGCGATGATCGAGAACTTCGGGGACGCGCCGTTCTTCGCCGGCGAGGTGCCGGCCGTCACGGTGGCCGCGATGACCGCGTGCGCCGTGGCGGTGCGCGACGCGTGCCCGGGGATCGCCCTCGGCATCAACGTGCTCCGCAACGACGCGAGCGCCGCGCTGTCCATCGCGGCGGTCGTGGGCGCGGCGTGCATCCGGGTGAACGTGCACACGGGGGCGCGGGTGACCGACCAGGGGCTCGTGGAGGGGCGCGCGGCCGAGACGCTGCGTGCGCGGCGCGCGCTCGGCGCCGAGTCGATCGCCATCTGGGCGGACGTGAACGTGAAGCACTCGGCACCGCTCGCGCCGCGCGAGGTGGGGCTGGAGGCGGAGGACACGGTGAAGCGGGCGCTGGCCGACGCGGTGCTCGTCACCGGCTGGGGCACCGGCAAGGGCGTGGACGAGGCGGAGCTCCGCCGGGTTCGCGAGGCGGTCGGGGGCGCCCTGGTGCTCGTGGCCAGCGGGGTCACGGTCGAGTCGGTCGCGGGCCTCGCCGCCATGTGCGACGGCGTCATCGTGGGGAGCGCCCTCCGGGCGGACGGGGTCGCCGGTGGGGCCGTCGACCCCCGTCGGGCCGAGGCGTTCGCCGCCGCCTTCCGGCGCGCGTTCCAGAGCTAGCCGATTCCGCCCACGCCGCAGAAAGGCAGGGCGGCCCACCTCTTCTTGATCCACCGCAAACACCGGCGAGATCCGCTGGACGCTGCAGGACGTGGGGGCGTACGAGGCAGGCGCGCAGGCTCTCCGAGAGTGCTTGCGTTGAGCCCTGTATTTGGGTTCACTGGCGCCGCCCTGAGTACCGACTTGTCGAGGGAGTAAGCCGAATGCGTCTGATTACGGTGGGTTTGGGGATCGCGGTCGTGCTGGCGACGAGCGTCGCGGCGGCGGCACCGGCGGGTGGTGCCGCTGGAGAGAAGGGCAACACCGGCGGCAAGGGAGGCCTCGGGCCGGAGAACTCGACGCAGTCCGGGGCTCAGGGCGCGTCGGAGCAGAGCGCTCCGATCGACCAGTCCCAGGTGCAGTTCGGCAAGACGCAGGTCAACGCCGACAAGGGTGTGACCAAAGAGGAGAAGGAGAAGCCCTGGGAGATCGGCGGCGCCTTCGAGACGCATCGCCTCCTCGAGCAGAACTACCTCACGACGTCGAAGGAACTGCAGACGTTCAACATCTACAGCCTCTACGGCCGCTACAGCATCACGGAGAACGACATCGTCTCCATCAGCGGCGGCGCCTCGCAGTACCTGCAGGCGGACCCCGGTGAGCCGGGCTGGCGCCTCTTCGACATCAGCCTCGCGTACACGCACCGCTTCCAGCTGCCGGCGAAGTTCAACCTGTCCACGACGGGCGGGTTCACGCTCCCGGTCTCGTATTACAGCCAGCTCGCGAGCAACATCACGTCGCCGTTCATCACGGTGGGTCTGTCGCGCAAGTTTGGCGATCTGTACGTCGCGGCGACGGTGCGCGGCGGCTACTCGTGGGATCGCTGGACCAGCCAGGACGCGCTCGGGGCCGGGCAGAACGGCGCGGCGGCCGGATCGGGCGCGGGTGCTCCGAACATCGAGTGGTCGGCCGGCGGAGCGCTCACGGCGGAGTACTCGATGCCGTTCCACCGGGCGCTGTCGGTCGGCGCGGCAGTGAGCGACTCGTACGCGAAGCCGTACGACGTCGGCCAGTGCCCGCTGAACTCGACGTGCATGGGTGCGACGACGTACCCCAACCAGGACAACCAGCCCTGGCAGCAGAGCTACAGCGACGAGATCTTCGTCCGTTACATCCTGCCGGACCTGCAGGGGTTCAAGAGCGACATCCTGCTCGCCCTCGCCAACGGCGATCCGGGGCTCGGCAACGTGCCCGTCCTGCATGACGGCGTCGTGCACCCGTACCTGATGTACTACAACACGGCTGAAGTCTACGTCGCCATCTCCGGCCGCTACTGATCGCTGCCGCCGGCGTTTCGCGCTGGCGCATGTCCTGGGTCAGCGCCAGCGCCGGCGTGAGCGGCAAGCGCCAGCGTCTGAGTCAGCGCCAGGATCAGAGTCGCTGAGCTGGGTCTATCCTGTGATGCTCAATCGCGGCCACCTGCGTCCGGCAGGGCCACGCAGGTGTCGGGCGGGTTGTTCACGGTGAACGGGCCTCCCATCGCCGGCCCGATGTAATTCGGGCAACCGCAGCCCTCGTTGAGGGAAGCGAAGGTCACGTCGGTTGCGTACGTGAACCCCGTCGCGAACGTCAGCACGACATGGCACGTGCCGGGCGAGGGACGCAGGACGTCGACCATGCCCGCGCGAGTCGCGAAGGTCAGGTCGGACACCGTGCACGGGCTGCTCGCCGCGGCACTGGTGATGTCGTTCGGAAAGCACGCAAGGTGGAACGTGGCGGCGGCCGACGTCGTGCACCCACCCCCACAGTCGCTCGAGTTGCCGACGCGGCACCCGATCGGAATGAGCGCAAGGCCCGCGGCCAGCACGCCGCCCCCACGCGACAGGCGCATGCTTCAAGGTTACCTGACCCGAACCGATCCGCCCGGCTGCGTCGTCGTCTGCCCGGAAGTAGCCTCTCGCGGTGGACACCGGGCGGCGCGCCGTGCTGCGATCGCGCGCGATGCGGTTCGCCCCGCCAGTGCCCATCCTCCGCATGTTCGATCTCGACAAGGCGAAGGACTTCTACGTCGGGTTTCTCGGGTTCGAGGTGGACTGGGAGCACCGATTCGAGCCCGACATGCCCGTGTACATGCAGGTGTCGCGTGGCGATTGCCGCATCCACCTGAGCGAGCACCACGGCGACGGCACGCCGGGCACGGTCATCCGCGTCGAGATGCCCGACGACGGCGAGCTCGAGTCCTACCAGCAGGCGCTCCGCGCGAGCGGGTACAAGTACTACCGGCCGGACTGGCAGGATCAGGAGTGGGGTTGCCGCGAGATGACGGTGCAGGATCCGTTCGGCAACCGCATCACGTTCTACCGGAACCTGCCGAAATGAGGAGCCGGGGCACCTCGGCCCCAGCGTCAGAGTCAGCGTCAGGGCGCGGGGCGCCCCCGGAGCTCGTGACGCTCCGGGGGGCCCGCGCGGGTGCTACCTGCTCGCGGCTAGGACTTGGCGGGCGGCGGGGTGCCGCTCGTCGCGTCGTTGCCGCTGGTGCCCGTCGTTCCGGGCTTGGGCGCCGCAGGCGTGGGCGCCGGAGACTCCGCGGGAGCTGCCGGACCAGCCGGCGTCGCCGCGTTCGCGTTCGTAGTGGCGGGTGCGTCGA
>DASVWO010000466.1:0-25390 GCA_036393165.1 Polyangiaceae bacterium | reverse complement strand
GTCAGGCGAGGACGTCGTCAAGATCGAGCGCCTCGCGAAGCGCTACGGCGACAAGGTCATCTACGACGGCCTCGACCTCGCGATCCGCCGCAAGGATCGCTGGGCCGTCATGGGCATCAACGGCGCGGGCAAGTCGACGCTGCTCAAGCTCGTCGCGGGCTCGGCGCAGCCCGACGAGGGCCGCGTGGCGCTCGGGGCGAGCGTGAAGCTCGGGTATTTCGCGCAGCACGCGATGGAGCTGCTCGAGGCGGACAAGACCGTGATCGAGACGCTGCAGGGCCGATTTCCGCTCGCCACCATCGGCTCGATGCGCACGCTCGCCGGCGCCTTCGGGTTCTCGGGGGACGACGTCGAGAAGCGCTGCCGCATCCTCTCGGGCGGCGAGAAGGCGCGCCTCGTGCTGGCGACGATGCTCTACGACCCGCCGAACTTCCTCGTGCTCGACGAGCCGACGAACCACCTGGACATGGACACGAAGGCGATGCTCGTGAAGGCGCTCTCGGGCTTCGAGGGCACGATGCTGTTCGTCTCGCACGACCGGAGCTTCCTCGCGGCGCTGTCGAACCGCGTTCTGGAGCTGACGCCCGGCGGCGTGCACGCCTACGGGGGCGGGTACACCGAGTACGTCGCCACCACGGGTCACGAGGCGCCCGGCGTCAGCTGAGGCGCGTCCCGGGAGAGTGTCGGCCCGCGGCCGGCTCGATCGTCCTTCGTACACGTGAGGCACGAGGAGGCCCCCCATGAGTACGATCACCCATCCCCAGGCTCGACCGCTGTCCACGCGAGGCGCACCGACGCACGCTCTGCTCGGCGGCGGCATTCTCGCAGGCCCGCTTTTCGCCCTCGGGTCGCTCCTGCACGGGTTCACCCGCGAGGGGTTCGACGTGACGCGCCACGGCATCAGCATGCTGCTGCTCGGGAGTCGCGGCTGGATCCAGTTCCTCATCTTCGAGCTGGCCGGATTCCTCATCGTCGCAACCGCCGCCGGCGCCCGGCGCGTGCTGCATCCGGGACGCGCGGGGACGTGGGGGCCACTGCTCATCGGCGGCTACGGGCTCGGCCTGATCATCGCCGGGATCTTCCCGCCCGACCCCGCCTTCGGCTTCCCACCGGGAACGCCGGACAGCATGCCCGCCATGACCGCAAATGGGTCGCTGCACGCCGTCGGCTTCTTCGTGTCGATGCTCTCGTTCATCGCCGGCGGCATCGTGCTCGCTCGGCGGTTCTTCGCGCGGCGCGAGCGGGGGTGGGGCACGTACAGCGCGGCGAGCGCCGTCGCGACCCCCGTGCTCGTCATCCTGAGCATCGTCCTGGCTCCGCACGGCGGCATCGCGCTCGTCGGCGTGCTGCTTGTGACGGGGGGATGGATCGCCGCGGTGTCTGCAAAGCTCCGCGCCGAGTCGGGCAACTAGGGCACCTCGACCATCACGGGCCAGAGGGTGCGATTGGCGTACGCCAGGGCCGCCGGCGTGGGCGACGGGCTCGAGGAGAGGAACACGATGCCTCGGGAGCCCGAAGGCGTGCCGGCGACGGCGCTCACGGTGAGCGTGCCGGTCGTTCCGTTGGAGAGCGAGGCAGGCTGGGACTGTGCCCCGGGGACGAACTGGCTCGTGATGTACGGCCCGGTGTCGGGCAAGAGCTTCCAGGTGATGCCGGGAGCCGCCGACCATCCAACCAGCGGAACCTGCGCGCTCGACCCGGCGCTCACCGTGACGACGCCGCTTCCCGTGGGCGAGGTGCCGAAGTACGGGGCGACGGCCGGCACGCACGGGTCCTGTCCCTGCGACGCGGCCTGGTTCGACCAGATGCGCTGCACCGTGAAGCCAGACTCGCGCACGCAGCGCGACGTGCACGCGTCGCCGATCTCGCCGCCGAACGCGGACCACGGGTTGCTCGTGTCGGTGATGCGCCATGCCGACGGTCCCGAGACGACGTTCGTTCCGTCCGTCGCGACGGTGTACGGGTCCGACGCGGCCTCGACGATCTCGTGCGAGGCGTCGAACTCGACGAAGGACAGCGGGTCGAGCCCGAGCCCCGGGAAGAGCGACGCGCAATCGTCCGGGATCGCGGCGTACGTGAAGTAGAGGCCATTGCGTGCGTAGCTCGCGTGGAACCCGCCTGCCGCGAGGCACCCGGCATCGGACGCGACGATGTGCACCGCGGTCGTCGCGGGGTAGTAGACGACGTAGAGGTAGTCCGCGTCGTTCGCGAGGCTCGCGGGCAGCGTGCCGTTCATGACGCGCGCCGCGACGAAGGCGCCGACGTCGGGCAGCGTCACCGTGCTCGGCGCCGTCTCCTGCAGGACGACCGACCCCGCGCTCGTGCCGGCGCCGACGCCGTACTCCCCGCCCACCGTCGTAAGCCAGGTCGAGCCAGGCAGCCAGCTGCCGAACGCCTGCACGTCCGCCTCGTGCTCGTAGCCGGCGAACGTGACCGTCACGAGCTTCATGTGCGCGAGGATCGGGCCGCTGCCCTTCGGCACGAGCCCGCCCGTGACGGACGGATGCGGCGCCATCTGGAACCCCGGCGGGGCATCGACGGCGCCATCGCCTGCGCCCCCATCCACGCTTTGGCCGGAGTTGCCCAGCGCCGAACTGGTCGCCGATGAGCAGCCGAGCAGCGTCGCGAACACCACCGCCGCGGCCGGGTGTAGACTTCGACCCGTGGGGTGCTCCTCCGTCCACGCGGTCATGGCCACCGCACTACTCCTCGTCGCGGGTTGCAGCAACAGCTCCGCCCCCTCGACGTTCGGCAGCGGCGGCGGCTCCGAGGGCGGCGTGACGGACGGCGGGTCGATGGAGACCGGCAGCTTCGGCGGGAGCAGCGGAGGAGGCACCTTCCAGTGCGGCGCCGCCATGATGTGCTCCCGCTACGACTACTGCCTCTTCATCGTCTCCGACGGGGGTGCCGAGATGAGCGCCACCTGCAACCTGCTCGGCAACTGCGGCGATTGCAACTGCGTCATGCAGATGGTCTCCGCCGCCCAGTGCGCCGGGCTGAGGGTGACGTGCACGCCCAACCCGCCGTACACGGTGTCCTGCCTTCCGGCTGGTAGCGGCAGCGGCAGCGGCGGATCGATGGACTCCGGCTCGGCGGACTGAGTCCCGTTTCCGACGGCGCCTCATCTTTCCACGACGCCGGCGACGAACGCGCCGAGGGCGATTCCGGCGATTGACGCGAGGGTCCGTGCGGTGGTTCCTACGCGTGCACATCACGCTGGAGAGAAAGGGATTCGACCATGGCGTTCGCGAGGCTCTTTTGGCTGACCGGTGGGGCAGGTGCCGTAGCGCTGGCGGCCGCCGTGGGAACGGGCGCATGCAGCAGCTCCAGCAGCGGATCGACGCCGGACTCGGGATCGGGTGAGTCCGGATCCAGCTCGGGGTCCAGCTCCGGATCCAGTTCCGGCTCGAGCTCGGGATCGAGCTCCGGCTCGATGGGAGACGACGGTGGCGACAGCGGCGCCACCTGCGAGCCTCCCCCGACCCTCTACCCCGCCCCTGGAGTCTATTGCCCCGGCGACAAGGACGATGCCGGCGACACGGTTACCTGCGCCGCAGGTCAGCACTGCTGCGAGACGCCGCAGGGCTCTTCGACGGCGTCCGCGTGCCAGCCCCCGGGGACGGCGTGTGCGTCGGGCACCATCGACTGGGAGTGCCTGCAGCCGGCCGACTGCGCGAACTTCGAGGGCGGCGGCGCAGTCTGCTGCGTCGTGGGAGCCACCAAGACGACGGTGACGTCGTGCGATGCGGGCTGGACCGAGTGGAACGGGTTCACGGGCACGAAGTGCATGGCGTCGTGTCCTTCCGGGAGCTACGTCGCGTGCCAGGCCAACTCCGACTGCACGGGGGACGCGGGCACGACCTGCACGGTCTCGAAGTCGAACGGCAGCGACTTCGGCTACTGCACTCCCTGAGGTCACTCCTCGGCCTGACGCAGCGTCCGCGTCCACAGCGCCTTGTACCGGCCGGCGTGCGGATCCCACTCGTGCTGCGCCGGGACATCCGTCTCGAAGAGCACGAGGCGCATCTCGGTGACGTACCGCGTGCCCTGCACGGGGATGCCGTCGGTGCGCGTGTTCCACGTGCTCGTCCCGAGGGAGAATGTCGCGCCGGAGGTGTAGGCCTTCCGGCCCGTCTCGGGAGGCTGCCGCCCGACGGGGAAGACCATCGTCTCGCTCTCGATGCCTAGGGTCATCCCGGGATCCACGGTCACTTGCGTGTCGGCGAGCGACGCCGGGTCGATCGACACCGAGAGCGTGTCCAGCCCGCGCGAGAGGCTCAGCGCGCCGGGAACGCGCACGGATTGCCGGCCTGGCGCCGACGCGTCGCCGCCGCTCGTCGCCGTCGGCGCCTGTCGAGTGCAGGCGGTCAGCGTCACGATGCCGGCGAGCACGAGGCGCTGCACGAGCCGGATTGTAGGCAGAAACGCCTGCGATACGCTGATCGTAGAGGCCCGACATGAAGCCGATGCACCTGCCCGAGGTCGAAGCGCACGACGGTGACCACCCGCGACACGAGGCGATTCGCCGGATGCGGTCCGCCGGCGTGCCGGTGCCGCAGATCTTCCACCTCTTCGCGTACAAGCCCGATCGCACCGACGCGCTGGCCGAGTTCACGCAGGGCGTGATGCGCGGTCCGTCGCCTCTCTCGCCGGGCGAGCGCGAGCTCATCGCCGCCTTCACGTCGCGTCGCAACCAGTGCCTCTTCTGAATCGGATCGCACGCCGCGGTCGCGGCGCAATTGCTGGGTGACGAGGAGCTCGTGCGAGCGGTGCTCGAGGACCACCGCATGGCGCCCATCGACGACAAGCGCAAGGCGCTCTTCTCGTTCATCGAGAAGATGAACGCGGCGTCCACCACCATCGGGCCTGCCGACATCGAGGCGCTCGAGCGCGCGGGCTGGACGCAGGAAGCCGTCTACGACGCCATCACGGTGTGCGCCCTCTTCAACTTCTACAACAAGTGGATCGACGCCACCGGCGTGCAGGACATGACACCCGAGGCGTACGCCATGAGCGGCCAGCGCCTCGCGGGCGCCGGCTACGTCATGAAGAAGGAAAAGTAGGCGCCGGCGTCTCTTGCACCCGCGAGGCGGCGCCCCTAGAGGCCGCTGCCATGCATCGCACGAAGACCGAGGCCGCCCTCGCCGAGGCAGAAGCCGCGCACGCCGACGATCCCGAGCGCGCCGAGCTCCTTCGCCGCGCACGCCAGTTCAAGGCGAGCTGGATCGAGCTCGCCGAGGCGCTCACGCAGGCCCGGCGCAACGCCCGCTGGAAGGACTGGGGATACGACACGTTCGAGGCTTACGCGAAGGGCGAGCTTCACCTGAAGCAGGAGACCGTGGACAAGCTCACCGGGTCCTACTCGTTCCTTCAGCGGCGCGCGCCGGCGGTGCTCCAGCGCGACCCGATCCGCGAGCCCTTCCCCACGTACCAGGCTGTGGACTTCCTGCGGCGCGCCGAGGAGAGCGACTCTGCGCCGCGCGAGGCCGTCGAGGAGATCCGGCGACGCGTGATCGACGAGGCCGCGCCCCTGGGAGCCGTCTCGCGCGCATACCGCGACGTGGTGTTCCCCGTGGACGAGGACACGCTGGTGGCGCGTGACGTCGCGGGGGTCAAGAACGTCGCGAAGCGGCTGCGGGAGCTGCTCGATGCGACCCGCGCCGTGCCGCGCAAGGTCGCCAGCGAAACGGCAGCCGCCCTGGACCGGCTGCTGGAGGCCATCGAGGACCGCGAGGAAGCAGCCTAGACATGGGCTAGTCTTCCGCGTCGGTGGCTCGCTTTCTTCCCCTGGCCCTCGGCGCTCTCGCCGTCGCGGCGTGCTCGGTCGACACGATTCCCACGGCGCTGCGCACGACGCCACCCGGGACGGGACCGGCTGTCGTCTTCGACATGCTGGCGACGCCGCTGCCGGACATCCCGACGCCGAACGACGTCGCGACCGTCCCCGATCCGACGAGCCGCACCGGTCGGCGGCTCAACGCGAGCCTCGTCGCCCCCACGCGCCTGGAGCGCGCGGCGCGCCAGCAGTTCGACGAGATGGAGGGCTGGGGCACCTACGCGCCCATCACGGTGCGCTTCGCGCCGGAGCCCGGGCAGCCCGCCGGCGAGGCGGCCATCGACCTGCAGGACATGCAGAACCGCATGTCCGGCGACGGCTGGGACCTGAGCAACGACCCGGTCTACGTCGTGAACCTCACGACGGGCGTGCCGGTGCTGCTCGACGCCGGCAGCGGCAACTACCCGCTCACCGTCCTCGACAACTCTCTCTACTTCCCCAACGACCCGCGCGTCTCGTCGCAGAACCTCGTGTTCGAGACGGCGAACGAAGCCGTCGGGGCGTGCGCCGACGGGGTGTACCGCCCGCAGTGCGACACCGACTTCGACGGCGTGCTCGATCGGCCGAACACGCTGGGGCCCGCCGAGCCGCCGCTCATCGACGGCGTCGACAACCTGCTCACCTGGTACGAGCGCCAGACCGACACGATGGTCCTGCAGCCGGTGCTGCCGATGCAGGAGAAGACCGAGTACGCCGTCGTCCTCACCGATCGCCTGCGCGGTCCCGACGGGCAGGCGGTGCGATCCCCGTTCCCCGCCGTGTACCACCCGTCGCAGGAGAGCGGCATCTCGCGCCTGCAGGCGATCCTCTCGGACGGATCGCGCAGCAACTACTACGGGAGCATGGCCGGCACGGGGCTCGACCACGTGGCCTTCGCGTGGACCTTCACGACCGAGCCGGTGCAGGAGGACATGACGCTCCTGCGCGACGGCATCTACGGCAAGGGGCCGTTCTCGTACTTCGCGAACGACTTCCCGCCCTCGTCGCTGCAGGCGTCCAACCTCGTCGGCACCGCGGTGGATCCCGCCGACGAGACGGCCGGATGGCAGCAGACGCCGAGCTGCAAAAAGCTCCTCAAGACGCCGTACATCGTGCACTGGGCCGACGTGAAGCCGGCGCTCACGCCGTTCCTCCAGCTGCTCGGCCAGGCCTTCCAGGGGAGCTTCAGCCAGGCGCAGCTCGATCAGTTCACCGCGGGCCTCGACGAGTACGTCGACTACCTCGTCATCGGCACGTACGACTCGCCGTACCTGATGGGCGACCCCCAGTCGACCGATCCGGACCTGCACTTCAACGTGAACTTCCAGACGGGCGCCGGGGACGTGCGGCACACGCCGATCCCTTGGATGGCCGTCGTGCCCAAGACGACCGCCGCGCACAAGCCGCCCTTCCCCGTCGCCTACTGGCGCCACGGCACGAGCATCTTCGACCTCGAGATCGTCGTGCACGCCGCGAAGTACGCGCGCGAGGGCATCGCCATCGTGAGCATGGATGCGCCCGGCCACGGGCTCGTGCTCTCGCCGGGGGAGAAGACGCTGCTCGGCGCGCTGCTCAAGGGCGCATGCCTCGGGCCGACGGCGACCGCGATGTCCGCGGGGCGCGCGATCGATCTGAACGGCGACGGAACGCCCGACTCGGGAGGGCTCATCTGGAGCGCGCATCTGATGCACACGCGCGACGGCATGAGACAGTCGGTGCTCGACGGCGTGCAGCTCAATCGCATCTTCAAGGGCTTCGACGGCCGCACCAAGAGCGGGCAGGACTACAACGCCAACGGGGACGCAGGCGACGATCTCGCGGGCGACTTCAACGGCGACGGCACCCCCGACTTCGGCGGGACGAAGGTGACGTACTCGTCCTCGGGCGGGTCGTTCGGCGGGCTCGTGGCGCAGATCAGCGGAGCGATCGACCCGACGTTCGGGCCGACCATCCCGGTGTCGGGCGGCGGTGGGTTCGTGAACATCGCGACGCGCTCGAAGCTCACGCCGGATCCGGTGCTCGAGGAGATCATCGGGCCGCTCATCGTGGCGGTGCCCGCGTCAGCGCGGCCGCCGACGTCCACCGGACCCGTCACGCAGTGCACCGGCAAGCAGCTGAGCGTGCGCTGGGTCGTCGACAACCTGCTCGACTCGAGCGAGATCGAGATTGCCTGCCTCGAGCCCACCGAGCTCGCGAGCGGCATGACGGTCGTCGCCATCGACGTCGACACGGGGATCAAGCGCTGCGCGCGCACCCTGGCCGACGGCGGCTTCCGCGTGGCGCTCCCCACGAGCATCGGCGAGCGCGTCTCCGTCGCCGTGTACCGAGGCGCCGACGTCGTCGAGTCCTACGCGTCGTGCAACGTGAAGCCGGGTGCGACGCTCGTGCGCACCGTCGACACGTGGGAGCAACCGGCGACGTCGTTCACGCCCGTCGCCACGCCGGGGCTCACGTGCAACGCGCAGAGCGGGTGCGCGCAGTTCTGGCAGAACTTCTACCCGGTCGGCTCCGCGCTCGTCGCGCCGCAAGAGGGCCTCGGCTACCAGCGCCAGTCGCCCGACTTCCGCCGCCTCATGAACCTCGCGCAGGCGGCGCTCGATCCGGCGGACCCGATCAACTTCGCGCGCCTCTACCTCCTCTCGCCCGCGAACGACTGGAACGGCAACCCCATCCCGCCCCGGCCCATCGTCGACGTGCACACCGTCGGGGACTTCCTCGTTCCCACGGGCACCGGCATGGCCTTCTCGCGGGCGGCGGGGCTCCTTCCCTTCCTCCCGCCCTCGGCCGCGGACACCATGCCCGAGTACGCCGACTGGGCGACGCCGCCTGCCCTCTGGGACGCGTGGAACGGCCGCTCGCCCGACCAGGTGATGATCGACGGCTACGAGATGGAGAGCGTGGCGCGCATGAAGCGTGTTCCGCTGCCCGCCGGGTGCGGGGTGAACTACGTGTCGCCCACCACGATGACGTGCGCGTCGCCGCCGGCGAACGACGCCGCGACGTGCGCGCAGACGCTCTACGACGGCGACTACCTCGGCGAGGCGACGCAGAACATCTACCAGAAGCACCCGACGCCCCCGCTGCGTCTGGCGCGTGTCGTGGGGATGCACCCGTCGTCCAGCGCGCAGCTCGACGCCGTGTGGGCCCCGCGCATCGAGGGAGCGCCGTTCTCGGTCGACGGCTCGTGGAAGGCCGGCCCCCCCGTCGCCGGGATGATCAACGCGTACCTCGAGCCGCTCGGCGATCACGACTGGGCCTTCGGCGATCCGTGCCGCGCCTGGGACGGCGTGACGTACATGGACGACCTGCTGGTGCACTACTTCGCGACCGGGGGGACGGACCTTTACTTCCTCACGCATGCGAAGTCGCACGAGTGCCTGGCCACGCAGACGTGTCCGTTCATGCAGCCGTGATACGTTGCGCCCGTGCGCTACTACGTGTCGCTGGACCCCGACCCCGCCGCCCCGTCCGTGGTCGTCGACATCGTCGAGCTGCCGAGCGGCGCGCTGCGCGCGACCATCGACGGGCGTCCGGTGGAGCTCGACGTCGTGCCGGTGGGCGCGCAGCTCAGCGTGCGCGTCGACGGCCGCGTCGTCGACCTGACTACCGAGGGAACGCCGCCCGAGATCGGCGCGGTCGCCAGCGGTCACCGCTCCTACGTGCGCGTGGAGAGCGAGCGGATGCGCTCCGCGGCGCAGGCGAAGAAGTCGACCGCGGCCGGCGGCGACAAGGTCGTGCGTAGCCCCATGCCCGGGCGCGTCGTGAAGGTCCTCGTGTCCAAGGGCGAGACCGTGGAGGCCGGACAGGGGCTGCTCGTGCTCGAGGCGATGAAGATGGAGAACGAGGTGCGCGCGCGCGCCGGCGGCACGGTGGCCGAGGTGCACGTCGCGACCGGCGCCACCGTCGAGGGCAACGCGAAGCTCGTGACGCTCGTGTGAAGAGAGACGCGCCGTGCCCGACTTGCCCCGCATCCGACTCGCGCTGACGCCGACGCAGCTCGTGAAGCGGCCGCACCTCGACGACCTGCTGGGGGTCGACCTCTGGATCAAGCGCGACGACGCGACGGGCGGCGCCGAGGCGGGCAACAAGGTGCGCAAGCTCGAGTGGCTCCTCGGCGACGCGATGTCGCGCGAGGCCGACACGGTGATCACCTGCGGCGGCCTGCAGTCGAACCACGCCCGCGCAACGGCGCTGTGCTGCGCCGCGCTCGGCCTGAGCTGCGTGCTGCTCCTGCGCGTCGACGACCCCGCGACCGCGAAGCTGCCGGCCACGGGCAACGTGCTCATCGACCGCATCGCGGGCGCCGAGATCCGCTTCATCTCGCGCGAGGACTACGCGCGACGGGCGCACGTCATGGAGGGCGTCGCCGCCGAGCTGCGCCAGGCGGGGCGCAGGCCGTACGTCGTGCCGGAGGGCGGCTCGAACGGACGCGGCTCGCTCGGCTACGTCGAGTGCATGCGCGAGATCGCCGAGCAGGCCGGGACGGGCTCGCCCTTCGACGTGGTCGTCGTCGCGTGCGGCTCGGGAGGAACGACCGCCGGGGTCGCCCTCGGTGTCGCGCGCCACGGCGTCGGCAAGCGCGTGCACGCGATGGCCGTGTGCGACAACGCGGCGTACTTCGACGGCGTGGTCGCGCGCATCCTTGCCGAGGCGCGCGCGCTCGATCCGAAGCTGGGAGAAGCGGCGCCGCTGGTGATCGACGATCGCTTCAAGGGCCCTGCCTACGCCGTGTCCACCCCCGCGCAGCGCCACACCATGGTGCGCGTCGCGCGGGCCGGCGGCATCGTGCTCGACCCCGTGTACACGGGCAAGGCGATGCACGGGCTCGCGCGCGCCGTCGAGCGCAACGAGATCGCGCGCGGCTCGCGCGTCCTCTTCATCCACACCGGCGGACTGCCGGGGCTTCTCGCGCAGGGGGACGCGTTCGAATCGGAGCTCGCGTGAGAGATGCCGCCAAGGTCGTCGGGTGGGGGCTCGTCTTCTGGGCAGGGGTGCAGCTCGCGTCGCTGATCTTCGCGAAGAACGCGACGGCAGCGGTGGCGGTGCAGGCAGCCCTCGCCGAGTGGGGCGCAGGGCGGCTCGCGATCGCGTGGAGCGATCCGCGCGTGCCGGCTCCCTCGTGGGGAGCCATCGGGGCGCGCTCGGGGAAGGGCGCTGCCGTCGGCATCGTCGCGGCAGCCCTCGTCGTCGGAGTCTCGATCGCCGTGCACAAGGCGACCCTCGTGAGCAGCCCACCGTCGCTGGGGCTGCTCGCGGTCGGCCTCGTCGTCGCGGTGCTCACCGCCGTGCGTGACGAGCTCCTCCTGCGCGGCCTCGTGCTCCAGGTCACCCGCGGGTCGCTGCCCACGTGGGCGGCGCTCCTCGTCTGCGGCGCCGCCGCGGCGGCCGCCCGATTCGGCGTCGAAGGCGCCCTGGGCCTCGTCCTGGCTGGCGAGGCCATCAAGGGCATCGTCCTCGGAGGGATCTGGGTGAAAGATCGTGGCGCCTGGATGGCCGTCGCCGCGAACACCGCCTGGACCTGGACCATCGGCTCTGTCGTGGGCGGGGGCCTGCTCGACGTCCGATTCCATTGAAGTGATACGATGCACGCGATGTCTCGCGCGCAGAGCGTGCCCCCGCCGTCGGTGACGGACGATCGGACCACCGAGCGCCGGCTCATCCCCTCGGTTCCGTATCCGTCGATGCCGGCCGAGTCCGCGCGCGAGCAGTCGCAGGAAGACTTCCTCTTTCACCTCTATCGCGGCAGCGAGCTGCTTCAGGAGAACCGCATCCTCGAGGCGAAGGAGGAGCTTGAGTACGCGCTGACGGTGCAGCCGACCGACGCGAAGGGCCAGGACCTCCTCGGCGCCGTCTACTTCCGGCTCGGGCTCTACCCGCGCGCCATCCAGATCTACGACGCGCTCGAGCGCGCCTTCCCGAACGACGCGTCGATCAAGGTAAACCTCGCGCTCTGCCACCTCAAGACGGGGCAGCCCGCCGACGCGAAGCGCGCGCTGCAGGACGCGGTGCGCATCAACCCGGAGCACAAGCGCGCGTGGGGATACCTCGGGCTCGCGCTCCAGAAGCTCGGCGAGCTCGAGTCGTCGCAGATCGCCTTCGAGCGCGGGGGCCACGCGATGATGGCCAAGCGCGTGACCGAGCGCCGCCAGCGCAACTCGATTCCGGTGCCCCCGGAGCCGCCGCCGCCGGAGATCGACGAGGGCGTTCGCTCGGTGGCCGAGACGGCCTTCTCGGAGCTCGACGCGGGCGAGCTTCGCTTCTCGCTCGCCGATCCGTCGCCCCCAAAGCCACACGACGGGCCCTGGCACACCCTGGAGCCGGGAGACGCCACGAAGGCGGCAGGCATCAGACCGCGGACGGTACCGCCGGCATCCCTCCGGCAGGGGGCGGGCTCGGTGCACGAGCACGTGACGGTACCGCCGGCGTCCGGCGTGCCGAAGATCGCGGCGCCAGCTCTGACCGCGGCGCCGCCGGCCGCTCCCGTTCCGGCGCAGGCCATCGCGCATGACGCGCTCCCGTCGCTGCTGGCGCTCGGCGTGGAGCAATCCGTGGCGCGGCTCCAGTCCGGCGTCGTCCTGGCGCGGACGACCGAGGAGCACCCCTTCGCGTCGCGGCTCGACTCGCTGCGCGTCGTCGCCGGCCCCATCACGACGCGGGTGCTCCACCGGCGTTCGCGCGACGCCGAGACGAGCGAGGTCCTCGGCGGCATCGGCAGCCCCATCGTGCGGCTCACGGGCAGTGCGGAGCTGGTGCTCGGCGCACGGGCGAGCCACGAGCTGGCCACGGTCGCGCTCGACGACGAGATCGCCTTCCTGCGCGAGGACACCCTGCTCGGGTTCGAGCTGCGTCTTTCCTACGAGAACGGCCGCCTCGCCGTCGATCCGGCGGGCGAGTCGACCCCGCGCAACGAGGGCGTTCACCTCGTGCAGCTCCGGGGCAAGGGCGCCCTCGTCCTCGAGGTCGCCGCCTCGCTCGCGCGCGTCCCCTGCACGTCGGGCCGCAGCCTCCTCGTTCGCCGCGAGTGGATCGTCGGCTGGCTCGGCCGCCTCGTCCCGCGGGCGCTCCCCCCGGCCGAATCCCCGAGCGGCCAGCGAGGCCTCATCGCCTTCTCCGGCGACGGCACGGTCCTCGTCAGCATCTCCTGACCCGCGGGATCGCCCGCCCACGCGCTGGTATCGCGTGGCGAGGCGCTGGTCTCGCGTGGGGAGGCCCTGGTATCGCATCGGAGGGCCGCCGTATCGCGTGGGGAGGCGCTGGTATCGCGAGACCAGGACGCGGGATGGCGAGACGAGGACACGGGAACACGGGACCACGACCCGGGATCGCGGGACGAGGACACGGGATCGCGTGGGGGTCGCGCAGACAGATGGTTCGGGTGGGGGCTTGGGGGAGCGGCCGCGCTCCCCCGACCCGATCGCTTGCCCTCGATTGCGCGAGCGGAGCCCGCTCCGGCGGGCGGAGCGAGCGCCCATGTTGCACCGTCGCATCCCGACGTGAACACCACGCGCCCATGTTGTACGGTCGCATCGCCACGTGAAAACCTCCCTCGCGAAAGACGCCGTCAATCTGCCGAACCTGCTCACGATGGGCCGGATCGTCGCGATCCCCTTCTTCGTGTGGCTGCTCGACGTGCCCACCCCCATGCGCGGGTTCTGGGCGTGCATCGTGTTCACCCTCGCCGCCGTGACCGACGTGCTCGACGGCTATCTCGCGCGCAAGCTCGGGGTCGTCAGCGTGCTCGGGAAGTTCCTGGATCCGCTGGCCGACAAGCTGATCGTGATGGCGGCGCTCGTGTGGATGGTGCCCATGGGGCGCATCCCCGCGTGGGTCGTCGTGCTGCTTCTGGGGCGCGAGCTCAGCGTGATGGGCCTGCGCAGCGTCGCCGCAAGCGAGGGGGTCATCATCAGCGCCGGCAACGAGGGCAAGACCAAGACGGCCCTGCAGATGATCGGCATCGTCGCCCTCGTGCTCGGCTACCCGTACCACCTCTCGTACGGCACCATCGATCTCGGCGTGGTGGACCTCACCCACGTGGGGCAGTTGCTCGTCGTGCTCTCGCTCCTCTTCTCGTTCGCGAGCGCCGCCCAGTACGTGCGCCTCTTCGCCGAAGCCGTCGAGGCGAAGGACCGCAAGCGCTCCGCGTAGAGCCCGCGAGATCAGGGGGCTGGCATTTGTCCCCGTTTTCTGGAAACTTCGCGCCTGGCTCAGATGCGCCGCCCCCTCCTTTTTTCCCTGCTTGCCGTGCCCGCGCTCGTCGCGGGCCTCGTGGTCGCCGCCTGCTCCGACGAGGGCGAGGGCCAGCCGTGTGACCCGCGCGCCGGGAACAACGGCAACGACGACTGCCAGTCGGGCCTTATCTGCAAGCAGCAGGCGGGCGGCAGCCCACGCTGCTGTCCCTCCAACCCGGCGCAGGCGACCACGCCCGAGTGCACCCTGCCGAGCGGCGGGGTCGACGCGAGCCCCAATCCGCCGGACGCGAGGATGATGGAGGCTGCGAGCCAGGATTCTCCGGGCGAGGCGCAGGGTGAGGCTGCGGCGGACGCGCCCGTGGAGAGCGCGAGCGACGCCCCCGCCGAGACCGCTGCCGAGGGCGGCGGCGGCGACGCCCCGGCGGACTGAGGTCTCGCCGAAGGCGAGCCGACGGCCCGAAGGGCGCGCTAGACTCGGCCCGTGGACCCGGCGACGCTGGTGCACCAGGCGCAGCAGGGACTCCTGCTCATGATCGCCGTGTCGCTCCCGGTGCTGGGGGTGGCGGCCGTCGTGGGACTCCTCGTGGCGGCGTTCCAGGCGGCGTCGCAGATCCAGGACCCGACGATCTCGCACCTGCCCCGGCTCCTCGCGGTCATCGCGGCGCTCGCCATCCTGGGCCCCTGGATGGGGCACGAGGTGGCGGCCTTCGCACAGCAGGTCTTCGCGCTCTCGCCGCGTTGACCGGGCCGGCCCCGTCTGATAGCTCCCGGCGCGATGACTGAATCCTCACTCAGTGTGAGGAGGCCCCGCCGGAAGCCTGCGGCGCGGCCCCGCGCGGCCGGCGACAAGCGCGAGCGCATCCTCGATGCCGCCGTGCGCGTCTTCGCGAAGAAGGGGTTCTACGCGACGCGCGTGAGCGAGGTGGCCAAGGCCGCCGGCGTCGCCGACGGGACCATCTACCTGTACTTCTCGAGCAAGGACGAGCTCCTGGTCTCGCTCTTCGAGGACCGGGTGGAGCGGCTGCTGCGGTTCCTCGAGAAGGAGCTGTCGCCCGGGGTGAGCGCGTCGGAGAAGCTCCGGCGGGTCATCGAGCTGCAGCTCGGGCTCCTCGAGGGCGAGCGTGACCTGGCCGAGGTGATCACGGTCATCCTGCGCCAGTCGACGAAGCTGATGAAGGAGTACGCGGCGCCCAAGTTCACCGCATACCTGGACGCCATCGCCCGTATCGTGGGCGAGGGCCAGGCGAGCGGCGAGTTCCGCGCGGACCTCTCGCCCCACCTCGCGGCCCGCGCCATCTTCGGCGCCCTCGACGGCATCGCGATGACGTGGGCGCTCGGCAAGGCCGACCGCGGCGGTCTCGTGCGCGCGAGCGGCCAGCTCGCCGAGCTGGTGCTGCGCGGGCTCTCGCCGCGAGGGTGAGCATGAAGAAGCTCCGCGAGCGGGCGCGCGTGCTGCAGGCAGTGCGGGCGTTCTTCGACGCGCGCGGGTTCATCGAGGTGCAGACGCCGGCGATGGTGCCGTCACCCGGGCTCGACCTGCACCTGGACGCATTCGAGATCGCCGGCGGGGACGCGAAGCGGCCGCGGTGGCTCTCGACCTCGCCGGAGTACCAGATGAAGCGCCTGCTCGCCGACGGGTGGGAGCGCATCTACCAGATCGCCCCCGCCTTCCGGCGCGAGGAGTCCGGCGAGCGGCACAACCCCGAGTTCACGATGCTCGAGTGGTACCGCGCCCACGCCGGCGTCGGCGACGTGATGCGCGACACCGAGCAGCTCGTGGCCGCCGTGACGGGCGGCGCCGTCGCGCTCGGCGGCCGGGTGGTCGACGTGTGCCCCCCGGTGGCGAGGCTGGGCGTGTGCGAGGCGTTCGAGCGCTTCGCGGGCTGGTCGCGCGAGCGCACCCTGGAGGCGGCGCGCGCCGACGAGGACGCGTACTTCCGCACCCTGGTCGAGACCGTGGAGCCCGCGATCGAGCGGCTCCCGCACGCCGTGTTCCTCATCGACTACCCGGCGACCCAGGCCTCGCTCGCGCGAAAGAAGCCGGACGATCCGATGCTCGCCGAGCGCTTCGAGCTCTACGTCGCGGGAGTCGAGCTGTGCAACGGATTCGGCGAGCTCGTCGACGCGGCCGAACAGCGCGCCCGCTTCGAGCACGACCAACGCCAGCGCGCCTCGCGCGGCCTTCCGGTCTACCCGGTGGACGAGCGGTTCCTGGACGCCCTCGCGCGCATGCCCCCGAGCGGAGGCAACGCCCTCGGCCTGGATCGCCTCGTCGCCCTCGCGTGCGGCACGACGGCCATCGGCGACGTCGTCGCCTTCACGCGCGACGAGCTCTGAGCCCGCCGCCCGCCGCCCGCCGACGCTACGCCTTGAGCTGGACCGCGCGCATGCGGCCCGTCGCGAGGGCCACCGCGTCGGGGATCGTCGGCACGACGAGCTTCTGCATGGCCCGCTGCACGTCGCGCGGCCGACCCGTCATGACGAAGACGAGGCACTGATTGAAGACGCCCGCCGTCGCCCGCACCATCCACGCGTGCGGTCCGAACTCCATCTCGTCGACGAGCAGCCGCCGGTACGCCTGGCCGAACCCCTCGATGCGTCGCTCGACGAACTGGTTGACGGCGTCGCATGCGTGGTCGCGCGGTCCGAAGCCTGCGCCACCGAGCAGCAGGATCACGTCCGCCTCGTTGTCGTTCGAGATGTTCTCGATGAGCTGCGTGATGATCTGCGCGTCGGGGTTCACCACGACGTTGCGCACCAGGGTCAGCCCGGCGCCGCGCACCTCCTCGGTGGCGATCCGGGCGAGCTCCTCGATGGTCCGGCTCTTCTGCGCCATGACCGCACCCACGAGGACGCGCGGGACGGGGGGTTGCTCGGGGTTCATCGGCGCGGACTATAGGCGCGGTCACGGCGCCACGTCGATGCCCACGGCGCGCATCAGGCGGAGGGCGTTGGAGCTCTGCACGATCCCCGGGCGAAGCACGTAGTCGAAGGACATCTCTTCGCCGCGGACCTGCTCCTCGAAGTGCACGTTCTCGACGAGCCCGCCCAGCTCTTTCTCGAGGGCGGTGATGCCGAGGTCGTGCGTCGACACGGCACCCAGCGCGCCCCGCGCGAGGAGCTCCTTCACCACGGCGCAGGCGCCGAGGACGCGCTCGCGCGAGTTGGTCCCGTGGAGGATCTCGTCGAGGAGGAAGAGCACGGGCGGCCGCCCTGTCTCCTGGGCCAGGTCGATGACCCGCTTGAGCCGCCGCAGCTCGGCGTAGAAGTGCGACACGCCCTGCTCGAGGGAGTCGTCGATCCGCATGCTCGTCGCGACGCGCGCCGGGCCGATGCGCGCGGCGGCGGCGCACACGGGAGCCCCCGCGTTGGCGAGCACCACGTTGACGCCGATGGCACGGAGCAGCGTGCTCTTGCCGGACATGTTGGAGCCGGTGACGACGAGGGCGCGACCCGCCGCAGGCAGGCGCACGTCGTTGCCGACGCGCTTGTCCTGCGCGATGAGCGGGTGCCCGAGGCCGCGCGCGTCGACGATAGGCTCGGGCGCCAGCTCGGGGAAGACGAAGGACGGGTGCTCGTGGGTGAACCCGCCCAGGCTCGCCAGCGCCTCGACCTCGGCGAGCGCCTCCAGCCAGTCGCGCACGTGCGCCCGCGCCCGCGCGCGCCACCGGAGGAGCGCCGCCGCGCAGTGCACATGCCACATGAGGAGAGGGCCGATGAGCAGCGCGAACACCTCGTTGCGGCGGGCGTCAGCGAAGCTCACGATGCGCTCGAGCGCGGCGATCTCGACGCTCGCGCGCCGGCCCGCGGCTGAGAGACGCTCGCGCTGACGCAGGAGCAGGGGCGCGTCGAACGGCTCGCGCTCGATCGCCTCGATCATTGCGCGCCAGCGCGAGACGGCCTGCTCGCGCGTGGACGCCGCCTCGAGCATCGGCAGGAGACGCCGGCTCGTCGCGAGCCCCACGCCGATGGCGACGGCGACCGCGAGCGTCACGATGCCCGCCGGCCACTGCATCGCCAGCGTCGCGACGACGCTCGCGACCACGGCGGCCGGTACGAGCCACGACAGCACGCGAAGCGCGGGCGCCAGCTCCTCCTCTTTCCCCTCGGCCCATGCCAGGAGCGGCGCGGGGTCCGCCCGCTCCCCCGAGAGCACGCCGCCGGCGGTGGCGAGCGCCTCGCGAAACGCCGGCCGTGCCGCGAGATCGCGCGCCGCGGCCTGGCGCTCGCCCACGTCCGTCGGCCAGGCGCCCGCTTCCTCCAGGGAGAGGAGCTTCGCGAGCCGCTCCTCGCCGAGCCGGGTCTCGGTCCCGTCGACGAGCTGCATCACCGAGCTGCGCCCGAAGACGTCGAGATCCCGCGTGAAGGGATGGTCGCCGGAGCCGAAGCGCTCGCTGGTCACCGGCAACTCGGCCCACGCGTGCGCCATGCGCGCCAGCCCCCGCTCGTGGAAACGAAGGGCCGCCGCGGCGCGCTCCTTCGCGTCGTGCACGCGCGCGTGGACGAGGACGAGCGCCACGAACGCAGCCACCGTCGCCGCGAGCGCGGCCCACGCGCCGGCCCCGAGCCGCGCCCACACGATTCCACCGAGGATCGCGAGCGCCGCCGCCGCGAGCAGCAGGCGTCCGGTGCCGATGGTCCGCGCTTTCGCCTCGAGCGCCGCCACCTCCGCCGACCGCGCGCTCCGCCCTCGCTCGTAGGTCTCCCTCGCGTCCACGCGCGCGATCCCTCAGACCATGCCCAGCTCGTGGAAGAGGAACGTGAGCTCCTCGACGAGCTGGTCGACGAGCTTGGCCACCGGCTTTCCCGCCCCGTGCCCCGCGCGGCTCTCGATCTTGAGCAGGATGGGCCGCGTCGCATCGGCCTGCGCTTCCTGCAGCCGCGCGGCCATCTTGCGCGCGTGCATCGGATCGACGCGCGAGTCGCTCTCGGCGGTCGCAAAGAGCACCGAGGGGTAGCGCACGGCGTCTCTCGTGCGGTGGTACGGCGAGTACGCGTGCAGCCACGCGAAGGCCGCGGGGTCGCCCGGGTCCCCGTACTCGGCGATCCAGAGCGCGCCGATGCGATAGAGGTGGTAGCGCAGCATGTCGGCGAGCGGCACGAGGCTGAGCGCCGTGCGGAACAGCTCCGGGCGCTGCGTGACCGCGGTCGCCGTGAGCAGCCCGCCGTTGGATCCGCCCACGATCCCGAGCTTCTCGGGGCGCGTGATGCCCTCGCGCACGAGCGCCTCGGCGCAGGCGAAGAAGTCGTCGAACACGTTCTGCTTGCGCTCGAGCATCCCGGCGCGATGCCACTCCTCGCCGAGCTCCCCTCCCCCGCGCAGCAGCGCGACGGCCCACACGCCGCCGTGCTCGAGCGTCATGAGGGTGCGCACGCTGAACGCCGGCGTCTGCGCGATGTTGAACCCGCCGTAGCCGTAGAGCACCGTCGGGTTCGACCCGTTGCGCAGCGTGCCGGCGCGCTCCACGACGAACATGGGCACCCGGGTGCCGTCCTCGCTCGTGGCGTAGAGCATCGAGACGCGCACGTCGGGCAGCTTCACGCCGGCGCGCACGCTGTCCCACGGGGTCGTCGCTCCGGTGGCCAGGTCGATACGCAGCACCTGCCACGGCGTCGCGAACGACGTGAGCTCCACGAACGCCTCGTCGCCCTCGTGCGCGCCCGAGACGCCCGCCGAGCCGAGCACCGGAAGGGGCACCGGTCCGAGCGGCGCCCCGTCGCCGGACAAGCGCGCGATGCGCGCGCTCGCCTCGTGCAGGTAGGACGCGACGAGCACGCGCTTCGCGCCGCCGACCACGGCGACGTCGGCCAGCACGTCCTCGCTCTCGGGCAGGATCTCGCGCCAGTGCTCGCGCGCGGGGTTCGCCCAGTCGACGGCGTAGAGCCGGTAGCGCGGCGCCCCGTCGTTCGTGAGGATGTAGAGCACGTCGTCGAGCGGGATGGGCTCGTAGACCGCCTCGACGCCGCGAGCGACCGGCACGAACGGCGCGTCGGCGGCGCGCAGGTCCTTCACCCAGATCTCGCTCTTCTGCCAGCCCATGTGCACACGCACGACGAGCCAGCGCCCGTCCGGCGACGCGACCACCGCCGGCACGTCGAGCTTGTCGCGCCCCTCGCCGAAGACGAGCGTGTCGCGCGCGGGGTCCTCGCCGAGCGTGTGGCGGAAGACGCGGCAGTGGTACTTCTCGTCGCCCGCCGGCACCGAGCCGGGCGCCGGGTATCGCGTGTAGAAGAAGGCACCGCCCGCGGGCAGCCAGGCGACGCTCGCATGCCGCGTGTGCGGGATCCGGTCGGGCAGGTCCTCGCCGCTCGCGACGTCGCGGACGCGCAGCGTGCTCTCCTCGCTCCCGGCCTCGCTCAATCCCCACGCGACCCGCGCTCCGTCGCGCGAGGGGACCCACCAGTCGATCGCCGTCGTGCGATCCGGGGACATCGGGGCCGGATCGACGAGGACGCGGTCGGCGCCCGCGAGTCCATCGCGCACGCACAGCACCGCCTGCTCCTGCTGGCCCTCGCGACGCACGTGGAAGTAGCGCCACGCGCCCTCGCGCGTCTTCCGTGGCGCCGGCGCGCCGACGTACCCGATCGACAGGAGCTCCCGCGCCCGCGCCCGCAGCCCGTCGCGGCCCGGCACGCGGTCCATCCACGCGCGCGTGCGCGCGTTCTGCTCCTCGTCCCACGCGCGGACCTCCGGCGACTCGCCGTTCTCGAGCCACCGGTAGGGGTCGGAGACGGCCACGCCGTGGATCGTCTCCAGCACCTCGTCCTTGCGGGTCGCCACCGGGATCGACATTACCTCGGCTCGGGGCGCTTGAGGATCCGCCGAAGGCGGGCCGACCGCGCGAAGCGCCACCAGACTTCGCTTCGTGGTATGTGGCTCGGCGTGCGCCCCCTCGTGCTCCTCTCGAACGACGACGGCCACGCGAGCGCAGGGATCCGCGCCATGCGCACCGCCCTCGCCGTGGCGGCGGACGTGGTGGTCGTGGCCCCCGAGACCGAGCAGAGCGCGACCAGCCACTCGCTCTCGCTGCACAGGCCGCTGCGCCTCCGCGACGTCGAACCGGGGGTTTTCGCCCTCGACGGCACGCCGGCGGACTGCGTCTACGTGGCCCTGCACGCCGTCCCCCGCGTGCTGCCACGCCGGCCGGACCTGGTCGTCTCCGGCCTGAACCACGGGATGAACCTGGGGCAGGACGCGTTCTACTCGGGCACGGTCGCCGCCGCGCGCGAAGGGGCGCTGCGCAAGATCCCCGCGGTGGCGGCCAGCGTGCACCACACCGTGGAGCTGGCGCGAGCCGCCGAGGCCACGGCGCGCATCGCGGCGGCGCTGCTCGAAGGGGAGCGCACGCCCGGAATGCTGCTCAACGTGAACTTCCCCAAGGACTGGGCCGGGGAGATCCGCGCGACGCGCCTCGGGACGCGCATCTACGAGGACATGGTCGACTTCCGGCGCGACCCGCGCGGACGCGAGTACCTCTGGATCGCCGGCCCCGGCGTGCACCACGAGCGCGATCCCGGCAGCGACACCGACGCGTACGACGAGGGCGTCGCCTCCATCACGCCGCTCTTGCTCGACCTGACCGATCGCGCGAACGTGGGCACCTCGACGGCGACGGCGCTGGCCGCGGCCGTATCGAGACCGAAGGGCTGAAACGATGGCGGCGAAGACGAAGAAGAAGCAGCAGAAAGCCCCCACGAAGAAGAAGACGAGGGCGCCGGCGCCGCGCCGCGCTCCCACGCAGACGCTGCCCTCGGTGGCGAGGCCGATGTCTAGCTTCGAGTTCTGTCGCGCCCTCATCCGCGACGTTCCGGACTTCCCCAAGCCCGGCATCGTGTTCAAGGACATCACGCCGCTTCTCGCGAGCCCGCGCGCGCTGCACATCGTGCTCGACGGCATCGCCGAGCGGTTCATCGGCGAGCACGTGGACGCCATCGTGGGCATCGAGGCGCGAGGGTTCATCTTCGGCGGCGCCCTCGCGGCGCGCCTCAACGCGAGCTTCGTGCCCGTGCGCAAGCCCGGGAAGCTGCCGGCGGCGGTCGACCGCGTCGAGCTCGTCACCGAGTACAGCAAGGATGCGCTCGAGATGCACAAAGGCAGCATCCGCGAATCGGCCCACGTGGTGGTCGTGGACGACGTGCTCGCCACCGGCGGCACGGCGAAGGCGGCCGCGGAGCTCGTGCACAAGCAGGGCGGCTACGTGGTCGGCTACGCGTTCGTCGTCGAGCTCTCGTTCCTCGGCGGGAGGGAGAAGCTGCTCCCCGTGAGGGTCGAGAGCGTCATGACGTACTGAGTCGCGTTGCAGCGCGAACGCATGATTTCACGAGCTTTCCTCGCGTCTTGCGAGGGGTAGAATCCGACCCGTCTCGCGCTTTGGGGTTGCGCGCGAGGGGAGCAGTCGTCATGCGGAGCATTTCTCCCGGGCTCGTGGTGTTGCTGGGTGTCGTCGGTCTCACGGGATCGACGATCGGATGCTCGTCGACCGCCGAGCCGACGGGAT
This sequence comes from Polyangiaceae bacterium, assembly GCA_036393165.1. Classification (GTDB taxonomy): domain Bacteria; phylum Myxococcota_A; class Polyangia; order Polyangiales; family Polyangiaceae; genus Palsa-1150. The sequence continues at coordinate 2,888 of DASVWO010000466.1, read as the reverse complement.
GGGGCGAATCGATCGGGCCCGATGGAGGCTCCGAGAACGACGCCGGCACGACGATGGACTCCGGACACACGGGATCCAGCAGCGGGTCGGGCTCGAGCTCGGGGTCGGCTTCCGGGTCGGGATCGGGGTCGGGATCGGGGTCGGGGTCGGGGTCGGGGTCGGGTTCAGGGTCGGGGTCGGGTTCAGGGTCGGGGTCGGGGTCCGGGTCGGGGTCGAGTTCCGGATCGGGTTCCGGATCCGGCTCGGGATCGGGCTCCAGCTCCGGCGGCATGAACGACGCGGACGGCTTCGCCGCGTCCCGTCAGGCATGCATCCAGAAGATCAACGAGCTTCGCGCGGCCAACGTGCCGTCGACGTCCCTCAACCTGCAGCCCTACACGCTCTACGACACCGACACGAACAACACCTGCGTCGACACGCAGGCGAGCAACGACGAGAGCAAGAACAGCGCGCACTGGTCGTTCATCAACAACAGCCCCTCGTGCCAGTGGGGCCAGGCCATGGGCTGGGCGCAGAACGAGTGCCTGCAGGGCTACGGCACGTCGCCCGCGGGCATCCAGCAGTGCATCCAGGACATGTGGGACGAATACAAGCAGCCGAACTGCGCCGGCTGCATCGGCTGCACGCAGTTCGGCGGCAACTGCCCCAACTGCGACTACAGCGGGAGCATGGGCGGCGAGTGCGGGCACTACGTCAACCTGAGCGCCACCTACTTCACCCAGGTCGCGTGCGGCTTCGCAGGCGCCGCGCCGTCGAGCAGCGACGGCTGGTCGGTGCAGAACTACGAGTAGCTCCCGCTAGACCTTGTCGCGCAGCCAGCCGAGGCAGTGGTCGGCCACTTCCTCCCAGCCCTTCGAGCCGATGAGGAAGTGGTCCCTTCCTGCGAACTCGTGGAAGTCGGTCACCGCGGTCGCCTTGCGCCATCGCTCGTAGTTCGCCCGGTTCAGTGACGCCGGGATGATGTGGTCCTCCGCGCCCGCGACGAGCAGCAGCGGCGGTCGCTGCACGGTGAAGTCGACGTGCCCCACGTCCCCGAGGCTGTCGCGCGGCACCCGCCGCGACTCGGGTACGACGTAGCGCTCGTACGCGGCCCGCTGCTCCTCGAGGGGCAGCGTGTTCACGAAGGCGTACTGGAACTGCTCGAAGGTCATCATGTGCGGCGCGTCCTTCGAGCGGAACGGGTTGATCATCGTCCAGTTCGACTTGAGGAAGGACCACTTGTACGAGGACACGCCCGCCGGCGGCGCGCTGTCGATCGCGACGCCCGCCGTGGCGAGCCCACGCGCGAGGAGAATCTGCACCACCAGCCCTCCCATCGAGTGGCCCACGATCGCCGGCTTCTCCTTGAGCGCGAGGATGCGCGACGTGAAGTGCTCGACCACGTCGGCGAGACCGAGCCGCCCCAGGCGCGCGTCGGGATGCTCCGCGCGAAGCTCCTCGATGCCGCCGTCGCGACCGGGCCACGCGGGCGCGATGCACTTGAACCCCTCGCGCGAGAAGCGCTCGGTCCAGTGCTCCCAGCAGAGGGGCGTCATGAACATGCCGTGAACGAAGACCACGTGTTTGGGCGAGGGCATCGGCGTGGGCGCCCATCCTACAATTCGTCGGGCGATTCAGGTGCGCCTCGGCGTGCCAGGTGTCAGGGTGTCGGGTTGGCTTGGCCTCGCTTCGCGGCGACGAAGGAGGACGACATGCCCGCCCCCATCCCGTTCACGCGTTCTCCCGGGCACACGCTCGGCGTCGAGGTGGAGCTCCAGATCCTCGACTGGAAGACGCACGATCTCTGCTCCGGCGCGCGGCGGCTGCTCCACTACCTCGGAAAGAGCTCGAAGCTCGAGCACGCCAGCATCAAGCCGGAGCTCTTTCAGTCGATGATCGAGGTCAACAGCGCGGTCTGCCACACCGTCGACGAGGTCCGGCGCGACCTGATGAACGCGTTCGCTCAGCTGCGCACCGCGGGCGAGGCGCTCGGCCTCGAGTTCGCCAGCGCGGGCACGCACGCCTTCGCGAGCTACGAGGACCGCGTCGTCTACCCCTCGGAGCGCTTCCGGTACGTGCTGGAGCGCAACCGGCACCTCGCGCGGCGCCTGTCGATCTACGGCCTGCACGTGCACCTCGGGATGCCCGACGGGGACACGGCCATCGCGATGATGAACGCCGTGCTGCCGGTGGCCCCGTGCTTCCTGGCCCTCTCGGGGAGCTCCCCCTTCTGGCGCAAGGAGGACACCGGCCTCGTCTCCACGCGCACGACCGTCTTCGAGTCGATGCCGACGGCAGGCACGCCGCCGACGTTCGCCACGTGGGCCGACTTCGAGCGCCACGCCGAGGTCCTCACCGCGTCGGGCTCGATCGACTCGCTCAAGGACCTCTGGTGGGACGTTCGCCCGAGCCCCGTCTACGGCACGCTGGAAGTGCGCATCTGCGACACGCTGCCGACGCTGAGCGAGACGGTGGCCATGGTCGCGCTGATGCACACCTACGTCGCGCGCTGCGACGACATGCGGCGCGCGGGGCACCGCTTCGCGCCGCCGCCGACGTGGCTGATCCGCGAGAACAAGTGGAGGGCGACGCGCTGGGGCGTGGACGCGGAGCTCGTGGTCGACGACCGGGGCAACGTGCGCAAGCTGCGCGCGGAGCTCGAACGCATCCTGCTCGAGTGCGAGCCCTACGCGCAGCGCTTCGGATGCGTCGACGAGCTCCGGCGCATCGCCGCGATGGCGGACGGCGGCTGCAGCTACCGCCGCCAGCGCGAGGTGTACCGGCACACGCGGTCGTGCGCCGCCGTGATGCAGTCGCTCGCTCACGAGTTCACGAGCGACGAGCCCGTGGTGTGGGACCGGCTCGCCCCCGGCGTGTAGCGCGCCCCACTAGAAGTGGACGCCGAGGTT
>DASVWO010000465.1:0-18913 GCA_036393165.1 Polyangiaceae bacterium | reverse complement strand
CGGTCGCGCTGCGCGACCTCGCGCCGGTTGCAGGCGGCGAGCCCGAGGCCGTCGCGTCCCTCGAGGCGACCCTGGGGTCGATCGCGAACCTGAGCGTCGGCGCGCGCGGGCGCCTCGAGGCCGAGGGCCGTCAGTCGGTCGCGGCGACCCCGACCCGGTCGCTCTCGGTCGCCGTCTCGCGCGTCCTCTCGGGCGCCGACGCGTCGCTCCCCGAGGCCGCCGTGACCGAGGCTCTCGCCGAGCCGCTCGCAGTCATCCCGCGCGCCATCGGCGATCTGGTGTCGGCCGTCGCTCGGCGGCTCGCCAGGCTCCCCGTCGACGGCGACCACGCCCCGAGCCGCGCGAACATCCGCGCGACCGAGGCGCTGCCCGCGTGGATCCCGGCGCGCCGCACCATCGGCGGCTTCTACGTCGTGCGCGGGCTCGGCTCGGGCGCCGTGGGCTCGGTCTTCGTCGTCACCCGCGTCGAGGACAAGGGCGACGACTCCGCCGAGAAGCTGGCGCTCAAGGTCCCCGAGTACTCCGCGAGCGCCGCCCGCTCGCTCTCGGAGGCCGAGTTCCTCCGGATGTTCCGCGACGAGGCGAGCGCGCTCATCGCGCTCCCGCAGCACCCGAACCTCGCGCGCTTCGTGACCTTCGACGCGGGCACCAAGCCCAAGCCGATCCTCGTCATGGAGTTCGTCGAGGGGGTCACGCTCGAGCGCCTGATCGAGACCCGCGGGCTCGACGTGCCGCGCGCGCTGCGGGTGCTCGACGACGTGCTGCGAGGGCTCGAGGCGATGCACGGCGTGGGCGTCGGTCACCTGGATCTCAAGCCGTCGAACGTGGTGCTCCGCCGCGCAGAGGAAGCCGTCATCGTGGACTTCGGGCTCGCCGGGCGGCACATCCGTCCCGGCTGCGCCACGGGGCCGTACGGCGCGCCCGAGGTGTGGGGAGCCGAGGTGGCGACGGGAGCCGCCGCGGGGAGCTCGTCGCCGGCGAAGGCGGACGTGTACGCCTTCGGGTGCATCGCCTTCGAGCTTCTCACCGGGCGCGTGCTCTTCGACGCGCCCAACGAGATGGCCCAGGTGGCGATGCACGTCGCGCACGATGGGTTGCCGCCGCCGCTCGAGAAGCTGGCGGCCGACGCGTCGCTCGCGCCCATCGGGCAGCTCCTGCACGCGTCGCTGCGCCGCAACCCCGCCGACCGTCCGACGGCGACGGCGGTGCGCAAGGAGCTCGCGCGCATCGCGCCCTTGCTGGAGCGACGCGCGTGGCCGATCGACGCGCCAGCCGGCGCGCGCTAGTCCCTGGGGCGTTGCCCCTCGAGCCTGTGCCCGGCGAGCCCGATCCCGGCGGAGCCGACTGCGTCGGCTGCGGCCGCTGCTGCCATCACGGGCCGCGCACGGTTCACCTGCTGGATACGGACGAGGCGCGCGTGCTCGCGTCACCGGGAGGGGATGAGCTGCTCCGCCGGCTGACGGTGCTCGACGACACGCCCCCGGGCTGGCGCTTCCTGGTCAACGCGGGCGATCGCTGTGGCGCGCTCGACGTCTCGGAGCCCGGTCGCTACCCGTGCGGCATCTACGCCGTGCGCCCGGACGACTGCCGCATCGTCGAGCCCGGCTCGCCCGCGTGCCTCGAGGCGCGACGGCTGGGCCGGCTGGGAAGCAGCGTGGAATTCCAGCGACCTCGCTGACCCGCGGATGTGCTCCGGGGTGGGCAACACAGACGCCGCCAGTGGATCATTGTCGCCTCATTGGAACCTGGCCCGGGACGTGCGGACCCCATGTTTTGGGCTCGAGCGCGCGCCGCTTGCGCTTGGCACCGCGGCTGCACTGGGAGGAGGGCAGGAGAGAGAACAAAGTCCCCATGAGCTCCAGCTGGCCGATTGTGCTCGGTGTCTTCGCGCTAGTCGTCGCTGCCTTCTGGTACGACGCGTCCAACGCCTCGGCGAGCGCCTCGGGCGCGACGCCTGCAAATGTTGCCGCCACCGCGGCGAGCGTCCCGGGGGTGCCGTGATGCTCCCGCGACGCCATCCGCACCGACCGCGTCTCGAATCCGGCATCGAGCTGCGCGACCCCGCAGCGCACGCCGCCGACGTCGAGAGCGACGAGCCGCTCTCGCCCGACGACGAGAAGCGCCGCCGCGAATACGCCGCGTGGCTCGCTCGCTTCGAGAACGATCACGCGGCCGCCTGACGCAGCGACCTACGCCGGGCAGCTCAGGGACATATCGAGCAGCCGAGCGGACACGAGGGCTGCTGCGAAGTCGGCGTGACGCACTGCGGTCCCTGGACGACCGGGCCATCGACGACGCAGCAGATCTGCCCAGGGTTGCAGCAGGACGCGCCGCAGCAAGTCTGACTGCCCGCGCACGCGGCGGCGTCCGCATCGCAGGGCGTCGCCGCGCAGTTCCCGCCGATGCAGGTCGGCAGGGAGGACGGACACGCGAGACCGCAGCCGCCGCAGTTGAGCGGGTCATCGTACTTGTCGACGCAGACGCCGCCGCAGCAGACGTGGCCGTTGTTGCACGGCATCGGGCACCCCGCGTCTGCTCCGCCGCTGGAGCTGCCCGATCCACTGCCGGACCCGCTCCCGCCGCTGCTCGAACCACTGCTCCCGCCACTCGATCCGCCGGAGTCCGCTCCGCTGCTGCTGCCGCCGTTGCCGTCGTCGACCGAAGCGTCGTTGCCGTTGCCGCCCGTGCTCGTCGACCCGCCGCAGCGCACCGCGGTGAGCAGCAGCGGGAGCCCGATCGCCACGAGCCATGAGCTGTAGGAACGCATGCCGTGCCTCCCCGAACGGGAGAACTGTAGCGCGTTGCGGTGCTAGGCTTCCGCCGCCGTCATGTACGACCACGCCAAGGGCATCTACGCCAAGACGCTGGACGAGATCCGGGCCGCAGGGCTCGAGAAGCGCGAGCGCCAGCTCCTCGGACCGCAGGGCGCATCCATCAAGGTCCGCGAGAGCGACAAGCCCGTCCTCAACTTCTGCGCGAACAACTACCTCGGCCTGAGCTCGCACCCGCGCGTGCTCGAGGCGGCGCGTGGCGCGCTCGACGAGTACGGCTTCGGGCTCTCCAGCGTGCGCTTCATCTGCGGCACGCAGGACGCGCACCGCCGGCTCGAGCAGAGCGTCGCCAAGTTCCTCGGCACCGAGGACTCCATCCTCTACTCGTCGTGCTTCGACGCGAACGGGGGCCTCTTCGAGACGCTGCTGGGCGAGGAGGACGCGATCATCAGCGACGCGCTCAATCACGCGTCGATCATCGACGGCATCCGTCTCTGCAAGGCCGACCGCCACCGCTACACGCACGGCAACATCGGCGAGCTGGAGGAGGCGCTGAAGAAGACGCAGGGCAAGCGCCTGCGCATGATCGCGACCGACGGCGTCTTCTCGATGGACGGGGACATCGCGCCGCTCGAGCGCATCTGCGATCTCGCCGACCAGTACGAGGCGATGGTCATGGTGGACGACAGCCACGCGACGGGCTTCGTCGGCAAGACGGGACGCGGATCGATCGAGCACTGCGGCGTCATGGGGCGCGTCGACGTGATCACGTCCACGCTGGGCAAGGCGCTCGGCGGCGCCGCCGGCGGCTTCACCACGGGCCGGCGCGAGATCGTGGACCTGCTGCGGCAGCGTTCGCGGCCCTACCTCTTCTCGAACACGGTGGCGCCGGCCATCGTCGGGGCGAGCATCGCGGTGCTGGAGCTGCTCTCGTCCACGACCGAGCTGCGCGACCGCGTGATGGACAACGCGAAGCGCTTCCGCGAGGGCGTGACGCGCGCCGGCTTCCAGATCAAGCCGGGCTTCCACCCCATCGTGCCCATCATGATGAGCGGGCCGAAGGCGGCCGACGGCGGCGACGCGCGCCTCGCGCAGGACGTGGCGGCGGCGATGCTCGAGGAGGGCATCTACGTCATCGGCTTCTCGTACCCGGTCGTGCCGAAGGGCCAGTCGCGCATCCGCGTGCAGCTCTCGGCGGCGCACACGCCCGAGATGGTCGACCGCGCCATCGACGCGTTCACGCGCACCGGCAAGCGCTTCGCCCTCATCTGAGGGAGCATGAGCGCGTCCGCCGTCGACCTGAACGACGTCGCCACCTTCGTCCGCGTGGCGCAGGGCGGCGGCTTCACCGCCGCGGCCAAGGGCCTCGGCGTTCCCAAGTCCACCGTGAGCCGCGCCGTCGCGCGGCTCGAGGGCGCCCTCGGGGTGCGCCTCGTGCACCGCACGACGCGCGCGCTGGCGCTGACCGACGCGGGACGTGCCTACTACGAGCGCGTGCGCGGCGCCGTCGCGGGCCTGGCGGATGCCTCGGCCGACGTGGTCGACATGGGCACCGAGCCGCGCGGCACCATCCGCGTCACGGCCCCGGTGGACCTGGGGCAGATGCTCCTCGCCGACGTGATCGCGCGCTTCGTGGAGAAGTACCCGCAGGTGCGCTTCGAGGTGTCGCTCACGGCGCGCGTCGTGGACCTCGTGGGCGAGGGGTTCGACATGGCGATCCGCGCGTCGCCGCTGAACGACTCGTCGCTCGTCGCCCGCAGGCTCGGCGCGGCGGACCTGGGGCTCTTCGCTGCTCGCGCCTACCTGAAGGTCCACGGCACGCCCCAGCGCGCGGCCGAACTCGCGGGACACGCGTTCGTCGGCTTCCGCCCGATGAGCTCCTCCAACGGCGTCCCGCTCGCGCTGACGGGGCCCGGCGGCGTCGAGCACGTGGACGCGCATCCCGGCATCGTGGTGGACGACCTTCTCTTCTCGCACCGGCTCCTCGCCGCCGGCTGCGGGATCGGCATCCTGCCGCTCTTCTTCTCGGCGGCGTGCGCGACCCGGCGCGAGAAGGACGACCTCGTGCGCGTCCTGCCGGAGCACGTGGTGCGGAGCGGCGGACTGTCGCTCGTCGCGCCGAGCGCGCGGCAGGAGCCGCGCCGCGTGAAGCTGTTCCGTGAGTTTCTCGTGGCCGAAGCCAAGCGACTCGGGTTCGGCTCTTGATAGGATGCGCACGATGCCGCGAACCGTCGTTCTCGTGACCGGTGCCAATGGCGAGATAGGCCGCTCGCTTCTGCAGACGCTCGCCCGCGACGGCGGGTTCGACGCCGTGACGCTGGACCTCACGCCGCTGCCGGACTCGATGCGCTCGCTGGTGGTCGCCAGCTACGCGGGCAACATCATGGACCGCTACCTGCTCGACCAGCTGGCGGCGCACCACGAGGTGGACATGGTGTTCCACCTGGCGGCGCTCCTCTCGACGCGCGGCGAGCGCGATCCGGAGCTGGCGCACCAGGTCAACGTCGAGGGCACCCTCAACGTGCTGCGCATGGCGCAGAACCAGTCGGGGCGCCTGGGGCGGCCCGTGCGGTTCCTCTTCCCGAGCTCCATCGCCGTCTACGGCCTGCCGAGCCTCGAGGAGAAGCACAAGGTGGGCGCCGTGCGCGAGGAGCAGTGGAACGTGCCCATCACGATGTACGGCTGCAACAAGCTGTACTGCGAGCACCTGGGCCGCTACTTCACGTTCCACGCGCGGCAGCTCGGGGCCCTGTCGACGGCGGCGCGCCTCGACTTCCGCGCCCTGCGCTTCCCGGGGCTCATCTCGGCGGACACGGTGCCCACGGGCGGCACGAGCGACTTCGGGCCGGAGATGATCCACGCGGCCGCCAAGGGCATCCCCTACACGAGCTTCGTCGGGCCCGAGGCGAAGATCCCCTTCATGGCGATGCCCGACGCCGTGCACGCCCTCATGGGCCTCGCGCGGGCCGACCGCGAGCGGCTCTCGTCGTGCGTGTACAACATCCGCGCCTTCAGCCCGAGCGCCGGCGAGATCGCCGACCGGGTGAAGCGCGCCTTCCCGCAGGCGCAGATCGAGTACGCGCCCGATCCGGTGCGCTCGCACATCGTCGCGTCGTGGCCGGAGGACCTGGACGACGCGCGCGCCCGCGCCGAGTGGGGCTGGAAGCCCGCCTACGACTGGGACCGCGCCTTCGACGAGTACCTCGTGCCGAGCGTGAAGGCTCGGTACGCGAAGAGCTGAGCGTCAGGGCATCTCGCAGACGACGACGCCGGCGCCCGGGAAGGTGCCCGAGCTCGGAGCGCAGCTGATGACCGCCCCGTCCGCGTACGTGAACGACGTCGCGCCGGTCACGGTGAGCGTGTCCTGGACGGAGAGGCTGCCCAGGAAGTCGGTGCCGCCGCAGAAGTCGCCGCAGCCCCGGTCGAAGACGACGAGCGCCGTGTTGAGCGGCAGCCCGAAGTTCTGGAAACCCGTCAGCGACGCGTTCATGTTGCTGCCTTGCGATGACCCCAGGTAGCAGCAGCTCGTCGGCGTGCTGCAGTAGTAGTTCGTGGCGCTCGACATCCCTGCCGACGTGAACTGCCCCTGCATCGACGAGTTCTGGTTCTGCGCAAAACCCTGGCTCGTGCAGTAGGCGGCGTACTGGGCGTTCGAGGTGATCGTCGTCCCCGACGGCGCGTAGACGAAGGCGAGGCTCTTCGTGCTGCTGGGGAGCGTCCCGACCGCGTACAGGATGTTCACGCACCCACCGTTGGAGCAGTTGGGCGCCGACACCGGGCACTTGTTGCCGCACGCGCCGCAGTTGTTCGGGTCGGTCTGCTCGTTCGTGCACGCGCCGGAGCAGCCGTCGAACCCCGCCGCGCAGCAGACGCCTCCGCCGCAATGCTGCACGTTGGTGCACACCGTTCCGCAGGCGCCGCAGTTCGCGTCGTCCGTCTGCAGGTTCGTGCAGAACGTCGGGTTCGCGGTCGGGCAGGCGGTCTCCCCCGCGACGCAGATCAGCTTGCACTGGCTGCCCTGGCACACCTCGCCCTGCGGGCACGCGCTTCCGCACATGCCGCAGTTGGCGTCGTTCGACGTGGTGTCCACGCAGATGCCGCCGCAGTCGGTGAGGCCCATCTGGCACGAGAGCTTGCACTGGCTTCCCGAGCAGATCTCCCCGGAGGGGCAGCCGCTGCCGCACATGCCGCAGTTGGCGTTGTCGGTCGTCGTGTCCACGCACGTGCCGCCGCAGTCGGTGAGGCCCATCTGGCAGCTCAGGCCGCAGCTGCTGCCGGAGCAGACGTTGCCGGCGGGGCACGTCTTGCCGCACGTGCCGCAGTTCGCGTTGTCGGTCGTCGTGTCCACGCACGTGCCGTTGCAGTCCGTGAGGCCCGACTGGCACGTCAGCCCGCACTTGCCGCCGGCGCACACCTGGCCGGCGAGGCACGCCTTGCCGCACCCGCCGCAGTTGCCGTTGTCGGTCTGCTCGTTCACGCACGTACCGGTGCAATTGGTCAATCCGGACTGGCACGTGAGGCTGCACCCGCCGCCGGTGCACACCTCGCCCGCGGGGCAAGCGTTGCCGCACATGCCGCAGTTGCCGTTGTCCGTCTGCTCGTTGACGCACGTCCCGTTGCAGTTGGTGAGCCCCGACTGGCACGTGAGCCCGCACACGCCGCCGGTGCACACGTCGCCGGACGCGCAGACCTTGCCGCACGTGCCGCAGTTGGAGTTGTCACGCTGCTCGTTGACGCACGTCCCGCCGCAGTTCGTGAGGCCCGCCTGGCAGGAGAGACCGCACGTGCCGCCCGAGCACACGTCGCCGGCGGCGCACGCGTTGCCACATCCGCCGCAGTTGCCGTTGTCCGTCTTCTCGTCGACGCACTTGCCGCCGCAGTTGGTCAGGCCCGACTGGCACGTCAGCCCGCACGCGCCGCCGGAGCACACGTCGCCGGACGGGCAGGTGACGCCGCACCCGCCGCAGTTGGCGCCGTCGGTCTTCTCGTTGACGCACGTGCCGTTGCAGTTGGTCAGCCCCGCCTGGCAGGTGAGCCCGCACGTGCCCCCGGAGCAGACCTGGCCCGCCGCGCACGCGTGCCCGCACGTGCCGCAGTTGCCGTTGTCGGTCTGCTCGTCGACGCAGGTGCCCCCGCAGTTGGTGAGCCCCGACTGACACGAGAGCGTGCACGTCCCGCCGACGCACGCCTGGCCCGCCGCGCACTTCACGCCGCACCCGCCGCAGTTGGCCCCGTCGGTCTGCTCGTTGGCGCAGTACGCGCTGCTGCCGCTGCCGCACTCCACGAGCCCGCCGCCGCACGTCACGCTGCACGCGCCGCCCGAGCACACCTGGCCCGCGGGGCACTGCTTGCCGCACGCGCCGCAGTTCGCATCGTCCGTCTGCTCGTTGGCGCAGTAGGCGCTCGCTCCGCTTCCGCACTCGGTCAGGCCGCTGCCGCACGTCACGGCGCACGCGCCGCCCGAGCACACCTGGCCCGCCGGGCACTGCTTGCCGCACGCGCCGCAGTTGGCGTTGTCGGTGCTCTCGTTGGCGCAGTACGCGTTGGCGCCGCTGCCGCACTCGGTCAGTCCGCCGCCGCACGTCGTGGTGCACGTGCCGTTCGAGCACACCTGGCCCGCCGGGCACTTCACGCCGCACCCGCCGCAGTTCGCATTGTCGGTCTTCTCGTTGGCGCAGTATGCGTTCGCGCCGCTGCCACACTGGCTCAGGCCCCCGCCGCACGTGACCGCGCACGCGCCGCTCGAGCACACCTCGCCGGCCGGGCACGTGACGCCGCACCCGCCGCAGTTGGCGTCGTCGGTCATCTCGTTGGCGCAGTACGCGCCAGCGCCGCTCCCGCACTCGCTGAGGCCACCGCCGCACGTCGTGCCGCATGCGCCGTTGGAGCAGACCTGGCCGGCGGGGCACGTGACGCCGCACCCGCCGCAGTTCGCGTCGTCCGTCTGCTCGTTGGCGCAATAGGCGCTCTTGCCGCTCCCGCACTCGGTGAGGCCGCCGCCGCAGGTGGTGGCGCACGCGCCGTTGGAGCAGACCTGGCCCGCGGGGCACGTGACGCCGCATCCGCCGCAGTTCGCGTCATCCGTCTTGGGGTTCGCGCAGTACGCGCCGCCGCCGTCCGCGCCCCCGTCGGCGCCGCAGAGCAGCTCGTTCGCCGCGCACGTCGCCGCGCACGCGCCGTTCGTGCACACCTGACCGCCGGGGCACGCGTGCGCGCACGCGCCGCAGTTCGCGTTGTCGTTGCTCGTGCTCGTGCACTTGCCGGCGCAGTCCGTCTGACCGACGGGGCACGTGAGCGGGCTGTCCGCGCCCGTGTCGGTCGGTGAAGCGTCGGGAGGTGCAGCCTCGGGCGGCGCGGCCTCGGGGGGCGGAGCCTCCGCGGCGACGTCGAAGCTGGTCGTCCCGTCCATCTCTCCGCCGTCGGGGGAACCTCCCATGCCTCCCGAGCCGAGATCGCACGCTGCCGTCAGGGTCGCGCACAGGGTGGCGGCGACAAGCGACTTCCACGTCGACATGGGTCCTCCCGCAGAGCCAGAAGCTTTGGACCCCAGTCTAACGCGAGGCCGGATGGAAGGGTTCGCTTACAGCGGGTAGACGCCGTCGCAGGCCGCGGGGTCGGTCCAGCGGTCGGCCCAGGAGCCGTTGTCGCACTGGTACCAGGCGCTGTCGTACTTGCTCTGGACGCACGCGTTGTCGGGCATCTCGCGCGCCAGTGTGTCCGAGTAGCAACCCTTGCCGCCGCCCCCGCCGCCGCCGCTTCCACCGCCGCTGCCGCCGTACGCGCTCAGCACGGCCTTGGCGTACGCGATGCGGTTCGACTGGTCGCAAGTGCCGCAGCCCTCGAAGCGATCCTGGAAGACGAGCGTGGCATCGGTCACGTTGCCGCTCGCGCGCAGCTCCGCGAGCCCGTAGCTGGCATCGTGCTCCAGCTCGTACCAGATGAACTCGAGCTGCGGCGTGAGCGACCACTCGTTCAGGCCGTGCACGCTCGCGTACCAGACCATGTTGTCGTCGTGATCCGCGTTCCACCGCCCGCCGGTCGACCACTGCGCGATGCCGCGCCCCTGGCCGCCGCCGTACTCGATGGCCGTCGGATCGACGTCGGACTCCTGCTGCAGGTTGCCGACGATCCCGGCGGCCTGGAATCCCTTGAGGCCCTTGCCGACGAAGAACGAGTAGGCGGTGTGCTCGGAGCTCGACACGTCGGCCGACGTGGAGCCGACGTCCTCGCCGCTGCCTGACGCGGCGCTGCATCCGGCGGTGGCGACGGCCATCGATGCGAGGAGGCACGGGGCGAGGACGAGGGAGCGGAGGGCGCGCTGGCTCATGGCGGCTGCCCCATTGCCACCGTTGTGCCGAGACGTGGCCTCGCGTGGGAGCGCGCGTCGCTGCGCGCGCGGCCTTCGGGCTCGTGGTGGGTCGCGAGACGCTCGCGGGCGACAGCGGACGCGGCCGCTCTCGTGCATTTCCGCGCGGCGCCGGTGGGTTTCCCCGGCACCATCGGCTGGGGAAGCGTCGTACCATCCGCCCACCATGACGGACGGCAAGCGGGACGACGACGCGGCCGACGCGAAGCGCTTCGGCAGACGCAACCTGTTCCTCGGCATCGGCGGCGCCGCCGCCATCGTGCCCATCGCCGACGCGTGCGCGCCGCAGGCGAAGGCGCCCGTGGGCGCCGGCGGCGTGATGGGGCCGGGCGCGGTGAACGTGACGATCTTCGTCAACGGCACCGAGCACCGCGTCGCCGTGGAGCCCCGTCAGACGCTCGCCGAGGTGCTGCGCGACCAGCTCGCGCTCACGGGCACGAAGGTCGGCTGCGACCGCGGGTCGTGCTCGGCGTGCACCGTCTGGCTCGAGGGCACGCCGGTGTGCGCGTGCACGACCTTCGCGCTCGAGGCCGCAGGGCGGCAGGTCACGACCATCGAGGGCCTGGCCAGGGGCGACCAGCTCCACCCGGTGCAGCAGGCGTTCATCGACGCCGACGCGATGCAGTGCGGCTTCTGCACGCCCGGCATGGTCATGAGCTGCGCCGCGCTCCTCGCGCACTCGCGGGAGCGAGGAGTGCAGGTGACGCTCGACGACGTGCGCACCGCCACGAGCGGCAACCTGTGCCGCTGCGGGACGTACCCCAAGGTGTTCGAGGCGACGCTCGCCGCCGCGAAGAGAGGAGCGTGACGCCATGGCGGACCCCGTCACCGTGAAGGTCCCGGTCGGCATCGCCGGCGACTCCATGACCGAGGTGGAGCGCACGATCCCCGCCGACGAGCCGCCGCCGCTGCCGGTCAACGAGAAGCTCGCGGTCGTCGGCAAGCCCACGCCGCGCCTCGACGGGCGCCAGAAGGTCACCGGCGCCGCCCGCTACACGAGCGACGTGCGCCTGCCCGGGATGCTCTGGTCGCGCATCGTGCGCTCCACCCAGCCGCACGCGCGCATCCGCGCCATCGACACGAGCGCCGCCGAGCGCGCGCCCGGCGTGCGGGCCGTGGCCCTCGTGGACCACCTGCTCGGCGGCGCCGAGCTGCGCGACAAGAGCCAGGACGGGCCCTCGCAGTACCCCGTGGTGCGCTACGTGGGGCAGCCCATCGCGGCGGTGGCGGCGGTGACGCAGGCGGCGGCGGACGAGGCGGCGCGCCTCGTGCGCGTCGAGTACGAGCCGCTGCCGTTCGTCATCGACGTGGAGGAGGCGCGCAAGCCGGACGCGCCCCTCGTCTTCCCGGGGGCGGCGGAGGCGGCGGGAAGCGCCGGCGGTGGAGGCGGTCCGTCCGACGTGCCGCAGACCGGCAACGTGCGCGGTCCCAGCAAGAGCGGCCCGGGCGGTCCGCCCATCGGCGACGTCGAGAAGGGCCTCGCCGAGGCCGAGGTGGTCGTCGACGCGACGTACCGCACGCAGGTGCAGACGCACAGCGCGATGGAGACGCACGGCCTCGTCGCCGACTGGCGCTCCGACGGGCTCACCGTCTACGCGTCGACGCAGGGCACGTCCACGGTGCGCGACGAGCTGGCCGAGGTGCTCGGCATCCCGAAGGGCCAGATCCGCGTCGTCACCGAGTTCATGGGCGGCGGCTTCGGCGCCAAGTTCGGCGCGGGCAACTACGGCGTGCTCGCGGCGCGCCTGTCGCAGAAGGCGCGCGCGCCCGTGCGGATCATGCTCGACCGCCGCGAGGAGCACGAGAGCGTCGGCAACCGACCGAGCAGCGTCGCGCACCTGCGCATCGGGGCGAAGAAGGACGGCACGCTGACGGCGATCCACTTCACGTCGTACGGCACGGCGGGCACCGGCACCGGCGCCGGGGCAGGGGGGCCGGCGAAGAACCTGTACCCGTGCCCCAACGTGCTCGTCGAGGAGAGCGACGTGTTCACCAACGCGGGCCCCGCCGCGGCCTTCCGTGCGCCGGGGCACCCGCAGGGCGCATTCGGCCTCGAGCAATCGATCGACGAGCTCGCCGAGAAGCTCGGCATGGACCCGCTGGTGCTGCGCGACAAGATCGACACGCAGCAGGAGGGCCTCCTCGCCGACGCGGCCGCGCGCAAGGTGGAGCGGCGCATCGGGGCGCAGAAGGTGGAGTGGGCGCGGCGGCGCCGCCCCGCGAACGCCGACGCGGGGCCGGTCAAGCGCGGCATCGGCGTCGCGCAGGCCATCTGGTACCGCTTCGTGAACCTCGACTCGACGTGCGAGGTGCGCCTCGGGCGCGACGGATCGATCGAGATCCTCAGCGCCGTGCAGGACATCGGCGGCGGCATACGCACCGCGCTCGCGCAGGTGGTCGCCGAGGAGCTCGGCGTGCGACCCGAGAAGGTCACCGTGCGCATCGGCGACACGAGCTACCCGCCGGGCCCGCCCTCGGGCGGCAGCGTGACGACCGGGTCGATCACCCCCGCCGCGCGCAACGCGGCGTACAAGGCGAAGCAGGCGGCCGCCGGCGGCATGCGCACCGAGCAGGTGACGGCGCAGGCCACGCGGAGCGACGACTACGGCGGCTTCGTGCAGGGCAAGGGCGGGCGCGGGCGCCGCGGGATGGGCATCGGCGGCTACGGCGGCGTGCAGTTCGCCGAGGTCGCGGTGGACGTCGAGACGGGCATCGTGAAGGTCGAGCGCGTCGTCGCCGTGCACGACTGCGGGCGGCCCATCAACCCGCTGGCGGTGGTGAGCCAGATCAACGGCGGCGTCATCCAGGGCATCTCCTACGCGCTCTACGAGAACCGCGTGCTCGACAGGAAGAGCGGGTGGATGCTCAACGCCAACTTCGAGCAGTACAAGATCGCCGGCGCGCGCGAGACGCCGGACATCCAGGTGCACCTCATCGAGGAGTACCGGGGCCGCAGCTCGACGGACGCGGGCGGCATCGGCGAGCCCTCGACGGTGGCGACGGCGGCGGCGGTCGCGAACGCCGTCTACAACGCGACCGGGGTGCGCGTGCGCGAGCTGCCCATGACGCCCGAGCGGGTGCTGGAGGCGCTGCAAAGGAAGAAGGAGGTGCACGGATGATCCCGCGATTCGAGTGGACCAACCCGCGCGATCTGGGCGACGCGCTCGCGCAGCTCGGGCCCAGCAGCGTGCCCAAGGCGGGCGGCGTGGAGCTGATGGATCTGCTCAAGGAGAACCTCGTCTCCCCGGCGCGCCTGGTGAATCTGCGGAGCGTCCAGGGACTCGACAAGGTGGAGGAGCGCGGCGCCGAGGGTCTGCGCATCGGGCCGCTCGTGACGCTGGCGATCCTCGCGGTCGACGGCGGCATCCACGCCCGGTATCGGGCGCTCGCCGAAGCGGCGGGGCACGCCGCGACGCCGCAGATCCGCAACATGGCGACGCTCGGGGGCAACCTGATGCAGCGGCCGCGCTGCTGGTACTTCCGCAGCGAGCACTTCGTCTGCCGGCGCAAGGGCGGCGGGCACTGCTTCGCGATGAACGGGGAGAACCAGTACCACGCCGTCTTCGCGCACTCGGCGTGCGCCGCGGTGCACGCGTCGTCGCTCGCGCCGGCGCTCGTGGCGCTGGGGGCGAGCGTGGAGCTGACGAGCCACCGCGGGCGCCGCACCGTGCCGCTCGAGCAGTTCTACGTGCCCGCCGAGACGGTGACCGTGAAGGACACGGTGAAGGAGGACGACGAGATCCTCACGGCGGTGCTCCTGCCGGCGACGACGGCGGGGTCGGCCTACGTGAAGCAGGCCGAGAAGGAGTCGTACGACTGGCCGCTCGTGGAGGTCGCGGTGGCGCTCGACCGCGATGGCGGCGGCAAGGTCACGCGCGCCTCGGTGATGCTCGGGGCGGTGGCGCCGGTGCCCTGGCGCGCCAAGGCGGCCGAGGCGGCGCTCGTGGGTCGCACGGTGGACGCGGCGAGCGCGGGCGACGCGGGACGGGCGGCGCTGCAGGGCGCGTCGCCGCTGGAGCACAACGGGTACAAGCTGCCGCTCATCGAGGTCGCCGTGAGGCGCGCGGTGCTCGCGGCCGTGGAGGCGACATGAGCGAGCGTCATTTGCCCATCGTCTGCAGGAAGCTCCGCACCAAGACGGCGTTCGGCACCCTCGAGGGCCTCACGGCCGACTGGCGCGAGGGCACCTCGTCCACCGCGGTCTTCTGGTGCCTCCGCACCATGGAGCCCTGGGGCACCGACCAGCGCCCCGCGCACGCGCGCTCCTGCCGCGAGGGACGCGCGTGCTTCGAGGCGCCGGACGCGCCGCCCTTCGACTCAGTCTGACGTCGCGTCGCCGGTCGATCCCGAGTCGGTCGTGGCCTCGGCGCTGGCGTCGCCCACACCGGCGTCGCCTGCGTCCGATGCCTGGCCACTGGGGATCTGGTCGGCCGGCGTGAGCAGCGGGATGTTCGACCAGTTCATCGGCGCCGAGCACGGCCCGCCGTTGGCGCACGTCTGCGTGACCGCCCCGGTCTTGAAGAACTGGTCCACCATGTCCTGCGCCGCGTTGAGCTGCCGCAGGGCATCGTGCGGGTCGGGGTTGCCCGAGGGCGGCGGGATGTTCGTGATGGGATCCGGCGGCAGCCCGGGGAACGCGAACTCGATGTAGCCGTTGCCCGTGAACCCGCTCTGCGCGTCGTCGATGCCCCACACCTCGCGGTTCACCGCCATCAGGTTCTTCGCCCCGATGGTGCGCGCCTCGAACTGCGCGCCGAGCGGCGTCACCTGCTGGTCCCCGAGCCCGTCGTGGATGATCACGTTGTGCGCCGGCGTGTTCGCCAGCATGTTCTCGCTGATGTAGGGGATGTACCCGTCCGGCTCGGCGTTGTCCCAGAGCTGCTGGATCAGGTTGATGAGCAGCTGCTGCTGCACCGGATCGGTGTAGATGCCCTTGAGCACGAGGAAGAACGGCTGGAAGTCGCGGCTCCGGTCGAGCAGCATCGTGTAGGGCGCGCCCGTGTTGTCGAGCAGCCCGCGCGTCACGTCGGTCGAGATGGCCATGTAGACGCCGCCCGAGATGCCTCCCTGGCTGTCGCCGCGGTAGTAGCGGTGCGTCGTGTCGATCGTCGGCTTGCCGTCGGGCATCGTCGCCGGGTCGGTCGCCATCTTCCCCATCATCATGCGCATCGCCATCAGCTCGTTGGCGAAGCCCTGGTGCAGGCGGTCGGGCAGGTGCGCGAAGACGCTGATGTCGCCCGCGATGGCGTTGGGGATCCAGTTGCCGTCCTCGCTGTTCATGCCGACGAGGTCCACGGCGATCGTGACGTAGTGCAGACGGTCGGCGATCTCGGCCAGGTACCCGTCCTGCCCCTCGCTCTGGTCGCCGAACAGCCCGTGCGCGTTCTGCAGGATGGGCGCCGTGATCCCGAGGTTCACCACCGAGTTGGGGATCTGCACGGTGAACGGATAATCGGCCGTCCCCGTCTGCGCCGGCTTGCCGCTCGCGTCGCGGTTGATCGAGCACCCGGGGCACCCCGGCTCGCCGTTGCACGACGACGGCGTCGTCAGATAGAGCGGCACCGTCATGTTCCCCTGGAGCCGCACGCGGATGTACGGGTTCGGGTTCGGCGTGACCTTCGTGATCGTGTACTTCGGTCCGTCGGTCCCCACGACGGCGAGCGCCTGGTCGCGGATCGAGACCATGTCGCTCGTCGTGTTGTCCTTGCTGGCCGTCGTGAAGTCCCAGGCCATCTGCAGGTCGCTCGGGTCGACGCCGTTCGCCTTCAGCTTGCCCAGGATGTCCTTGTAGAGATCGCGCCGCAGGCCGACCGACACGTCGTTGCTGCTGGTGCCGTCGCGCAGCGCCTTGAACGCGTCCGAGGGGGCGATGGCGGCGCCGGTGCTGTCGGTCAGGTGCCGGATGGCGACGATGTACCGCGCGGCGTCGTTCAGGCGCGTCACGGGGCGCATCATGAAGGCGCGCTGCCCGTCGTGCGTCGTCGGCAGCATGTCGATCTCGTCGAAGTGCGGCACGAGCTTGCCCGTGGCGTACTCCATGATGATCGTGGGCGAGCTCGTGGTGGTCGACTGCGCGATCGTCGTCGGGTTCGGCAGCTTGCTCACATCGACGTCGGGCCAGTAGGCCATGATGACGCTGCCCGGGGAGAAGCCGTCCTTCGTCTTCCACACCGTCGGGTCGACGTGCTTGCTCGGCGCCTGCCAGACGGGCAGGGTGGTCGGCCCGTAGAACTGGCGCAGACCCGTCGGCGTCGTCGAGTCCTTCACCGTCCACACGTTGGACGGGTAGGGCAGGCCGCACTCGGAGGCGCTCGGCTCGATCGGGTCGCAGTCTTCGCCGAGCAGCGCGGGCGAGCCGGCGCTGGGAGCCGGGGTGCCGCCGCCGGAGGAGGAGGACGAGCACGCGACGGCGCCTGGGAGGACGGCCGCCGCGAGGAAGAGAGCGAAGGGCAGAAGGGCACGCGTTTCCATGTGGGACGGCGGTATACGCCACGAGCGCACGCGGTGCACGAACCGCGTGCAGGGGGGAGACGCGCTCAAGACGCGGGGCGTCGTCAGGCGAGCCGCGTCAGGGCGGCCCGCATGCGGTCCGGGATGGGCGTGGGGCGGCGCGTCTCGCGGTCCACGAAGACGTGGACGAACCATCCCTGGGCGCTCGCCTCGGCGGCGCCGGCCGCGAAGATGCCGATGCCGTAGCGGACGCTGGAGGTGCCGAGATGCTCGACGCGCAGGCCGGCCTCGAGCACCTCGGGGAACGCCGCGGGGCGCGCGTAGGCGCAGTGCGATTCGACGCACAGGCCGATGACCGGGCCGCGCGCGATGTCGAGGCCGCCCTCGGCGACGAGGTACGCGTTGATGACCGTGTCGAAGTACGCGTAGTAGACGACGTTGTTCACGTGCCCGTACGCGTCGTTGTCCATCCAGCGCGTGGGGATGGGGAGGAAGTGCCGGTAGTCGGCGCGCCGGGCGATGCCCCCTCCCGCAGGAGACGTCATGTTATGTGACATAACATGGCGGCGGAATAGGGAGCCATCGCCGCCGCGTCACAAGCTCGCTGCCAGCAAGCCGCGCATGTGCTCGTCGTCCACCCGAAGCGGCGCGTTGTCGACGAGGCGCTTCTGCACGACGGCGCCGCGCGTGAGGGCCTCGAGGTCGCTCTCGGCGTAGCCCAGGGCGCGAAGGCCCAGGGGGACGCCGGTGTCGCGCATGCGATCGCGCAGGGCGTTCGCGAGGATCTCGCCCGCGTCGGCTGGCGATGCCCCGCGTACGTCGCAGCCCAGCGCCTCGGCAGCGGCCAGGTGGCGCTCGGGGCAGGTCGCGGCGGTCGCGCGGAACACGGCGGGCGCGCCCACGACGACCGAGATGCCGTGCGGCACCATCGGCTCGCCCTGCGGGTAGCCGGCGCAGCGGTAGTCGCGCACGAGCCCCGCGACGGCGTAGCTCATGGCGTGCGGCAGGTGGACGCCGGCGTTGCCGAACGCGATCCCCGCGAGCGTCGCCGCCCACGCGAGCCCCTCGCGCGCCTCCTCGTCGCCCGCGTCGCGCACCGCGCGCACCAGGTACCGCCCCGCGAGACGCAGCGCCTCCATGCTTCCGACGTCGCTCCACGGATTGCGCCCCTGGCTCATCGGTCGCGCGGCCGGCCCCGCGGGCGCCGTGCGCGCCGTGAAGGGACGCGCCGTGAACGACTCGAGCGCGTGGCACAGCACGTCGAACCCGCTGGCCGCCACGACCATGGGCGGCAGCGTGCGCGTCACCGTCGGATCCACGAGCGCGAGCGACGGCCGCAGCCGCCGCGAGGCGATCCCGGTCTTCGCCTTCAGCGCCAGATCGTCGAACACGGCGATGCCGGTGCACTCGCTGCCCGTGCCGCACGTCGTCGGACACGCCACGTGCGGCGGCAGCGGCCCCGGCACCGCGCGCCCTTCGCCCACGGGCGCATTGACGTACGCCCGCAGCTCCGCCGGGTACGTCGCGTAGAGCGCCGCCGCCTTGCACGTGTCGATGACCGAACCGCCCCCGACCGACAGGTACCCATCGAACCGCCCGTCCTTCGCGAACGCCGTCGCCGCGCCGAACGACACGTCCGTCGGCTCGACGTGCACCTCGTCGTAGACCGCCACGTCCAGCCCCGCGGCGGCCACCGACTTGCGCGCGATCTCCACGTGCTCCAGCCGCGCCAGCGTCGCATCGGTGAAGAGCGCGACCCGCTTCGCCCCGAGCGCCCGCAGCTGCTCCCCCGCCTCGCGCAGCACCCCCGGCCCGAACGTGATGGCCGACACGTCGACGGAGAACGCCGCCTCGTTCCCACCGGTCAGCGCATACCCGAGACAGCAGCCCACGGCCGGCGAGTGTAGCGGCGCTTGCGCGACCCGGCCTCTGCCGTCAGGCTTGCGCCAACTTCGGGGAGGAAACCGTGAGCGACGACACTCTTCCGCGCCTGCCGACGTCCAACACGACGGACAGCGGGGGCCCCTCAGGCGACGAGATCATCGTCGTCATCGCCTGCTGCGCCGAGGATCCCGACCGCATCGGCGAGTCGTTCGCGTTCTCCGAGCTCGGCGTCCCCTGCATCCTCGGCCGCGGACCGGGCGACGGCACCGAGCGGCGCGCCGAGCCCGGCCCCTGGCGACCGGGCGTGCCCTTCGTCGGCTCCGGGCTTCGCGACGAGCGCGCATCGCGCCGCCTCCTGGAGCTCACGGCGACCGCGGTTGGCTTGACCGTCCGGCTCGTCGGCACCGGCGAGCTCTTCGTCGACCGCGAGCGCACGGACGCG
>DASVWO010000464.1:0-6988 GCA_036393165.1 Polyangiaceae bacterium | reverse complement strand
GCGCACTACATCAACGCCTCGGCGAAGGCGATCCAGGGTCACGGCCAGGTGAACTTCCACGCCACGCCCAAGGCGTCGGCCCCGCCGTACCAGGCCGCCAACTTCATCGCGGCCGGTACCCCGAACATCAATATCCCGCCGAACTCTTCGTACTCGACCGGCCCGCTCTTCACGTCGCCGCCGGCCGGCACGCACATGGTCCTCGTCACGACGCACGAGCATCGCCTCGGCACGCGCGCGCAGGTGTGGGCCAGCGCGAAGGAGGGCGATCTCTCGAACGAGGTTGCCGACGACCGGGACTGGGCGAGCCCGGCGTGGCGCACGCTCGCGCCGCAGCTCGACTTCGACGGCACCAACGGCCTCACCTACCAGTGCGACTGGACCAACACGACCGATCAGACGATCCAGTTCGGCGAGAGCGCGCTCGACGAGATGTGCATCATCGCCGGCTACTACTACCCGTCGCGCGGCCTCATCGGCTGCATCGGCAGCAGCGGCCAGTGCAAGGTCAGGCAGTAGTCGGCGGAGGGCGGGCGCTCGCCAGCCTGGCGCTGTCGCTCTGCTCGAGGGGCGCCTCGCCCTTCAGGCCCGTCACCTCGTAGGTCATCACCGGCTGCTTGCGGCCCTTCACGGTGATCTCGCGCACGGGGCGCGCCTCGATGGCGTCCTTCGTCAGCGCGTAGGTGTCCTCGCTGATCAGCACGTTGACGCCGAGGTCCTTCGTGTTGGTCTCGAGGCGCGAGGCGAGGTTCACGGCGTCGCCGATGACGGTGTACTCCATGCGCCGCTCGCTGCCGATGTTGCCGGCGACGACCTCGCCCGTGTGGATCCCGATGCCGGTGCGCAGGGTCTGGAGGCCGCGCGCCTCGAGGCGCTGGTTGAGCTCCTGGAGCGCCTTGCGCATGCGCACGGCGGCGCGCACGGCGTTCTTCGCGTCGTCCGGCTTGGGAACCGGCGCGCCGAAGACCGCCATGATGGCGTCGCCGATGTACTTGTCGACGACGCCCCCCTCGCTCATCACGATGCCGACCATCTCGGTGAAGTACTCGTTGAGCAGCCCGACGAGCTGCTGCGGGTCCATCTTCTCGCTGATGGTCGTGAAGCTGCGGATGTCGGTGAAGAGGATCGTGACCTTCAGCGACTCGCCGCCGAGCTGCACCTTGCCGGCGAGCAGGTGCTGCATGACGGTCTCGGTCATGTACTTGCCGAAGGTCGTGCGCAGCTTGTCGCGCTCCTTCAGGCCGTCGACCATCGTGTTGAACCCGCTCGCCAGCGCCTCGAGCTCGTCGCCGGTGCGCACCGGCTCGACGTGCACGTAATCGAGCTTCTCCACGCGCTGCAGCGCCGTGTTCACCCGCCGCAGGGCGAGCGACATGATGCCGGCGAGCCGGCTGCCGAGGGCCACCGAGAGGACGGCGGCGACGGCGAGGATCGCCAGCGCGTAGATGAGGTTGCGCCGCACGATGGTCTGGATGTCGCTCACGTCGAGCGCCGCGACCATGCTGACGTTGCCGAGGCGCCCGTGGAGCTGACGCGGCTCGAAACGTTGCACCGCCCAGGAGCGCGCCCCGGCGTCGATGATGCTCGTGTCGGTCCGTCCCGCGGCGCCGACCGCGCCGTTCGGGAACTCGGTGGTCGCGCCGACGATCTTGTTGTCGTCGCCGAGCACGGCGAGGGCCAGCTCGAGTCCCAGCTTGGCGCTCGAGTTGCGCAGGTACCCCGCGTCGACCGGCATGCAGAGGACGACGCCGCCGGTTCCCTGGATGGGCACGCCGATGACGTAGGCGGGGGGCGCGTTCGCCGCGGCCTCGCACCCGTGCTCGACGACGCCCTTGAACTCCTTGCCGCGCGGAACCTCCGCGAGCTCCGGCACGCCGCCCACGGCGTCCGGCGGGTGCTCGCAGCCGACCTGCGCGAGCACCTTGCCCTGCGCGTCCAGGATCAGCACGTCGATGTTCGGGTAGACGTCGACGAACACCTGGGCGAGCTGGCGCGCGCGGTCGGCGTTGCCCGCCTGAATGGCGCGGCTCGTGGCGCCGTCGGCCGACAGGATGCGCGAGGCCAGCGTGAGGTCCGCCAGATCGTCGTCGAGCTCCGTCTGGAAGGCCTTTTCGGCCTCGGTGACGCGGTCGTCCACCTCGTCGACGAGCTGCCGGTGCAGGAGCCACGACAGCACGGGCAGGGCCGCCAGCATCACGACGACCGAGAGCGAAACGAGCGCGGTGAGCTTCGCGCGGACGGTCGGCAGCCGCAGGAACATTGGAAGAGGGGATCGTAACCAAGCTGCGGTAGGGTGGCGACGTGGATCTGGTGCTCCGCAGCACCCGTGTCGTCCCGCCCGGCGGAGGGCCGCCGGTCAGCGCGACCGTTCACGTGCGGGGCGGGGTCATCGAGCGGATCGATGCGTACGACGCACCGCCGGAGCCCGGTGCGGTCGCCGAGGACCTCGGCAACCTCGTGCTCATGCCGGGGCTGGTCGACACGCACGTGCACGTGAACGAGCCGGGCCGCACCGAGTGGGAGGGCTTCGCGACGGCCACGCGGGCGGCGGCGGCGGGCGGGGTCACGACGATCGTGGACATGCCGCTCAACGCGTCGCCCCCGACGACGACGCTGGCGGCGTTCGAGGCGAAGGCCGCGTCGACCGAGGGACAGATCGCGGTCGACGTCGCGCTGACGGGCGGCGTCGTCCCGGGCAACGTGGGGGAGCTGCGCGCGCTCGTCGAGGCCGGGTGCGTCGCCTTCAAGTGCTTCCTCGTCGAGTCGGGCGTGGACGACTTCGGGCACGTGGGAGAAGGGGAGCTGCGCCGCGCGATGCCCATCCTGGCGGACGCCGGGGCGCCGCTGCTCGTGCACGCCGAGCTGGGCGGGCCCATCGACGCGGCGCTTCGCGCGCAGGGGAACCTGTCGGACGTGGAGCTCGTTCGCTACGTGAGATGGCTCGAGTCGCGCCCGCGCGAGGCGGAGAACGCGGCGGTGGATCTCGTGGTGCGCCTGGCGCGCCACACGGGGGCGCACGCGCACGTCGTGCATCTCTCGTCGGCGGACGCCGTGGCGGCGATTCGCGCGGCGCGCGAGGCGGGGGCGCGCGTGTCGGCGGAGACGTGCCCGCATTACCTCTTCTTCGCCTCCGAGGACGTGCCCGACGGAGCGACCGAGTACAAGTGTGCGCCGCCGATCCGGGAGCGCCACAATCGCGAGCTGCTCTGGCAGGCGCTCGCCGAGGGGACCGTCTCCCAGGTGGTGACCGACCACTCGCCCGCACCGGCGTCGCTCAAGTGCAGCGACTCGGGCGACTTCATGCGCGCCTGGGGCGGCATCGCCTCGCTCGAGCTCGGGCTCTCGGCGACGTGGACCGAGGCGAGCGCGCGCGGGTTCGACGTGGGGCGCATCGCCGAGTGGATGTGCGCGGCGCCTGCGCGGCTCGTGGGCCTGGGTGGACGCAAGGGGGCGATCGCGCCGGGCTACGACGCCGACTTCGTGGTCTGGGAACCCGAGGGCGAGCGGTTGGTCGAACCCGCCGCGCTCAACCAGCGCCACAAGCTGACGCCCTACGCGAGGCGCACGCTTGCGGGAGTGGTCCACGCGACGTACGTACGAGGCCGCAAGGTGTACGCTGCGGGCGCGCACGTGGAGACCCCCGCCGGGCGCCTGCTCCGCAGAGGGAGAGCATGACAGAGAGCTTCACCGAGGCCGTCGATCTCGCCGCCGAGCGCCTGGGAGGCGCCGTGCTCTGGGCGAGCGACGAGTTCTTCGCCGAGAAGGAGAACCTGCTGAAGGCGGCCGACCCGGTGTTCATTCCCGGCAAGTACGGCGAGCGCGGCAAGTGGATGGACGGCTGGGAGACGCGCCGGCGGCGCACCAACCTGACGGAGCACGACTGGTGCATCGTGCGCCTGGGCGTGCCGGGGATCGTGCGTGGCGTGGTGGTCGACACGAGCCACTTCACGGGCAACTACCCCGAGTCGTGCAGCATCGAGGCGTGCAGCGCGCCGGCGGAGGCGCCGATCGAGGTGCTCGAGAAGGCGGCGTGGCGCGAGATCGTGCCGCGGTCGAAGCTGGCGGGAGGCACGCAGAACGCGTTCGCGGTGGAGCGCGGGTGGCGCGCGACGCACGTTCGGCTGCGCATCTATCCTGACGGGGGCGTGGCGCGACTGCGGGTGCACGGCGAGGCCCTTCCGGATCCGCGGTGGCTCGGGCGCCCGGGGACGGAGCAGGACGTGGATCTGGCGGCGGTGGAGAACGGGGGCACCGTCGTCGCCGCGAGCGACACGTTCTTCGGCCCGCGCCATGCGCTGGTCATGCCGGAGCGCGCGTACCAGATGAGCGACGGATGGGAGACGCGCCGGACGCGACGCGAGGGGCCCGAGTGGGTCGTCGTGAAGCTGGCGGCCGAGGGCGTCGTGCACCGCGTCGAGATCGACACGTGGCGCTTCAAGGGCAACGCGCCCGAGAGCGCCGCGCTCGCGCTGGGACCGGCGCAGGACGGACCGTGGACGGAGATCCTGCCGCGGACGAAGCTGCTGGCCCACACGCGGCACGTGTACGACGCGGAGATCGCGGCGCACGAGGGGGCGCGCTTCGCGCGGCTCTCGATCTGGCCCGACGGCGGCGTGAGCCGGCTGCGGCTCTTCGGCGCGCCGACGCGCGCGGGTCGCGAGGCGTGGGGCGTCGCGCGTCTCGACGCACTGGCGCCGGAGGACGCGCGATCCGAGCTCCTCGCGTGCTGCGCTTGCAAGACGTGGGCGACGCGGATGGTCGAGGGGCGGCCATTCGGGACGATGGCGAACCTGAGGGCGCGCGCGGCGCGTGCGGCCGACGGGCTCGGAGAGGCCGACTGGCTCGAGGCGTTCGCGGCGCACCCGCGCATCGGGGAGAAGAAGAGCGACGCACGCGGGTGGTCGTGCCAGGAGCAGTCGCGCGTGTCGGACGCGAGCAAGGCGACGCTCGACGCGCTCACGGAAGCGAACCGGGAGTACGAGGCCAAGTTCGGGTTCACGTACATCGTGTGTGCCACGGGCAAGAGCGCCGACGAGATGCTGGCCATCGCGCGCGACCGGCTCGGGGGAGACCGGGCGCGCGAGGTGGCGCGGGCTGCCGATGAGCAGCGGAAGATCACGGAGCTGCGGCTCGACAAGCTGGTGATGCGATGACGAGCGCGATCACGACGCACGTCCTCGATACGTCGCGTGGAATGCCGGCCGCAGGGGTGCACGTCTGGCTCGATCGCGAGCAAGGGGCGGGCATCTGGGAGCTGGTGGGCGAGGGGAATACCGACGCCGACGGGAGGCTCAAGACGTTGCTCGCGCCGGGGGCGCTGGAGGCCGGGTCGTATCGCATCACGTTCGACGTCGGGGCGTACTTCGCGGGCGCCGGTATCAAGTGCTTCTGGCGCCTCGTGACGGTGGCGTTCGTGGTGGAAGACGCGACGAAGCATCTCCATGTGCCGCTCCTCGTGAGTCCGTTCGGGTACTCGACGTATCGCGGGAGCTGACGTGCACCGGGGCGTGTGGGTGATGATCGCGCTCGTGGCGTGCGGGCGGGAGGTGCGGAAGCCGGTGCCGACGGCGGCGCCGACCGCGACCCCGACCCCGACCGCGACCACGACCACGACCCTGACCACGACCGCGACCGCGACCACGACCGCGACGCCGACCCCGAAGATCGTCTGCAAGAACGACCCGTCGTTCCCGTCTCCGTGGAACGTGCCGGAGGCGTCGGGCGCCGCCGAGGTGGAGCTGCGGCGCGGGGCGAAGGAGATCCTCGTCATCTCCGATTCGGGGCGGCACGGTGCCGCGATGGTCTGGAGCGCCGCGGGCGGGATGCGCGCGCTCACGCTCGCGGTCGACGACGCGGCGTCCGACGATTTCGAGGGCGTGACGTGGATGGCCCCCGGGCGGCTCTACACGCTGACGTCTTCCGGTGCCGTGCGCACCTACGTGCCGGATGGATCCGGCGGGCTCCGCGCGGAGGGGCCTGCGTACGCCATCGGGGCGCCGCCGCTGTCGTGTCCCGATCTGCACGGAATCAACTGCGGCAAGAACTACGAGGGGCTCTGTCTGCGTGCGTCCGGCGCCTCCGGTCGATGCGCCGGGTATGCCGCGAGCAAGCGGGAGACGGCCCTCTACTGCGTGGAACGCGACGCGTCGGGGCGGCTCTCGATCGACGCGAGCAAGCCGGCGCTCCACCTCGATCTCGCGCGCATCACGAGCCGCGAAGGTGTGCTCAGCGACTGCGCGTTCGGCGCCGAGGGTGGGCCGGCGCAGGGCGTGCTCCTCGTGACGACCAACGTGTTCGGCGGATCGAGCACCTACGTGGTCGACGAGGCGACGGGCCGCGCGACGCAGCTCGACATGGTGACCACACCGAGCAACGAGGCCATCGCGGTCGACCACGAGGGCGCGTTCTACGCGTTCATGGACGACAACGGCGACAAGAGCCTCGCGCTGCGCTTCACCTGCTCGGGCTGGTGACTCTGGTTACTGAGTCGGCGCGCCGCCCTCGAACCAGCGGGCCAGCGTGTCGCGCTCTTCGTCGGTCATCTCGGTGCGGTTGTTGAGCGGCATGCTGCGCGTGACGACGACGCGCGCGCGGATGCGCTCGCGCCAGAGCGTGATCTCCTCCGGCGTGTCGAAGCGTACCGCCGCCGGCGCCACCGGGTTGGACACGATGGTCGGGTGATCCGAGTGACACGGCGTGCAGCGCTCGTGCAGGATGAACCGCACCGACGCGAACGCCACCGGCGGCGCGTTGGGCAGGGCAGCCGCGGAGGCCGCACCCTGCGGCCGCATCACGAAGAACCCGACGGTCCCCACGCAGGCGACCACCGTGACGGCGAGCGCCGGGATCCACGCGCGGAAGCTGAAGCGCACGTTGAGCCAGTGGCGCACGAGCGCGCCGCCGACGAACAGGATGCCCAGCAGGAGCCAGCTCAGGGAGCTGCCGTAGATCGTCGAGAAGTGGTTGCTCAGCATCGTGAAGAGCAACG